>JAJRUI010000005.1 GCA_024277875.1 Deferrisomatales bacterium
CCGCCAAGGAGCCGAAGATGCGCGTACGGAATCGAAGGGTAGTGACGGGGGTGATCGCAGCGGCCGTGCTGGCGTGGTTCGGGGCACGCGGTGCGTACGCCCAGGAAACCGCCATGCGGCTCAACATCGGCGACGACGCGCCCACGTTCGCCCTGGAGGAGTTCGGCACGGGCAAGACACTGTCCCTGGACGCGTTCCTGGGCAAGAAGGTGATCATGCTCGAGTTCTGGGCGACCTGGTGCGACATCTGCA
This sequence comes from Deferrisomatales bacterium, assembly GCA_024277875.1. Classification (GTDB taxonomy): domain Bacteria; phylum Desulfobacterota; class Deferrisomatia; order Deferrisomatales; family Deferrisomataceae; genus JAJRUI01. Next base: position 253 of record JAJRUI010000005.1, read on the forward strand.
AATCCGAGATGCCCCGGCTCCAGAAAGAGTACGAGGACTACAAAGACAAGGGGTACCAACTGATCGGGGTCACCCTGAGTCGGGGGGACAAGAACGACCGGGCCAGGATCCAGGAACTCAAGGAGAAGTTCGGCCTGACCTATCCCCTCCTGCTGGACACCGAGTACACCGTGGCCACCAAGATCTACGGCCTCTCGGGTCCGATCCCCCTGAAGGTGGTCAGCGACTGCCAGGGGAAGCTCCGGTACACCCACGTGGGGGACTACGCCGACGGGATCAGCGAGGTGCCGTTCGTCCTGGACGAGCTTCTTGCGGATCCCGCCTGCCAGAAGTGATCCCGGGTGAACGGTCCGCGCCGGCTCGCCGCGGCTGGCCGGCGTGGGTGGTCGCCGGGCTCGTGCTGTTTCTGGCGGTTCCCGCCCCCGGGGCCATGCGCACGATGCCCCGGGGGGCGGCCCACGGCAGCCCGGCGGTCCGCGCCGCCCTGGCGGCTCCCACGTTCGACGGCCGGGTGGAGGCCCTGATCGGGGTCCTTTCCGGCGAAGACCTGCCCGCCGCCCTCGAGGCCATGGAAGCCCTGGCTTCCCTCGGTCCCCGGGTGGTCCCGCGTCTCGTCTCGGAGATGCGCCGCACCCACAACAACTGGTTGATCGGTGGCGTCCTGGTCCGGATGGGCTCCCCTGCCGTGACCCCGCTGGTGGAACTCCTCGAGGAGGCCGACGAGCAGACCACCGTGGATTGCCTGTACCTGCTCGGGGAGATCCAGGACCGCCGGGCGGTCCCCACCCTGATCCGGTATCTGGAGGATCCCCGGGATCCGGTGCGGATGTACGCGGTGTCGTCTCTGCTCAAGGTCGGGGGGACCCGGGCGACGGAGGCGGTGTTGTCCCGGTTGTCCCGCGAAGGACGGGCCCTGGAGGGGTTCATCGTGGACTGCCTGGTCCGCTACGGCCGCAAGACCGTGGAACCCATCGTCCAGGCGCTGTCTGCCGGGGACGCGCGCACCCGCCGGGAGGCCGCGTACCTGCTGGGCCGGATCGGGGACCCCCTGGCGGCGGAACCCCTGGCCTCGGCCCTGTCCGACCCTGATCCCCACGTGCGGGAGAACGCGGCGTTCGCCCTGGGCTCCCTGGACGTTTCGGCAGACGTGGCCCGGTACGTGGTCGCGGCGTTGGTAGAGCGCCTGGGCGATCCGGTCCCCGACGTTGTCGAGGCCGCCCGCAAATCCGTGGCGGCCTACGGGGCCGTCGCGGTCGCTCCCCTGATGGAGGCGTGCGCCGACCCCGACCCGGACGTGGTGGTGGCGGCCCTCAATGCCCTGCGGGAGCTGGGGCGCTCGGAAGCCGAGCCGGTCATGATCGAGGCGCTGCGCCACCCCGATCGCAGGGTGCGGGTGTCGGCCGTCGCCGGGCTGATCGAGGTGGGCACCGGCCGGTCGGTGGAGCCCCTGCTGGAGGCGCTGCGCGACCAGGACCTGCGGTGGTTCGCTGGGCTCGCCCTCGAAAAGGTGGGGGCGGACAAGCCGGACCTGTTCCTGTCCACCAGCCCTACCGACCCGAGCATGAGCCTGCGCACCCGGATCCTGGTCCGCCTGGGCTCCGCGGTGGTGCCGTTCCTGGAGGAGCAGTTGGGAGACGACTCCCCCGGCCGCCGGGCCGCGGCCCTGTGGGTGCTGGGGGAGATCGGCGAGCCCTCGAGCGCACCGGTCCTGGCCGCCCGGCTCACCGATCCGGATCTGGGGTGGCTCGCGGGCCGGGCGCTGCACCGCCTGGGCGAGCCGGGTCTGGACGAATTGCTGCGGTATCTGTCCGCGCCGCCGGCCGAGGCGGGCGCGGTCCAGGCGGTGGAGGCCGTGAGCCTGTTCGACGAGCCCAGGGCGTGGGACGCCCTGGAGCGGGCCGTGGCCGGTAGCCTGCCCCGGGCGGCCCGGGTGCGGGCCGCGGTGCTCCTGTCCGTCCGGGGCGAACCCGACCGGGTTTCCCGGTTGCGGGAGTACCTGGACGGGGAAGGGCGGGCGCTGTGGCCCGACGTGGAACAGGCCCTTCGCAAGGAGGGGGCGGTTCGCTGAGGCGCCGCACCCGGCGCTCCACCGGACCTCGCCCCGAACTTCCCCAAGAGAGAATCCGGCAAAACTTTCGTTGGCCTGCTATGGCCAGTTGTCGGACTACCAAGACCTGCAATTGTATTGCCAGGAGTGCGGGGTGGGCGCCTGGTTCCGGCCGGGTGCCAGTAGCGGCACGCGATCGCCGCGCCTTGTGATGCCGCTGTTTGCCGGTCGGTCCGGGCCTCGACCTCGGAACCCTCGGCGTCCGGAGACGATCCGGACGTTCGAACGGCGCGGCGAGCCGAGGGGCCGCACCCGGCGCTCCACCAGTCCCCCACCCCGCACTACCCAAGGGGAAGGGCAAGGATCTGGCAATACTTTCGTTGGATTTGGTAACAGGATGCTGAAAAACCCCGTCCGTGGGTTTTTCAGCGGCGGCTTCTCGGGGACGGCCCCGTGACTCGCCCCATCCATGGGGCTCGCCCGTTGGGCGTTTCTACGAAACGTCCGATTCCGCTTTCCTGCGGAATCGTCGAGGCCTTTAAAATCACTCGGCTTTTCAAGCCCCGCGATTTGGCGCCCCTTCCGTGGGGCGCGTAGCAGGTTGCTTTTTCCGCAGCCTGCTAATAGTGGCACCTGCGGCAGAACTGCCGCTGGAGCGTCTCGTTGTGTTCGATGTCCAGCCGGGCCACGTCCCGGGTGCCGTGGGGGTCGTGGCAGCTCAGGCAGGTCAGGGGCCGGGCCGGGTTGGACGGGTCCACCGCGGCGCGGACCGGGTGGCCGGCCAGGGGGTGGCCGGCGCCGTCGCGGTCGATGTCGGGGTGGCAGGAGCGGCACAACGGGTTGCCCTCCAGCCGCGTGAGCAACGCGGTCGCGCCGCCGTGGGGGTCGTGGCAGCCCGTGCACGCGAGTTTTGCGTGGAGTTCCCGGCTGGCCGGGAGCGGTAGCGTCTGGGCGTGGCACAACAGGCACAAGCCGGGCGGCGTCTGGCGCAGGACCGCGTTGGTCCGGCCGCCGTGGGGGTCGTGACACACCACGCAGGCCCCCGTGGCCACCGGGCCGTGGACGTACTTCTTCCGGCCCAGGATGCGAGCCAGGAAGTCGTCGTGGCACGCCCCGCACCCGGCTGCCTCGGAGGAGCGGACGGCGAACCGGGCCGGGCCGTAGTCGGTCCGGTGGCACTGGAAGCACGCATACACCGCGACCGGGCCGTGCAGGTTGGGGGCGGCCTCGATCCCGGGATGGCACGCGGCGCACACCTTGCCCGCCGGGCTCAGGGGGCGGTCGGGTGCGGTCTCGAACTCTCCGGGCAGGTTGTGGCACCCGGAACACGCGGCTTCCCCCTGCCGGGTGTGGAACGCGTACGGACGATCGCCCGGGCCGGCTGCGGTCCGGGTGCTGTACGGGGGCGCGTACACCACGGTGAACCCGAGGAGTTCGGCCTCGGTTTCGGCGTCGAGCACCCGGATCCGGTGCCGGCCTTCTTCCAGGCGGACCGACAGGTGCTCCAAGTCCACCCGGTCCCCCGGGACGGGCACCCGGCGGCCGTCCCACGGGATCTCGTCCACCCGCACGATCGTCCGGGTGCCGGCCGGCACCGCGTACACGACCCGCAGGTCCGCACCCCGGACCACGGCGCCGTCGGCCGGGGCGAGGAGAACGGGTGCGGCCGCGCACCGTCCCGTTCGCGGGACCATGGCGAGCGCGAGGACGGCGAGGAAAACGGTCGGCCAGCGTCGGTCCATGGGGCTGTCTCCGGGGAAAGGGGGCGCACGGGGACGGATCGGCAGGTGGGTGCCGGGGCATGAGCCCCCAGGGCAAGGTCCCTGCCGGGCGTCTCCTGGCCGCAACAGCCGAAGACCCTGGAGAGCGCCTCGGTCAGCAGGACCGTTCGGCGGCCCTCGGCCGGCGGCCGGGCAGGGCCTCGGCCGCCACCATGCCTCCGACGATCAGGGCGCCGCCGGTCCAGCCCAGGGCGGTGAGGCGCTCCCCGGCCAGCCAGACCGAGAACACGGCGGCGAACACCGGTTCGAGGGTGTACACCAGGGCGGCCCGGGTCGGGGTGGTCCACCGCTGGAACGTGGTCATCACCCAGAACGCGTACACCGTTGCGAACACGGCCGTGATCACCACGGCCGAAACCAGGCTGCCGGTCCACGCCCGGGGCCAGGTCACCGGCTCGAACACCGCGCTGCCCGCCAGCGCCAGCACGGCCATGGTGGCGATCTGGACGAAGGTGAGCGCCCGGCCGTCGTACCCCTCGGTCAGGGCGTCCAGCCCCAGCACGTGCAGGGCCACGAACACCGAGCACAGCGCCACCAGGGCGTCTCCGGGCTCGAACCGCCACGGGCTGTGCCAGGACAGCAGCAGCAGCCCGGCCACGGCCAACCCGACCCCCAGGCGCGCGCCCGGCCGGGGCGGCTTGCCCAGCAGCGGACCGGCCAGGAGAGGCACCCACACGACGTTCAGCCCGGTGATGAACCCCGCGTTGGACGCGGTGGTGCGCTCCAGGCCGACGGTCTGGAACAGGTAGGCCAGGAACAACAGCGTGCCGAGCCCCACGCCCCGCCGGATGCCGCGGGCGTCCAGGGTGGCGAGGCCCTGGCCGGCCAGGAGCGCGAGGAGCCCGGCCGCCACGGCGAACCGGATCCACAGGAAGCACAGCACCGGCACCTGGGCCACCGCGTCCTTGACCACTGGAAACGTGGCCCCCCAGAACACCGTGACCGTGGCCAGCAGGAGTTCGGCCACCCAGGGCGGCCTCTTTTTCAGGTCCAGCACAGCGCCTCCCAAGCCTCCGGCTTGTGGCCTCCCCGGCCATTTGCTATAAACCGGTTTCCCGTTGCGAAAATGCGTTTCACGTCACGATAACCGGATGGAGGCGGGATTCTCCCATGGAACGCGGCCAGATGGAACCCGTGGAGGTGGTGTGCCCGGTGTGCCGGCGCACCCAGATCGTGTACCTGCCGGTGGAGGACCTGCCCCTGTGCCCCGACTGCGGTGACGTGCGCATGGTGATCCAGGAACTCCTGGACGAGGGCAAGTCCTACTGACCCGGGCGCTCGCCGCCGCACCGGGGTTCTGCTAAGGTGGTCGGCGTTTCGGACAGCGTTGTTCCCAGACGAGGAGGGAAGACATGAAGCGGATGTTTCGGTTCCTTTCGGTGATGCTCGCCCTGGCCGTGGTGGTCCCCGCCCTGGCCTCGGCCGGAACCCTGGACGAGATCCTCGACCGCGGCAGCCTGCGGGTGGGCATGGAGCCCGGGTACATGCCGTTCGAGATGACCAACCAGAAAGGCCAGATCGTGGGGTTCGACGTGGACATCGCCCGCCGGATGGCAAAGGCCATGGGCGTCAAGCTCGAGCTCGTGAGCACCGCGTGGGACGGCATCATCCCGGCCCTGCTCACCAAGAAGTTCGACCTGATCGCCAGCGGCATGACCCTCACCCAGGGCCGCAACCTGAAGATCAACTTCGCCAAGCCCTACATCGTGGTGGGCCAGACGATCCTGCTCCGGAAGGACCTGGCTGGCCAGGTCACCTCGTACCGGGACCTGAACGATCCCAAGTACAAGGTCGTGTCCAAACTGGGCACCACGGGCGAGCAGGCCGTGAAGCGGATGATCCCCAAGGCCCAGTACATCTCGTTCGAGACCGAGCAGGAAGGCGTGATGGAGGTGGTCAACGGCAAGGCCGACGCGTTCGTGTACGACTCGCCGTACTGCGCCGTGGCCAACAGCCAGAAGGGCGAGGGCAAACTCGTGTTCCTGGACAAGCCGTTCACCTTCGAGCCCCTGGCGTGGGGGATCCGCAAGGGGGACCCGGACTTCCTGAACTGGCTCGACAACTTCCTGCGCCAGATCAAGAACGACGGCACCTACGACAAGATCTACCACAAGTGGTTCAGGAGCGACGCGTGGCTGAAGGACCTTCAGAAGTAGGCGGGCGTCCGGGCTCCGGAGGCACGCGATGAACGCCCGGGCCCGCACCTGGCCGTGGTACCTGCTGCTGGCGGTCATCCTGCTCGGGGTGGCCGCCAGCTTGTGGGGGGCCACCCAGCGAATCGACTACACTTGGCGGTGGAAACGGATCCCCCAGTACTTCGTGTACCGGGGCGAGGACGTGGCCACGGTCCCGGCAGACGGCCGGGTGGAGGAGGTGCGCGAGGCCGGCGACGAGGCCGTGGTCGTGTTCGTGGACGAGACCGGTGAGCGCCACGAGTTCCGGGTGGCGGCCGGCACGGTGCGGGTGTCCCCCGGCGAGGACCTGTTCGCGGGCGACCCGGTCGGGTCCACCTTCGCGTGGCGGACCGGACCGCTGCTCAACGGTCTGTGGACCACCCTGTGGCTGTCGTTCTTCTCGGGGATCCTGGGGCTGCTCCTCGGCCTGGTGGCCGGGCTGTGCCGGGTCGCGAAGAACCCGACCCTGCGCGGCCTGTCCGTGGTGTACGTGGAGGTGATCCGGGGCACCCCCTTGCTGGTTCAGATCTTCATCTTCTACTTCTTCCTGGGCACCGTGCTCGACCTGGACCGGATCGTGGCCGGTGTTCTGGCCCTCGCGGTATTCGCCGGCGCGTACGTGGCCGAGATCGTGCGGGCCGGGATCCAGTCGATCCCCCGGGGCCAGATGGAGGCGGCCCGGTCCCTCGGGATGAACGTGCCCCAGGCCATGCGCCACATCATCCTGCCCCAGGCCCTCAAACGGACCCTGCCGCCCCTGGCCGGCCAGTTCATCAGCCTGATCAAGGACTCGTCCCTGGTGTCGGTGATCGCGATCACCGACCTGACCAAGAGCGGCCGGGAGGTGATCACCAGCACGTTCGCCACGTTCGAGATCTGGTTCACCGTGGCGGCCATGTACTTCGTGATCACGGGGCTGCTCAGCCAGGTGATCCAGTGGATGGAACGGAGGCTCGCGGTCAGTGATTGAGGTGCGCGATCTCGTCAAGGTGTTCCACGCCCGCGGCCACGTGGTGCGGGCCGTGGACGGGGTGACCACGCGGGTGGAGGCCGGCGAGGTGGTGGTGGTGGTGGGCCCGTCGGGCTCGGGCAAGTCCACCTTCCTCCGGTGCCTGAACGGGCTGGAGTCGTTCGACTCGGGCCACGTGGTGATCGACGGCCAGGACCTCGCCGACCGGAAGACCGACATCAACCGGGTCCGCCGGGAGGTGGGCATGGTGTTCCAGCAGTTCAACCTGTTCCCCCACAAGACCGTTCTCGAGAACCTGACCCTGGCCCAACAGGTGGTTCGCAAACGGAGCCAAGACGAGGCCGAGGCCAAGGCCCGGGCCCTGCTGGCCAAGGTGGGCATCGCAGAGAAGGAGAGCGAGTATCCGTCGCGCCTGTCCGGCGGCCAGCAGCAGCGGGTGGCGATCGCCCGGGCCCTGGCCATGGACCCCAAGGTGATGCTGTTCGACGAGCCCACCAGCGCCCTCGACCCCGAGATGGTGGGCGAGGTCCTGGACGTGATGAAGACCCTGGCCCGGGAGGGCATGACCATGGTGGTGGTCACCCACGAGATCGGGTTCGCCAAGGAGGTGGCCGACCGGGGCATCTTCATGGACGAGGGCAAGATCGTCGAGTCCGGGCCGCCCGGCGAACTGTTCTCCAACCCCCAGGAGGCGCGAACCCAACTGTTCCTGAGCCAGGTGCTTTAACAGGATGCGGAAAAACCCACGGATGGGGTTTTCCGCATCCTGATAGGGCTACTCCGGGCGAGAGGTGTGGCTACCGTATACCTGCAAGTAGCCACTAGCGGGAGGGGGTGCCTCGGTAGGGGCGTGTTCAATGACGAAGTGAGCCGCCCTCGAAAGAAAACGGGCCGGTCCCTTTCGGGACCGGCCCGTTCCCCAGTGGGGGGTGGGGCGTGGTGCCGTCTACGGGCAGACCCCGCCGGTCGCCCAGGCGGAGACTTCGTCGTACACGGACGTGGATGCCCGGGTACCGTTGTGGGCGGTCCACTTGCCGTTGCTGCACGACACGTTGGCGGACAGGTCGCCGTGGCACATGGTGCAGGTGCCGTCGTCCAGGGCGGCGGGCCGGCCGGGCTGGATCGGGCAGCCGTCCGAGCCGGTGCCGGCCTGCTGCGGACACGCATCCAGGTAGTCGACGACGCCGTCGCCGTCGGTGTCGAGGGGGCAGCCCTGGGCGTCCACGGCCGTGCCGGCCGGGGTGTTGGCACACTGGTCGTCGGCATCGGCCACGCCGTCGCCGTCCGCGTCGGCAGGCGGGGTGACGACCGGGCAGCCCTGGGCGTCCACGGCCGTGCCGGCCGGGGTGCCCGGGCACTGGTCGTCGGCATCGGCCACGCCGTCGCCGTCTGCGTCGGGCACAGGGGCAGGGTCCCCCGGGTTGCCGTGGCACACGTAGGCCGCGAGATCGGCTGCGTGGTCCACCAGCGCGGGCATCGGGGCCATCCCGCCCTCGTCCGCGTCCTCTCCCTCGGCCAGGACCTCGGCGATCTCCTCCGCCGTGTCGTCTTCGCACTCGAGGTCGCCGCCGGCGTCGCCGTGGCATCCGGCGCAGTTGTCTGCGTACAGGGCCTCGCCCACGGCCGGATCACCCGGGCCCGGGACGGGGGAGACCACGGACCGGAGGTAGGTGGAGAGGTCTGCGGCGTTCTCTAGCAGGTGGAGGAACGCGGGCATCTCGTCTTCGCCCCCGGCCAGGACCTCGGCGATCTCCCGCACCGAGGTGTCGTCGTGCGACAGGTCGCCTCCCAGCGCGCCGTGGCACCCGGCGCAGTTGGCTGCGTACAGGGCCTCGCCCACGACCGGGTCGCCCAGCCCGGCGTCCCGGTCGTCGTCCACGCCGTCGTTGTCGTGGTCCATCGGGTGGTCGTCCTCGCCGTCGTCGACGCCGTCGTCGTCGTCGTCCGCGTCAAGGTGCATGGGCACGCCGTCGTTGTCGTGGTCGAGCGACAGGTCCGTGCCGTCCAAGGCCTGGTCCAGGTCGTCGGGGATCCCGTCGTTGTCCCGGTCGTCGTCCACGTGGTCGGGGATGCCGTCGTCGTCCGCGTCTTCGTACGGCTCGCCTTCCGGCGGGACGAGGTCGGTGTCGTGCTGGACCCGGACCCGCCGGCTGTCGGGATCGATCGTGACGTTGCCCAGGTCGATCCGGACCACGCCGGGTTCCACCTGGAACGCGGCCTGCTCATCGGCGCCGTACACCATGGCGCCCAGGATGCCCCGGGCGTCCGAGAAGATCAGCACGTACTCGTGCCCCCACGGCAGGTGCAGGGTGAACGCGTCCGTGACCCCCAGGGCTTGGTCCACCTTGTCTCCCTGCTCGTTCACGGCGACCACGTCCACCGGGTCTGCCACCGCAGCGGCTGCCCGCGCCGCGGTCCCCTGTTCCAGGGTTCCGGTCAGGGTGGCCGTGTCCGCGTCCGAGTCTCCGCCGCCCCCGCTGCCGCACGCGGCCAGGCCGGCCAGCAGGGTGGCGGCTGCGAACGCGGCCAGGATCCGTCGTCTGGTCTTTCCCATGGTGCTCGCTCCTTCTGTGTCGGTTCTTCCGGTGCCGGTGCCGGTCCTGGCCCCGGCTTCGCCCCGGAGACGAGTTGCAAGATGGTTGCCAACCTGGAAGGGTTCCAGAAAGCCCGGGCGCGAGCGCTTGTTTCCGGGAAGGGGGACGGGCGCGCCCCGGTCGCAGCCGGGAAAGGCCCCCGGGACCGTCTCCAGATGGAGACGGTCCCGGGGGGGACTCCGACCGATCCTGTCGGGAAAACGGGGGAAGAGGGGTGTCGCTGTCGGGAGACGGTCCCGCCGGGGGGTCAGCCGGACCGCCCGGCCGTCTTCCGTTCGACCCGGTCGGCCGGCCGGTCCCGCAGCTCGACCCAGCGGTACCGGTCCAGGCCGGCCCGCTCCCACGCGGCCTCGGCGTCGCTGCGGCACGCGGGGCAGCACCGGCGGGGGATCTCGACCACCAGGGCCTTCCGGGACGGCTGGACCCAGGTCTCCAGCTGCACCGAGCCGCCGCACGCGTCGCACAGGCGCACGGTCTCGGCCTGGTGCTCGGTGATCCCCGCCCCGTCGTAGAACACCTGGCGCTCCTCCCGGTGGTGGGCGCGGTCGCCGAAGGCGCTCCGGCGCAGGCCGTCACGGTCCCGGTATTTCTCGAGCAGGATTTCGCACAGCCGTTCCACGTACCGGCGGGCGTCCTCCGAAACGGTGAACCGGCCCGGTCGGTAGTCGGGCTCCACCACGTGGCGGGTGTCCAGGCCGGCCATGGCCAGGAGGATCCCGGTGTTCACGTACGGCAGCGCGTCCTGCACCGAGTAGCCGCCTTCGAGCACGGCCACGTGGGGGCGGAGCCGCCGGGTCAGTTCGGCGTAGCCCTGGGCCGTGATCGCCATGTCGGTGATCGGGTCGGTGAAGTGGTTGTCTTGCCCGGCCGAGTTGATCACCAGGTCGGGTTTCCAGTCTTCGAGCACCGGCAGCACCAGGTGGTCGATCACGTGCAGGAGCCCCTCGTCGGTGGTGCCCGGCGGCAGGGGCACGTTGAGGGTGGCGCCGTACGCGTTGGGGCCGCCGAACTCGTCGGGGAAGCCGGAACCCGGGTACAGGGTGCGGCCGTCCTGGTGGATCGAGATGAACAGGGTGTCCGGGTCGTTCCAGTACACGTCCTGGGTGCCGTCGCCGTGGTGGCAGTCGGTGTCCACCACCGCCACCCGCAGGTCCGGGCCGTGGTGGCGGCGCAGGTGCTCGATCATCACGGCCTCGATGTTGATCACGCAGAACCCCCTGAGCCCCCACACCACCCGCCTGGCGTGGTGGCCCGGCGGGCGGACCAGGGCGAACGCCCGTTCCACCTCGCCGTCCAGCACCCGCCGTCCGGCCTCGATCGCGCCCCCGGCCGAGATCAGGTGGGAGTCGCTCAGGTGATCGGCCAGCGCGGGCAGGCCGGTGTGGACCCGGGCCACGTCGGCCTCGGCCGCCACCCGGGGCGGGAACTGGACGATGCCGTCGATGTCCAGGAGCCCTTCCTCGAAGATCTGGTCCCGGGTGTACAGCAGGCGTTCCTCCCGTTCCGGGTGGGTCGGGTCGATCGCCCAGTCGAACGCCGGGAAGAACACGATGCCGGTGCGTTGGGGGGCGCGCAGGTTCATGGGGGCTCCTTCGCCGTCCTCTCTCAGGCGATCCGGGCCAGGATGCCCGGCCGGATCTGGGCCCGCAGGCGGTGGATCGCGCCCGCCGTGGAGAATCCCTGGATCACGTTGAAGCTCTCTTCGTCCACCCGTTCCACCCGGTCGTCCGGGTCCAGGGCGCCCCGGGCCCGGGCCAGGTCCAGCACGGCCCGGTCGATCCGCTGCCGGGCGTCCTCCAGGGAGAACCGGCGGTCGATCCTCTCGTAGGCGTCCACCTGGGGGATCGACAGGTATCCCCGGGCCGTGTCGGCCACCAGGTGGACCTCCACGTTCACCCGCGCCAGCGCCGCGCCCACCGCGTTGGCCACGTCGAAGTGCTCGGGCACCCGCACGGGCAGGTCCAGGGCGTCCTCCAGGTACGGGGCCGCGGCCCGGGCCGGCCCGCCCACGGCGACCGCGCGCAGGGGACGGACCCGGTGGCCCTGGAGGAGTTCGTGGATCGTGTACACGGGCTGTGCGTTTATCTCGTCCAGGAACTTCCGGGCTGCTTCGGCCACGGTCCGGCCCAGTTCGCGCAGGACGGCCCGGGCCGCGGCTTCCACCGGCAGGTCCAGCCCACGGGCCACCGGGCGCAGGGCGTCGGCCGCCCGGTGCCGGTCCCCGAGGATTCGGCCGAGCACCACCAGGGCGTCGGTGGGGGTGGGGTGGGTCCCGCCGAACGCGGCGGGCGGCCCGCACCGGTCCGGCCCCAGCCGGACGCGGCCGTCCTCGAGCCGGACGCAGCTGTCTCCCCCCGCCCCCGTGGACCGGGTGTACAGGGCCCGGAGCTGGGTGCGGTACGACCCCACGGTGGCGCCCCGGGGCTCGAGAAGGGCCGCGCCGCCGGTGAACACCGAGATGTCGGTGGTGGTGCCCCCGATGTCCAGGGACAGGGTGTCCCCGTCCACGGCCCCGAGGGCGTCCACGCCCATCACGCTGGCCGCCGGCCCGGACAGGGCCGTCTCGGCCGGGTTGGCCAGGGCGGCGGCCATCTGGGTGCCCCCGTCGGCCCGGAGCACGTACAGCGGGGCGAGCACGCTGAACCGGCGCAGGGCCGCGGTCATCGCCGCCACGAACTCCCGGTGGCTCCGCCATGCCCCGGCGGCCAGGTACGCCGTGGCCACCCGCCGGGGGAAGTTGAGGGTGCCGGCCACCCGGTGACCCTGGGCCACGTAGTCGAACCGATCGCCGGCCAGTTCGGCCAGCCGCAGCTCGTGGGTCGGGTTGCGGGTCGAGAACTTGCCCACCACGGCCACGGTCCGGACGCCGTCCCCGGCGAGCCGGTCCAGGTGCTCCGTGGCAGCCCCCTCGTCCACGGGGACGATCTCCCGGCCCCGGTGGTCCACGGCGCCGCCGACCACCCGGCAGCGGTCATCCGGGGCGAACACGGCCGGGTCGATGCCCGGGCCCGCGGTGAGCAACGTCCCGGTGGGCTCCAGCCGGCCCTGGACGATCGCGTTGGTCACCAGGGTGGTGCTCAGCACCACCCGGCGGACCGACCGGGGGTTTAGACCGTCCAGGAGGGTTTCCAGGGCGTCCAGCGTGCACTCCACCAGGTCGTCCTGGGTCGGCACCTTGGCCTTGCGCAGGATCCGGCCGTTCTCCACGGCCACCCCGTCGGTGTGGGTGCCGCCCACGTCGATCCCCAGATAGATGCCGTTCATCGGTCCTCTCCCGTCGTCGTCCGGCCGGGCCACCGCCTCCCGGGCACCCGGGCCGCGCCGGTGGGGCACAGCTCCTGGCAACAGTAACACCGGATGCACGCGGCGCTGTCGAGGCGGGGCGGCCGGGCCAGCTCCAGGGCCCCCGCCGGGCACGCGTCCACACAGACACCGCACCCGGTGCACGCGTCCGGGTCGAACCGGGGCTCGGGCGAGACCGCCTCGCCCACCCAACGTTTGAGGGGGCCGGGCAGGCGCCAGTCGCACGGGCTGCCCGGGGCGGGCTCGAACCGGACCGGCTCGGCCGGGTCGCCGACCGCCTCGACCGCGTCCGGGTCCAGGCGGCCCGACAGCCGGCTCTCGGCCACGGTGGGCACCGTCTCCGGCTCGATCCCGGAAAGCCCCGCAGCCACCCAGTCCAGGGCCGGCGCGTCGGTGGACGCGAGCACGAGGCCCACGGCCAAGGGGCGGCCGCGGCCGGGGCCCGGCCCGTCCATGGCCACCACGCCGTCGAGCACCGTGAGCCGGGGCCGGAGCACGGCCTCGATGTCGAGGAGCTGGCGGGCGAACGCCCGGGCGGACCGCCCCGCCCGGAAGTGTACCGCGATCTTGCGCTTGCCGGGCACGCACCCGTACAGGTTCTTCACCCCCAGGGTGAGCCCCATCATGGTGTGGGTCTTCCACTTGGGAAGGTTCCACAGCCACCGGGCCTCCACCGCGTCCCGGGCGAGCACCAGGGACCGGTAGGTGGGGCCCGACACGGTGACCGGCTCGGACCGGCCCAGGTCCACGACCGGAACCCCGTGGCGCCGGCACACGGCCGCGATCCCCGAGGCCCGCGCGACCCTCCGGGCCGACCCGAGCCCGGGGGAGTCGGCCACCACGGCCCGGGCGCCCAGGTCCGCGGCCACGGCGAGCACCGCGTCCACCACGGCCGGGTGGGTGGTGACCGCTGCCCCGGGCGGGTGGGCGCTGAGCAGGTTGGGCTTGACCAGGAGCGGCTCCCCCCGGCCGGCGAGACCGGCCGCGCCGAGCAGTTCCACGGCCCGGGAAACGGCCGCAGCGGCGCCGCCGTAGTCCGGGCACCGGACCCGGCTGACCCGGATCACGGCGCTCCGGCGGCTGCGCGGCCCCCGGCGGGCGGGGCGACCGCGCTCAAAACGGAAATCCCGTGGCCGGGCGTACGAGGCCTAGGCGGTACGCGATCCGGGGCCACGCCAGAGCTTCCCGGTCGCACGCCCCCACCGGTTCGGTTCCCCGGCGGAACGCTGCGTACACGGTGCGTTTGCACGCCGGGCCGGCCCGGAGCCCCGAGACCGGGTCGATCTCCACGAACACCACCTCGGGCGGCACGGGCCACGGGGGGGGCGGGCCGTCGGACGCCGACGCCAGCATCACGTCGATCCACGCGGGCAGGGCGGCCCGGGCGCCGGTCTCTCCCCACCCGAGGGGGGTGTTGTCGTCGCGACCCACCCACACCCCCACGGCCAGGCGGCTCGAGAACCCCACGAACCACGCGTCCCGCTGGTCGTCGGTGGTCCCGGTCTTGCCGCCCACCTGGAACGGCAGCGCCCGGGCCCGGCGTCCGGTGCCGCCCTGCACCACGGCGGCGAGCATGTCGGACAGGACGTACGCGTCCACCGGGTCCACGGCCCGGCGGGGAGCGGGCGGGCTCGGCCACAGGTTCCGGCCCTCGGGGCCGTACACCGCCCGGATCCAGTGCGGTGGGGGGAGCCGCCCGCCTCCGGCGATCGCGCCGTACGCCCGGACCATCTCCCGGAGGGTGACACCGCCCACCCCCAGGGCCGCGGCCAGCCCTTCGCCGAACGGCCCGGCCAGACCCAGCCGCCGCGCCACCGCGACCACGGCCGGCAGCCCGACCCGGTCCAGGGTGCGGATCGCGGGCAGGTTGCGGCTCAGGGCCAGGGCCCTGCGCAGGGTCATCGGGCCCTCGTACTTGCCGTCGTAGTTCCCCGGGGTCCACCACTGTCCCGGGCGGGCGCCCCGGTACCGGGCCGGCGTGTCCTGCACCACGGACGCCTGGGTCTGGCCGGCCTCCAGGGCGGCCAGGTACACGAACGGCTTGAACGCGGAGCCCGGCTGCCGCCGGGCCTGGAGGGCCCGGTCGAACGGGCTGTCGGACCACGACCGGCCGCCCACGTGGGCCCGGACGGCGCCGGTGTCCACCGAGACGGCGAGCACCGCGCCCTGGGCTGGAGCGGCCTTGGGATGGCGCTCGTCCACGGCGGCCAGGTCACGGGCCAGGGCTTCCTCGGCGGCCCGCTGCAGGCGCGGGTCCAGGGTGGTGTACACCCGCAGCCCGCCCTGGTACACCGGGTCCAGCCCCAGGCGGTCGAGCAGTTGCTGCCGAACCGCCTCCACGAAGTACGGCGCGGTGACGCGGGGGCGGGCCGGGCGGCGCGGGGGCAGGGGCTGGCCGCGGGCAGCGGCCACGGCGGCTGGCGTGGCCCAGCCCAGGGCCTCCATCCGGCCCAGTACCAGGTTCCGGCGCTTGCGCGCCCGTTCCGGGTGGCGGAACGGGTCGTACAGGGCCGGGGCCTTGGGCAGGGCCGCCAGCAGGGCGCACTCCGCCAGATCCAGGTCGGCCACCGGCTTGTCGAAGTACACCCGGGCCGCGGCCGACACCCCGTACGTCCGGTTCCCCAGGTAGATCTGGTTCAGGTAGAACGCCAGGATCTCGCGCTTGGTGTAGCGGCGCTCGATCTCGAGCGCGAGGATCGCCTCCCGGATCTTCCGGCGGACGGTCTTCTCGGGGGTGAGGAACAGCAGCTTGGCCAGTTGCTGGGTGATGGTGGAGCCCCCCTCCACCGCCCGGCCCTGGGCCACGTCCCGGACCAGGGCCTTGGCGATCCGGCCCGGGTTGATCCCCATGTGCTCGAAGAACCGGTGGTCCTCGATCGCGAGCACCGCCCGGACCAGGTTCTCCGGGACTTGGTCGAGGGCCACCGGGGTGCGGCGCTCGGTGGCGAACTCGGCGAGCAGGGTGCCGTCGGCCGCGAGGACCCGGGTGGAACTGGGCGGCACGAACTCCTCGAGCTGCGACACCTGGGGCAGGCCCCGCACCAGGACGAAGAACGCCGCGCCCCCGAACCCGAGGGCCGCGCACAGCGCCAGCCCGCCGACCGCCGCGACCCACTTCACGGCCGCTTCTCCCGGTCCCTCCGGTCGTACGCTTCGATCACCTCCTGGACCAGGGGATGGCGCACCACGTCGTCCTTGGTGAACGTGCAGAACCGGATGCCGGGTACGCCCGACAGGATCTCCCGGGCTTCTGCCAGGCCCGAGCGGGTGCCGGACGGCAGGTCGGTCTGGGTGATGTCCCCGGTGACCACGGCCTTGCTGTCGAACCCCAGGCGGGTGAGGAACATCTTCATCTGATCCGAGGTCGTGTTCTGGGCCTCGTCCAGGATCACGAACGAGTCGTTCAGGGTGCGGCCGCGCATGAACGCCAGGGGGGCGACCTCGATGATGCCCTTGTCGATCAGGGCCGCGGCCTTGTCGAACGCCATCATGTCGTGGAGGGCGTCGTGCAGGGGCCTGAGGTACGGGTTGACCTTTTCGAACAGGGTCCCGGGCAGGTAGCCGAGCTTTTCCCCGGCCTCCACGGCTGGCCGGGTCAGGATGATCCGCTTGAACTGGCGCCGGGTGTGGGCCGCGATCGCCATGGCCATGGCCAGGTAGGTCTTGCCGGTGCCGGCCGGGCCGATGCCGAACACGATGTCGAACTCCCGGATCGCCTCGATGTACGCCTTCTGTGCCAGGCTCTTGGGGCTGATAACCCGCCGGTCCTGGGCGATGTACACCTCGTCGAGGAAGATCTCCCGCAGGTTCGCCTTGCGGCTGGCCCGGAGGATGCGCACCGCGTGGTCGATG
Organism: Deferrisomatales bacterium; assembly: GCA_024277875.1. Classification (GTDB taxonomy): domain Bacteria; phylum Desulfobacterota; class Deferrisomatia; order Deferrisomatales; family Deferrisomataceae; genus JAJRUI01. The sequence continues at coordinate 16,974 of JAJRUI010000005.1, forward strand.
TCGGCCCGGAACAGGGGGTATCCCTCCCGGACCAGCCCGGCCAACTGGCCCAGGACCCGGTGGGCCAGTTCCACCCCCACCGGCTCGCCCCGGATCACGAACACGTTGCCCCGGCACGACACCCGCACGCCGTGTACGACCCGGGACAGCTCCCGCAGGTGGGCCCCTTTTTCGCCCGCCAGGACCTGCGCCTGTTCCAGCCCCCCCAGTTCCAGCCGCCGGACCGTCTCGTCGCCCGGCCCGCTCATGGCTCCGGGTGTCCGGTGCCGATCGCCTGGACCAGCACGCGACGCCGGCGAGGCCGGTTGTCGAAATCGCACAGAACGAACTGTTGCCACGTCCCGCGCACGAGCCGTCCGTCCCGCACCAGGAACCCCAGGTTCGGGCCGATCAGGGCCGCCCGCAGGTGGGCGTGGCCGTTGCCGTCGCCCCACGCGGCGTCGTGGTGGTACGCCGCGCCCCCGGGCGCGAGCCGCTCGAGCAACTCGCGCAGGTCCTGTACCACACCGGGCTCGAACTCCACGGTGGTCAGGCCCGCCGTGGACCCGGGCACGAACAGGGTGCCCTGGCCGCTGCCGATCCCCCACCCGGCCACGAGCCGTTCGACCTCGGCCGTGAGGTCGAGCACGTCTGCGTGTCCCCGGGTCTCCAACTCGATCCGGCCGTTCCAGATCCTCATCCGTTCGATTTCGGCGCCTGGAGCAGGTCTGCGGCCCGGGCGAGCCGGTCGGCCAGGTCGGCCAGCACCTCCTGGAGTTCCTCCGAGGAGCCGATGCCCAGGGCGCGGACCGCGTCCTCCCGCAGGCCGTACCCCAGACCGTCCGCGCCCAGCCCCATCCCGAGGGTCATGGTCAGCGCGTCCGCCACGTGGGAGATCCGGGCGAGCGCGGGATCCAGCTCTGCCCTTTCGGGTTCGTGGTGCCACCGGACCGACTCCACCAGCACCGGCGGGAACCCCCACCGCTCCAGGAGGGTCGCCCCCACCTCTGGGTGCGGCAGTCCCACCACTTGGCGTTCGGCCTCCTGCCACGCCGTGCCCTCGTCCACCCGCTGCTGGATCCGGGCGACGGCGTCGGCCACGAAGTCGGCCAGCACGATCTTGCCCACGTCCTGCAGCAGCCCGGCGGTGTACGCGGTGCTCGGGTTGGGGTAGCGCGTCCGTTGGGCCACCATCTCCGCGGCCACGGCCGACGCCACCGAACTGCGCCACAACTCCCCGGCGGCCAGGGCGTACCCTTCCTGGGACGGGGTCAGGTACCGGCTGGACAGCACGGTGAGGGCCACCTGCACCACCTTTTTGAGGCCGAGCAGGTTGGTGGCCTGGCGCACCGAGGTCACCTCCCGCCGCAGGCCGTACAGCGGCGAGTTGCACGCCCGGAGGATGTTGGCGGTCATCGCGGGATCCCGCTCCAGCCAGCCCGCGACCTCGGTCATGTCTGCGTCGGGATCCTGGGCCGCCTCCAGGAGCTTGACCGCCACCGCGGGCATCGGGGGCAGGGTGTCGATCTTGTTCAGGATGTCCTGGACGCTCATAGGATCTCCTCCCCTCGGCCGAGGATGCGCACCTTGACCGAGCCGTCCCCGAGCCGCAGTTCCATGGACCGGCCCACCGTGCCCCCGAGGCTGGCCGCCTCGATCGGGATGTTGGCCGCCCGACAGAACCCTTCCAGGGCCGCAGCGTTTCTCCCCCCGATGTCGAAAACCGTGGTCTGGCCGAGCATGTTGGCGCCGCCGGCCAGCTTGGCCCGCAGCCGGGCCGGGTCGGCGCCCAGGGCGAGGACCTGGTCCAGGAGCGACCGGAAGCCGGTGTCGGCGTACATGTGGGGGTTGAATTCCTTGGTGCGGGCCCGCAACCCGGAATCGGGAAGCATCACGTGCAGGAGCCCGCCCACCGTCGCCTGGGCGTCGTAGAGGGTGAGGCCGACGCAGGATCCGAGGGCGTACGTGATCACGGTGTCCGTGGGATCCTTGGCGACCTTGCAGTCCGAGATGCCTACCACGTGGGTCTGGGGCATGACGCCTCCCGCTCTCCAAGTGTCTTTGGCGCCAGCATAGCAAAATGTCCAGGTCCGTGCGAAGCGCGTTCCGGCCGTGTGCCCTCCGGATCCCGGCTTGAAGGTGTCCAGGGCGTCTGCTATAACAGGCCGCTGAAAAAGCGGCCTGTTACGCGCCCCACGGAGGGGGTGCCAAATCACGAGGGTTGAAAATCCGAGTGATCTGAAAGACCTCGACGGGGCCGTCCCCGAGAGGTCGTTGCTGAAAAACCCATGGACGGGGTTTTTAGCAGACTATTGAAGGGCGCCGGCTTTCGGCCGGCCCTCGGGGCCGGACTTCGAGCGAGGAGATGCGATGCCTGTCATCACGATTTCGAACCAGTTCGGCGCGGGCGGCCCCGAGGTGGGCAAGGAGCTGGCGAAGCGCCTCGGCCTGGACTACCTGGACAAGGAGATCCTGCACCGGGTGGCCCTCGAGGTGAACGTGCCCGAGAGCGACGTGCAGGAGTTCGAGGCCGAGCACCACAACAAGTTCAAGAGCTTTTTCAGCACGATCTTTGATATCGACGCGCTCAAGAAAAAGGCCGAGGTCCGGGAAGAGGCCCTGGAGGTCGGGGGTTACGACGAGCGGGACAAGATCCCGTACCACTACCACGTGGACGGGTGGATCGACAGCGAGATCTACAAGCAGATGGTGACCCGGGTGATCTCGGCCCTGGGCCAGCGCCGCCACGCTGTGATCGTGGGGCGGGGCGGGCAGGTTATCCTGGCCGACAACCCCCGCACCCTCCACGTGCGGTTCGTGGCCGACTTCGAAGACCGGGTCGCGTGGACGGCCCAGCGGCGGGACCTCACCGAGGCCCAGGCCCGGGACTTCGTCCAGCAGGTGGACGCCCGCAGCCACGACTACCTGCGGTTCTACTTCGACGTGGACCCGGACCAGCCTGGCCTGTACCACGCGATCCTGAACACCTCCAAAGTGCCATTGGAGAAGTGCGTGGACCTCGTGGAGGAGCTGGCCCGGGAGTTGGCCCTGCCCGAGGACGCCTCGGAGGCGTAGCCGCGGCGCCGGATATCGGATCGAACACGAAAGAAGAGGGGCCCTGAGCGGGGTCCCTCTTCACATTTACCCCGTCGTCCCGGACCGGAGCCTCAGAAGCTGTACCGCACCCGGCCGTACACGTTGGTGTTGTCGGAGAACTGGCCGAAGAAGGTGTCGTCGTGGGCGCCCAGGAACACGTTGCCGCCCACGGTCACCAGCACCTCGTCCGACACCTTGTAACTCGCCACCGGCCGCAGGTACGCGTCGTCCTCCGTGGGCGAGTAGAACCCGAACAGGGACAGGGTCAGGTTCTGCTGGAGGAACAGGCCGGTGTACCGGGCCGTGAGCCACCACCGGTTCTGGTCGGTGAAGCCCGCGTCGGGGTAGTCCAGGGTCCGCTCCAGGTACGCCTGGACGGCCAGGGTCTGGTCGCGCGCGAGTTCGTGGCCGAACCCGGCCAGGGCGCGCACCTGGGAGTTGGGCACGGTCGGGTCGTCGCCGTCCAGGTCGTCCAGGCTGCGGTACCACGAGAACTCGGCGTTGGCCACGCCGCCCAGCGCCGAGCCCCGGACGCTGGCGCCCCACGCTTCCAGGCGGGGGAAGTACGCGGTGCCCCGGTCCGGGTCGAACCCCTTGGGCTGGCCCCAGTGGCCCCGGAACCCGTAGAGTTCGGTCTCCCACTGGCCCACGGAGCCCGACAGCCGGGCTGCCAGCGTGCCGTTGCCCCAGCTCTTGGCCGGCTCGTCCGGGTCGATGGCCGGGTCGTCGGGCCCGAACCGGCGGTCGGCCAGGGGGTTCCAGTACGAGATCCGCTCGCCCGAGATATACCCGTCGGCCTCGAACACCGGCATCCACGCCACGTCCACGGTCAGCCAGTCCCCGAACCAGGTGCCCCGGACCGCGTCGGACGGCTTTTTCAGGTACTCGTCGTCCCTTCCGATGAAGAAGCTCTGCCAGTCCTTGGGGAACAGGTCGTTCAGGAAGATCAGGTCGCCGGTGCCCCAGGTGAGGACCTGGCGGCCCACCTTGAGGTCCAGGCTGTCCAGGGGGGTGAGCGCCACGTTGGCCTCCCGCACGTCCACCAGGCTGTCCTCCTCCACCCCGTCGTGGAGGAAGTCGGCGCGGAACTGGAGGGTTGCCGCGTCGGTGTCCGCGAGGATGTCCACCTGGAACCGGGCCTCCTCCAGGAGGAAGTCGTCGTCCGTGGTGTCGTCGTTGACCACGCGCGCGCCCGCGGCCGCCTCCACGAACCCGTGGAAGGGCAGGTCGGCGGCGCGGGCGGCGGACGGCAGCCACAGGGCCGCCAGCGTGAGGGCTACCAGGCTTCGGCGCATCGGGCTCCTCCGGGGGGTGCCGGCCCCCGGCTGCGCTACGGAGCCGGGGGCCACGGTTCGGGGCGTCGGCAGGGGCTAACGGCGGATGTACTTGCGGGGCGGCTTGCGCAGGTACCGCTCGGTGAAGATCTTGTCCGACAAGCCCTGGTTGTACCGGATCTTCTCGAAGGTCATCACCGTGTAGCCGCCGGTGTTCAGGTCCTCCATGCGGGCCCTGGTCACGGTGGGAAACCCGTCCACGTCCTCGATCTTCTCCACGGTCATGCGGCGGTACACCTTACCCCGGCCGTCCACGTACTCGGCCTTGACCGGCAGGAACGTCTTCTTGTCGATCCACAGGGTGTAGCTGGCGAACTCGACGGTGGACGGGTCCTTGGGCACGTTCTCGAGCACGTAGTGCTCGGCCGTCTCCTCCTTGAGTTCGTGGGTGTCTTCGCCGATGCTCCGCCCGGACACGTCCTCGTAAAAGAAGTGGGACCCCACGAAGCTCGTGCGCTTGTCCGAGGCGGCGATCCGCTTCACCAGGTCGAGGGCGGGCAGGTACAGCCACCGGTCGTCGTCCCGGTCCATGTTCTTGTGGACCATGAACACCATCTTGCGCACGTCGCCGGGCTTGTGGAAGTACACGTAGTAGTACTGCCGGCCGCCGTCCTCCACGTCCTTGCGCAGGATCGTGAACACCCGCTCCCGGGTGCGCCCCTGCTGGTCGGTGATCACCATCCGGGCCCGGGCGACCCCGTCGTCGCCGGCGTAGTAGCTGGCCAGGTTGGCCTTGTTGACGATCTCGTCCACGGTGAGGGCCCTGGCAGGGCCGGCAGGCCACGCGAGAAGAGCCAGCCCGGCCAGGGCGATCGCGAACTTGCGCATGGCAGACCTCCGGTTCGGGTTGGGCCGGGCGCCGGTCAGGCCGCCCGGTCGTGTACGGCGATATCCTTGCGGAACAGCACGTTCTGGAGCACCTGGATCATGGCCGGCAGGATCACCAGGGTGCTCACCCCGGACACGGCCATGATCGAGGCCAGGAACACCCCCACGGTCTTGTACGGCACCAGGTTGGCCAGCAGCAGGGGCAGGAACCCCACCGCGATCACGATCGCGTTGCGGGTGATTGCCCGGGCCGGCGCCATGGACATGAGCACCGACGCCTCGGCCCACGACCCGGTCTCCCGCACCAGTTCCCGGGCCCGCTCGATGTAGTGGATCGCGAAGTCCACGCTCATGCCCAGGGTGAGGCTCGACAGGATCGCCACGGGCATGTCGTAGTCCTTGCCCACCAGGCCGATCAGTCCGTAGATGAACGCGATGGTGACCGACAGGGGGATCATGGACAGCACCCCCCACAGCACCGACCGGAACAGGATCGCCATCATCACCAGCACGATCGCGAAGCTTCCGAGCAGGCTCGACAGCATACCCTTCACCATTTTTTCCTGCCACACGATGTTCAGGTAGGTGAGGCCGGCCCACGCGTGCTCCAGGGGCACGGGCGGCGGGTTTGCGGCCAGGTAGTCCTCGACCTGGCGGACCACCCCTTCCATGTCCTTGTTGTCACCGCTCTTGAGCTGGACCCACAGGTTCAGCCGGCGGAAGTCCGGGGTGACCAGGTGCCACACGTCCTCGGGGTCGTGGCTGCCCTGGAACGACAGGATCGTCTGGGCCACGGCCTGGGGCGTGTCCGGGATCCGGAACGCCTCCTTCTTCCCCTCGAGCAGTTCCATGTAGACCTTTTTCACCACGTCGGTGAGCCCGTTGGACTTGCCCACGATGTGGTGCTGGGCCAGGTACGTCTGGAGCCCTTCGATCCACCGGAGCACGGCGGGGTCCTTGAACGTGTGCAGAGCGGTCCGCTGGTCCTCGAGGCGCTCGGCCAGGGCGTCCAGGGCGTCCAGGGCGTCGTCGTCGCCCTCGGGCACCCGGTCGAACAGGGCGTCCAGGTCCCGGGCCACGCCCTCCACGACCAGCACCGGGTTGGGGCGTCTGTCCTTGGCCTGCTGGGCCTCCAGGGCTCGGAGCCGGCCCGAGAGCTTGCCGATCTCGTCCCGCACCCACGGCGACCCGGCGGTGCGCGCCTCCTCGTCGAGGAACGCGGCCACGGGCGCGAGGGATTGCCGGAGCGCGTCGGGCCCGGTGGGCGGGCCGAATACCAGGTACGCCTCGTAGGTGCCGCCGAAGTGCTAGTTGAGGACCCGGTCGGCCACCCGGATCGGGTGGTCCTTGACGAACCACTTGACCGGGTTGTCGTTGATCTGGATCCGGGTGATCCCGTAGGCCGAGATCGCCAGGACCACGCCGGTGAGCCCGAGCCACAGTTTGGCGTGCTGGCGCGTGAGGCGGCCGCCCCACACCAGCATCCGGGCCAGGGGCGAGTGGCCCTCGTCGTCCTCGCCGTGGGCCGTGGTGCCGAAGTTCTCGAGCTTCTTGTCGGAGATGAACAGCATGATGTACGCGGGCACCAGGGTCACGGTGAACACCCACGCGACGCCCACGCCCAGGGCCACGAACAGGCCGAACGTCCGCACCGGCGGGATCGGGGTCATCGCCAGGCTGCCGAACCCGGCCGCGGTGGTCAGGCTGGTGTAGAGCATCGGCATGAACAACTCGCCCATGACCACCTGGAGGGTCTTCCTGCGGTCCTTGTACTGCTGGTACCTGTCGAAGAACACCGACAGGATGTGCACCGAGTCCACCACCGAGATCGGCATCAAAAAGATCGGGATCATCGAACTCATGATGTGCACGGTGTGGCCGGTGCTGATCAGGGCGCCCATGGTGGCCGCCACCGTGAAGATCGCCACCACCATGGGTGCGGTCACGAGCACGAGCTTGCGGAAGAAGAACAGCATCAGCAGGAACACCAGTAGCCCGGCCAGGGGTGCCGACACGGCCATCTGCTGGAACATCTGCACGCCGAAGGTGTCCTCGGCCACGGGCAGGCCGGTGATGTGATAAGCCTCGTCACCGGCGGGTTCGGCCCGGAGCAGGTCCTGGATCGCCACGCTCACCCGGTGGGCGATGCTCTTTGTCTCGATCGGCACGTAGATGGCCAGGGCCTTGCCGTCCTCGCTGACCAGGGTGCCGTACAGCAGGGGGTTGGCCATGGCCCGGTCGCGGATGTGGCGCGCCTCGGCCCTGTCCTCGGGCGGCGCCTCCATCAGGTACTGGAACCGCACCGAGCCCAGGCCGGCCTGGAGGATGTCGTCCACCGTGCTCGGCGCCATCAGGTCCTGGACCACCACCCCGGGGATCCCCTTGATCCCTTCGGTGATCCGGTACACCTTGCCCAGGGTGGCCGGGTTGAACACGCCGTCCGGGTCGGTCTCGTTCACCACACCCACGACGATCATGTCCGACAGGACGAACTCTTTCTTGACCTCGTTGTGGAACACCCGCACCCATTCGGTCTCGCTGAGCATGTTCTCCGGGTCGGTGTCCACCTGAATGGTGTGGACGCGTACCATGGAGAGGGCGGTCACGAGGAGGACGAGAAGCACCACCCATTTGGGGTGGTTCACCGCGAAGTTGGTCAGTTTCCGACCCATGATCGACTCCGTCTCGAACAAAGAGGCCTGGGACACCGGTATCCCGTTGGATGCCCGCCCGCCCGAAAGGATACAGGCGGCGCGCGTTCATCCTACGCGAAGGGCGCGTGGGTGCAACTCCCCTCAAGTCGGGCGGCTCCCAAGCCGATCCGGAACGGGTACGCCTGGATGTCGAGAGGAGGGGTCGCAGGGCATGGAGGCAGAGCGCGTACCGAGGGTGCTATGGACGGCGCCCCGGCTGGGCCCGGACGGGTTTCCTCCGGGACCGTACCGGTTGACGGTCGAGCCGGACCCCGAAAAGGCGGTGCGGCTGGTGGAACAGGGCCGGCGGACGGGGGATCCGTTCGCTGTCTGTTGTCTGTGCGGAGCCGCTGTCCAGGCGGCGGCCGGGGGCCTTGCCGGCGTTGATCCAGACCTGTTCCTCGTGATCGAGGGGGAAGCGCCTGGGTCGGACGGCTCGGGGGAGGGACCGCGGCCGGAACGGCGCGTCGTCCTCGCCAGCCCCGCAGCCCCTGCCGTTCGCAGGGCGCTGGCCGAGCACCTGTGCGCCCGGTGGCGGCAGGAAGAGGCGGAGCGCCGGAGGGTGTCGGCCCTCGAGGCCGAGGCCGAGAACGACCGCGCCGAACGCCACGGCCACGAACGCCGGCTGCAGATGCTGTACGGCCTGGTGGAGCAACTCCACGGCGCCCGGAGCCTGGAAGAGGCCCTGGAGGTGGCCCTGGGGGAGATGAGCCGGTTCCTTGGCGCCCGCACCGGGTCGCTGCTGCTCCTGGACGGGCCGGACCGGTTCCGGGTGGCCGGGGCCGTGGGCCCCCGGGGCGACCGGATCCGCGGCCTGGGCCTGGCGGTGGAGGACAGCCGGGTCGCCCGGTACGCCCTGGAGGAGCGCCAGCCAATCCTGGTGAGGGACTTCCGGGACAGCGACCGGTTCGAGGACCGGGAGATCGGCGTGCGCTACCGGCCCCGTTCGATCCTGAGCGTTCCCCTCCTGGCCCGGGACGGGCCCCTGGGCGTGTTGAACTTCGGCGGGGACGACGAGGACGTGGCGTTCGACGAGGACGACCGGCAGCTCATGGTCACCCTCGGGCGCCAGGTGGCGGTGGCCCTGGAAAAGGCGAGGCTGCTGGAGGGCCTCCGGACCGCGGTGTCCGAGTCGATCCGGGCCCTGGCCGGGGCGATCGAGGCCAAGGACCCGTACACCCGGGGCCACTCGGAGCGGGTGACCCACTACAGCCGGCTGGTGGCCGAGGCCCTGGGCCTCGGGCGCGGCGAGATCGACGTGATCGTTCGGGCCGGGGTGCTCCACGACGTGGGCAAGATCGGGGTGCCCAGCGCGGTGCTCAACAAGCCGGGCAAGCTGGACGACCGGGAGTACGCGTTGATCCAGCGCCACCCCAGCGTGGGGGTCGAGATCGTGCGGGAGATCCGGTCCATGGGGGAGACCCTCGAGATCATCCGGACCCACCACGAACGGGTGGACGGCCGTGGGTATCCCAACGGCCTGTCCCGGGACGAGATCCCGCTGGGCGCCCGGATCCTGGCCGTGGCCGACACGTTCGACGCCATGACCTCGGACCGGCCGTACCGCCGGGGGCTGTCGGTCCGGGATGCGCTGGACGAGATCGAGCGGTGCGCGGGCACCCAGTTCGACCCGGAGATCGCCCGGGCGTTCGTGGCGGGAGCGCCGGGCTGGCCGGACCTGGCCGGAGACGAGGACGAGCCCGCGGCAAAGGCGGCTCGGGCGGCGGACGCGGGGTGCGGGCTAGGCGCGGGCTGACCGGGCCAGGACCACGGCGCCCCACTCCCCCCGGGCGCGCCGGCCGCGCTCGGAAAGCCCCTGCTCGCCGTAGATCCGGACGATTCCGTCCAACTCTTCCCGGAGCAGCCCCGACAGCACCAGGGAGCCCCCCGGCCCGGTGAGCCGGGCCAGGACGGGTGCCAGCCCGGCCAGGACCGGGTACAGGATGTTGGCCACCACGACGGGGAAGGGGCCCCGGACCGACCGGGCGTCCCCGCACCACGTCTGCAGCCTGCCGGCCACCCCGTTTCGCCGGGCGTTGTCCCGGGCCGTGCGCACGGCCACCGGGTCCACGTCCACGGCCGCGGCCCAGGGAGCGCCCAGGAGCACGGCCCCGATCGACAGGATCCCGGACCCGCACCCGACGTCCAGCACCGGTTGCCCGGGAGCCTCTCCGAGCAGGTCGTCCAGGGCGGCCAGGCACAGGCGGGTGGTCTCGTGGGTGCCGGTGCCGAACGCCTGGCCCGGGTCGATCCGGAGCACCCGCACGTCCGGGTTCGGTGGCGTCCAGGCCTCCCAGGGCGGGCACACGGCCAGACGCCCCGACACCCGGGCCGGCCGGAAGAACGCCTTCCACCGGTCCCGCCACCCGGCAGCGTCGGCCTCCGACCAGGTCCAGGATACCGGCTCGCCCAGGTCTGCCGCGTACCGGCCGAGCCGGGCCTCCAGGCTCTCCAGCCGGTCCGGCGGGTAGTACGCCTCGACGCGGCCGGGGCCGTGCACCGTGCCGGCCGCTCCCCACTCGACGAGCAGCAGCCCCACGGCCTCGAGCACGTCCCGGCCCGCGCGTACCTCGAGCCGGACCCACCGCTCATCCCCCATCGATCCTCCCTCTGCGACGGAGTTGTTCCGGAACACGGCCGAGCCACCCCAGGTGAACCACCGCCCACAGGCCCACCAGCACGGCCTCGGCCGCGTCGGACCGCAGGGACGTGGGCCGGGGCAGGCCAGACCACGCGATCGCCCGGCGGGCGAGCACGCCGGCGTGCCGTTTGGCCGCGGGTCCGGTCCGGCGTTCCCTGGGCCACAGCAAGCGTTCGCGCCAGGTCTCGGCCGCCACGACCAGCGTGGCCGCTCCGCCGCGAGCGGCCTCCCGCTTCCACAGTTCGGCCAGGGGGCCGCCCCCTTCCAGCACCACCCACTCCAGCGGGGCGGCGGCCCGCAGCACGCCCCGCACGGCCCGGCGCATCCGGGTCCGGTCGGCCCAGTGGTGGGACCGGTACCACCGGAGCCTCCCGTCCCGGCCGTAGGCGGCCAGGCCCGTGCGCAGCCCCACGTCCACGGCCAGCAGGCCGCGGGCAGAGCCGGGTCGGTCGGGGCGGGCAGGCATGGCTCCCATCCCTACCCCGTCCCCGTGCCCCCGTCAACGGGTGGGAGGCCGGGCCTTGCCCCCGGCGGGAACCCGGGAGACAATCTCGGCCCCGTCACCTCCCGATCGTCCCGAGGCACCCATGGACCTGCAGGCCGTGTTCGAAGTCGCGTTACCCCTGTTCCTGATCATGGATCCGATCGGCAACGCGTCCGTCTGCCTGGCCATCCTCAAAGACTACGCCCCCCGCCGGCAGCGGCGGATTCTGCTGCGGGAACTGCTGTTCGCCCTGGCGGTGGCGGTCGCATTCTTCTTCCTGGGGGAACGGCTGCTGGCGTTGCTGGACGTGAACCAGTCCACCCTGCGGGTGGCGGGCGGGGTGATCCTGTTCGTCATCTCGATGAAAATGGTGTTTCCGCCGGCCGAGGGCGAAGGGGAGCCCCTGGTGCGCGACCCGTTTATCGTGCCGATCGCCGTGCCCCTGATCGCGGGCCCGTCCCTGCTGGCGGCCGTCATGCTGTACGCCCACCGGGCCCAGGGCCAGGAAGGGGTCGTGCTCGCGGGGATCGGGTCGGCGTGGGCGGCCACCGCGGTGATCCTGCTGGCGTCGCCGACCCTGCTGGGGCTCCTCGGGGACCGGGCCGTGCGCGCCGCCGAGCGGCTGATGGGGCTGGTCCTGGTCCTCCTGGCCGTCCAGATGCTGGAGGACGGGGTTCGCCTGTTCATCCGGAACCTGGGGTAGGGCGCGGAAAAAGGCCGGCCCCGATGGGGGCCGGCCCGGAAGCGGTCGGGAGCGGTACTGCCCCGTCCCACGGTGCGGTGTCCCCGTGTCAGCCGTCGTCCCGGCCGTGGGCGTAGGCCCTGCCGTCCAGGTCGCACACGCCGTCGCCGTCCGCGTCCACGAAGTTGTCGTTGACGCCGTCGCCGTCTTCGTCGACGAACCCGAACCCGTGGCCGTAGGCCTCGCCGGTGTCGTCGTCGATGCCGTCGCCGTTGGCGTCGGCGTGGGGTGCGGTGAAGCCGTGCCGATATCGGTTCTGGTTTCCATCGCACACGCCGTCGCCGTCCGTGTCGGTGCACCGGTCGTTGACCCCGTCGCCGTCGGCGTCCACGAATCCGAAGCCGTGGCCGTAGGCCAGGCCCGCGCACGCCGCATCCGCATCACAGATGCCGTCGCCGTCGGCATCGGCGAACTTGTCGTTGACCCCGTCACCGTCCTCGTCGACCCAACCCGGTACCGGGTAGTAGGGGGTGCCAGCGCACGCGGTGCCGTCGTCGCACACGCCGTCTCCGTCGGCGTCGGCAAAGTTGTCGTTGACGCCGTCGTCGTCCTCGTCCACGAACCCGAACCCGTGGCGGTACGCCATGCCGGTCAGGTCGCAGATGCCGTCGCCGTCGGCGTCCACGAACTTGTCGTTGACCCCGTCGCCGTCCTCGTCCACGAACCCGAAGCCGAACCCGTACGCCCGTCCATCCAGATCACACACGCCGTCGCCGTCGGCGTCCACGAACCGGTCGTTCACCCCGTCGCCGTCCTCGTCCAGGTACCCCCGGGCGGTCCAGAACGCGTAGCCCCCGTACCGGGTTCCCGGGTCGCAAACCGCGTCACCGTCCGCATCTGCGCACAGATCGTTGACCCCGTCACCGTCTTCGTCGAGAAACCCGAACCGGTAGCCGTCGAACCCGGTCACTTCGGGCCGACCGCCGGCGCGCACCCGGACGGTGCCCAGGTCCAGGCCCCGGCCCGACTGGATGCGGAACGGCACGTCCACCACGTCCCCAGAAGCCAGGTGGAGCCGCAGGGCGTGGTCGCCGTCTGTCACGCTGCGCACCTGGAACGAGTACCGGTTGGCGGAAATCGTTTGGGCCGGCTCGCACACGGCCTCGTCGTCCAGGCACACCAGGAGTTCACCGGCCTCGGGGTCCATGGCAACGCTCCGGGCCGCGGTGTCCGGTTCCACCTCCACGGTGCCCACCACCGTGCGGGCGGCCAGGGCCGCGCCGGTGTCGTTTTCCGTTGCCGTTTCCGTTTCCGAGGACGAACTGCCGCACCCGGCGGCCAGGAACCCGGCCGCCAGCACGGCCGCTATTGCAGTTCCTCGGGGCGATTTCTTGATGATCTCGATCATGTCTGCCGCTCCTTCTCGCGGTGGGTCCAGGCTTTTGTTTCCACGCCCGAAAGGCCCCGGACCCGGCCTGTGCCCGGGTCCGGGGTAACGTCCTACTCAGGGGTCGCATCCGATGAAGGTGCGGTCGACGTGTTGCAACTGCCGTCCCTCAGGCGTTGTCCCTTTCCTTGCCCCTGCCACTGCTTCCGGCCCTGGCCCTGGCCTTTGCCGTTGAACTGCTGGCGGTACTGGTTGCGGGTCTGGTTCTGGGGGCTGTTCACGGTCGCGCGCCCGATGCAGTTGCCCTTGCCGCCACCGCCGCCGCGGCCGCCGCGGGCGAACGCCGGGGCGGACAGGGCCGCGCAGACGAGAACGATGCCGAGGGTGGTGAGGATGCGCTTCGTGTTCATGATCTCTCTCGCTTCCTTCGTTCGGGGTTATGGGACATGCCAGAGCCGTTCCGGACCGGCCGATGTTTCAGCCTGTATACACCGGCCGGCCGCGGCGCGGTCACATCCGTTTCCCCTTTTTTCTCGGGGAAGTGTTTCGGGGCCTTTCGCCGTCCGGGTGGTCAAAACACGGCCGGCCCGAACCGGATGTGACGAATCGGGGCTCGATGGTGTAGAAGAAAAGTGAGGTGGCTCGCTTGGAGATATCGGACGCAACGCTGGTGGAACAGTGCCTGGGGGGCCGGAAGGACGCGTTCGCAGGCCTCGTCCGCCGGTACCAGGACGCCGTGTACAACCTGGCGTACCGGTGGACCGGCGACCGGGACGCGGCCGCGGACCTCGCCCAGGAGACGTTCATCCGGGCGTACCGCAACCTGGGCTCGTTCAGGGCCGACCGGTCGTTTCGCAACTGGGTGCTGGCGATCTGCGCCAACCTGGCCCGGAACCGGTTCCGGAGCGAGAAGCGCCGGCAACGTGCCCAGGAGGCCCACGCGGAACTGTACGGTCCGGTGGAACCCGCGCCTTTGGGCGATTCCACCTTGGACCATGCCCTGACCCGGATTCCCGAGAAACTCCGGGTGCCCCTGGTGCTCAAGCACGTGGAAGGGCTGTCCTACGAGGAGGTGGCCGGGGTTCTCGGGATCGGGGTCAGCGCCGCCAAGATGCGGGTCAAGCGGGCCCGGGACCAGTTGGTGGTCCTGCTGGAGGGGACACCCCCATGACGAACGAAAACGACCGGATCCACGGACAACTCGGCAGGGAGTCGGCCGGGGACGCCGGCCCGGCGGACGACCGGATGGAGCGTTACCGGGCGGTCCTCGAGCGGCTGGCCGCGAGTCGGGTCCAGGCCCCGGACGGGCTGGAAGACCGGATCCTGGGCGCGCTGCCAGATCGGCCCCGGGCCGGGTGGCGCCGCCGGGTGCGGGCGTGGTGGCCCGGACGCGGCCGGTGGCTGGCCCCGGCTATCGCCGGTGCTGCGGCGGTGCTGGCCGTTGTGGCGGTGGTCGGCCCCGGCCGCCTGGCCCCCGGGCCGGCCTCGGCCCCCCGGCCGGTCGCTTCGGCCGGGGACGAGCCTCTCGACCGGGTGGCCGTCCGGTTCGAGGTGGCCGCTCCCGGCGCCCGGCGGGTGGAGCTGGTGGGCAGCTTCAACGACTGGCGGCCCGGGGAGATCGTGCTGGACGGCCCGGACGCCGCGGGCCGGTGGACGGCCACGGTGGAACTGCCCGCGGGGCGGCACGAGTACCTGTTCCTGGTGGACGGCAAGCAGTGGGTGACCGATCCCCGTGCCGCGGCGTACCGGCCCGACGGGTTCGGTCGCGAGAACGCCCTTCTGGAGTTGTGACGGGATGGGACGAGAACTGTCGCAGGCGTGTAGTCTCCGCGCAACCCGGATGCTACTAAATCCAACGAAAGCATTGCCAGATCCTTGCCCTTCCCCTTGGGTAGTGCGGGGTGGGGGTCTGGTGGAGCGCCGGGTGCCGCACTCGCGCCCGGCCGGAACCAGGCACCCACCCCTGCAGGTCTTAGCAAGGGAGGCGCGCCGCGCGCTGGCCGGCGCCCTCGCCCTCGCGGTGTGCGCGGTTCTGGTCGGGGCCGGGCCGGCGCGCTGGGACGACCTGGTGGCCGAGGGGAGGGCTGCCGGCGTCCCCGAGACCCGGGTGGCGGCCACGGTCCAGCGGTTGGCGGACGCCGGGTTCACGGTGGCCCAGGGGGCCGCGATGCTGGAACCGGTGTTCGAGACCGCCCGGGCCGGCTTGCCCCCGGGCCCGGTGCTGGCCAAGGTGGACGAGGGAGCGCTCAAACGGGTGTCTTCGCAGCTGGTGGCGGGCGCCGCCCGCAACCGCGCGGCCGCCCTGGCGTCGGCCCGGGACCTGCTGCGGGACGCGGGCTTTTCCCGGGCCCCCGGTGACGGTGGAGGGGTGCTGGTGTCCGTGGCCCTGGCCCTGGAGAGCGGCCTGCCTGCCCCGGCCCTCGAACCGGTGGTGGCGGCCGGCCGGGGCAAGCCGTTCGGCCAGGTGAAGGCCGTGGTGGAGGCCGGGGAGACCCTCCACCTGGCCGGGGTGGCGCCGGATACGGCCCGGGACCTGATGCTGGACTTCCTGGAGCGGAACCTCCGGCGGCCCGAGGTGTTCCGGGCCGTCCGGTGGGCCAGGGAGCGCCACCGCGACGGGCTTGCCGGCGACGACCTGCGCCGGTCCGTGTGGGAAGACCATCGGTCAGGCCGCGGGCACGGGGCCGGCGCCAAGGGCGGGGGCCCATCCCGGGGCGGGCGGGGCGGCACGGGCGGCGGCATGGGAGGCCACCGATCCCCAGGGGGCGGCCGGCGGTAGGCCGGGGACGGGCCCGCGTCCCCTGTGGTACCCTGGCCCGGCCGCCGAGCCGCGCGGCCCGGGCGTGCGCCCGGGCTGGCCGCTCTTCCCGGCGCCGCTCTTCCCGAGACCGTTTCCCGGACCGCCCGTGATCTTCATCGACATCCTCCTGCCGATCTTCCTCCTCATCGCCGCCGGGGTCGCGTTCTCCCGGTTTCTGAAGGCCGACCTGGATCCCCTGGCCCAGTACGCCCTGTTCGTGGCCACCCCGGCCCTGGTGTTCGCCGCCCTGGTGCGCCACCCCCTGGTGCCCGACCAGGTGATCCGCCTGGTGGTCCACATGGCGTTGTACACCGGGCTCCTCTGGGCCGTGGCCGAGTTCACGGCGCGGGGGCTCGGGTTCGACGCCGGGCTGCGCCGGGCGTTCGTGCTGGCCACGGTCCCGATGAACATCGGCAACTACGGCCTGCCCCTGGTCCGGTTCGCGTTCGGGCCCGGGGCCGAGCCGTTCTCGATCCTGGTGTTCGTGGTGTACAGCCTCCCCCTGTGCACCTGGGCGGTCTGGGTGGCGGCCGGCGGCGGGCTGGGTACGGTGCGGGGGATGGGCGCCACCCTGAAGATCCCCATCTTCCACGCGGCCGTGCTCGCGGCCGTGGTGGTCTCCCTGGGCTGGACCGTGCCGGCGCCGGTGGGCAAGGCGGTGGCCCTGGTGGGCCAGTCCGCGATCCCGGTGCTCCTGGTGATCCTGGGGATGCAACTCCACCGCAACCGGGCCGGCGCGTTCGGGTGGAGCCTCGTGGTGGCCGCGGTGGTGCGGCTGGCCGTGGGGCCCCTGGTGGCGTGGGGGCTGGCCGAGGCGCTGGGGTTCCGGGGGCTGGAGCAGAAGGTGCTGGTGCTCCAGACCGCCACGCCCACCGCGGTGCTGGTGCTCCTCTATGCGCTCCGGTTCGGGTGCCGCCCGGACTGGGTCGCGTCCGCCGTGCTGGTCACGACCCTGGCGTCGGCCGCGTCGGTGACCGCGGTGCTCTGGCTCCTGCTGTGACCTGGGCCGGGCTCACCCCCGCCCGGGGCCCTGCACCGGGTTCGTCAGGGGCTCGAACCCGGTGATCCGGCAGGTCACCCGGTCCCCCTGGGCCACGGCCGCCGCGCCGGGGGTGCCGGTGGAGATCACGTCCCCGGGCAGCAGGGTCATGCCGTCGCTCAGGTACGCGACCAGGAAGTCCGGGGGGTAGGTCATGTGGGCCACGGTGTCGGCCGCGCGCACGCGGCCGTTCAGGACCGTGGCGATCTCCAGGGCGGCCACGTCGCCCACCTCGTCCGGGGTCACCAGCTCCGGCCCGAAGCTGAAGAACGTGTCGAAGCTCTTGGCCCGGGTCAGGTAGCGGGGGTTCCGCCGCAGGATGTCCTCGGCGGTCATGTCGATGATCGGGGTGAACCCGGCCACCACCGACAGCCAGTCGCCGCGCGGCACGTTCCGGCACCGCCGGCCGATCACGATGCCCAGCTCGGCCTCGGCCGTGGTCCGGTCCGACCGGGCCGGGATCTCGATCGCATCGCCGGGCCCGATGATCGCGGTGTCCGGCTTCAGGAACCCGGCCGGCTCCCCCTGGGGCACGTTCTCCGACAGGTCGGCCGCGTGGGCCCGGTAGTTGAGGCCGATGCCCCAGATCTTCGGGGGGTGGCGGTACAGGGGGGCCGGGCGGGCCTGGCCCGTGGGCACCGCCGGCAGGCGCGCCACCGCGGCCCGGCCGCCGTCCCGGTACCACGCGGCCATCTCCTCCCACACCGTGCTTTCGAGTAATTCCCCCAGTGTTTCCGGCCAGTTGACGCCGATTTCCCGGTTCATTGCCGCCACGGGCACGTACCCGTCGCCGGCGCGGACGGCGGCCCGTTCCCGCCCCTGCCACCGGATCGTCCCGACCCTCATCCAGGCGACCTCCTTCTTCCCGGGTTCACGGCCCGGCCCACCCGAGCCACAGGGGCAGGGTCGCCGCGCACGCCAGGGTGCTCACCGTGATCGCGGCCGAGGCCAGTTCCACGTCGCCGCCCATCTCCCGGGCCAGGATCCCGGTCAGGGTGGCGGACGGCGCTGCCAACAGCACCACGGCCGCGGCCCGCTGGATCCCGCCGGCCCCGGCCAGGGTCATGAGGGCCATGCCCAGGGCGGGCAGGGCCAGGTTCTTGATCGCGGTGGAAGCCGCCACCGGGCCGGGCCGGACCAGGGCCTTGGTGCCCAGCCCCGCGCCGATCAGCAGCAGCGCGAGGGGCAGGGCCATGCCGGCCAGGATCCCCAGGGTGTCGCGCGCCAGTGCGGGCAGGTTCCAGCCGGCCCAGGACCACCCGAGCGCGGCGAAGGCGGCCAGGATCACCGGGTGGACCAGCAAGGTGTGGGCGAGGTCGGACGGCGACCGGGCGCCGCGGCCGAACCGGCCCAGGGCGAGCACGGCCAGGACGTTGTTGACCAGCATGAAGAACGGCGCGTACACGCTGGCCGCCTGGAGCCCGGCTTCGCCCAGGCCGTAGTAGGCCGTGGCCAGGCCGATGTACCCCAGGTTCGCGTGGATCGACGCCTGGACGAACGTGCCCCGGCCCGGCTCGTCCAGGGGCAGCCAGCCGGACAGGACCACGGCGACAGACCACCACACCACGATCGCGGCCACGGCCGCCGCAATCCACACGGGCCGCAGGATCTCGTGGAACGGGGCGTCCACCACCTTCAGGAAGATCAGGCACGGGATCGCCAGCCAGTACACGAGCCGGTTGGCCGGCCCCTGGAACGCGTCGGGCAGCAGCCCGAGGCGCCGCCCGAGGAACCCAACGCCGATCACGACGAACACCGGCAGTATCCGGACGATGGGGCCCACGGGCCCTCCTTTCTCCGCCTCGAGCGCCCTCAGGCCGCGTACCGGTCCCGGAGACCCTTCTTGTAGATCTTGCCGCTGCCGGTCTTGGGAAGCTCGTCCACGAACACGACGCGTTTGGGCGCCTTGTAGTGGGCGAGGCGGTCCTTGACGAACCGGATCATCGCGGTCTCGGTGGGCCGGGCGCCCGGCCTGGGCGCCACCACGGCCAGGACCGCCTCGCCCCACTTGGGATCGGGCACCCCGATCACGGCGCACTCCAGGACGTCCGGGTGCGCGTAGAGCACATGTTCCACCTCGGTGGAGTACACGTTCTCCCCGCCGGTGAGGATCATGTCCTTCTTGCGGTCCACGATGTTCACGTACCCCTCGGCGTCCACCACGGCCAGGTCGCCGGTGTGGAGCCACCCGTCTCGGATCGCCTGGGCCGTGGCCTCGGGGTTGCGCCAGTACCCGGGGGTCACCGTGGGCCCGCGCACCACGATCTCGCCCACCTCCTGGTCGTCCCACGCCACCTCGGTGCCGTCCGCCCGGACGACCCGGAGGTCCACCCCCAGGAACGGCCGGCCGGTACGGCTCTTGAGGGCCAGCAGGTCCTCGGCCGGCAGGTCCCGCAGGTGGGCCTTGGGCAGGCTGAGGGTCAGGTACGGGCTCGTCTCGGTCATGCCGTAGGTCTGGACGTAGTCGCACCCGAACCGGTCGATGATCCGGCGCACCGTCTCGGGCGCGATCGGCGCGCCCCCGCTCAGGATCGCCCGCAGCGAGCCGTAGTCGTACCGGCCCGCGTCCGGGTGGTTCACCATCAGGTTGAGCATGGTGGGGATCAGGTTGCTGATCGTGACCCGCTCGCGCTCGATCACGGCCAGCACCCGGCCCGCGTCGAAGTACGGCACGCACACGTGGCGGGCCCCGACCCAGGTCATGGCGAACGCGGCCCACGCGTCGGCCAGGTGGAACAGAGGGGCCACGTGGGCCCAGGTGTCCGCGTCGGTCAGGCCCAGTTCCGCGATCGCGGCCAGGGCGTGGAACGTGACGTTGCCGTGGGTGAGCATCACGCCCTTGGGCCGGCCCGTGGTGCCGCTCGTGTAGTACAGGTGGGCCAGGTCGTCGGCCCCGAGGTGCGGCCGGGGCGGCGGGCCGTGGCCGCCGGCCAGGAACGCTTCGTATCCGGCGGCGCCGGCCGGGCCCCGGCCGATCCACACCACGGCGTCCAGGTCCGGGCACGCAGCTGTCACGTCCGCTACGGCCGCTGCGAAGTCCGCGTGGGCGAACAGGAGCCGGGCGCCCGAGTCCCGGAGGATCTCGCCCATCTCCCGGGGGGAGAGCCGGAAGTTCACCGAGTTGACCACGACGCCCGCGGCGGCGCACCCGTAGTAGATCTCCAGGTACTCCCGGACATTGGGCGCGATCACCCCGGCCACGGCGCCCTTTTCCAGGCCGGCGCCGGCGAGCGCCGCGGCGAGCCGGTCCACCCGGAAGCCGAACTCCCGGTAGGTGAGGCGCACGCCGGCGTCCACCACCGCCTCCCGGTCGGGCCACAGGGTGCGGGCCTTGTTCAGGGACAGCAGCAGGTTCACGTTCCCACCTCCTGCGCCGGCGCGGTCGTTTTCGAGCGCCGCGCGCGCTGGGACACGACCACCGCGGCCAGCAACACGAACCCCACGGCGTTGGCCCACGCCGCGGGCCAGAACAGCCCGGCCGCGGCCCCCAGCAGCAGGGCGGTCTCGGCCCAGGTGGCCGCTCCGAGCAGGTACCGCTCCAGGCACGCGGCGAACGCCACCAGGCCGGCTGCCGTGGCCACAACGGTCAGCACCACCTCCCAGGTGGGGCCGTTCAGGAGCAGCGGCCGGTACGCCATCACGATCGGGATGATGTAGAGCCCCTTGGCCAGCTTCCACGACGTGAACGCGGTGCGCATCGGGTTGGCCCCGGCCACGCCGGCTCCGGCGAAGCTGGCCAGGCTCACCGGCGGGGTCACGTTGGCGTCCTGGGAGTACCAGAACACGATCATGTGGGCCACCAGCACGGGGACCCCCATCTGCTCCAGGGCGGGGCCGGCCAGGATCACCAGCACGATGTACGACGCGGTCACGGGCAGGCCCATGCCGAGCACCAGGGAGGCGGCGCCGATCAACAGGATCGCGAGCACCTTGATCCCGAACGACAGGTCGAGGACCAGGCCGCTGAACTGGAGGCCCAGGCCGGTGAGGGTGACCATGCCCACGATGATCCCGGCCGCGGCGCACGCCACCGAGACCATTACCGCGTTCTTGGCGCCCTTTTCCAGGGCGCCGATCAACTGGCGCAGGCTCATCCGGCTCTTGGCCCGGAGCATGCTCGCCCCCCAGGTGCTCACCACGGCCAGGAACCCGGCCTTCATCGGTGACACGTGGGACAGCAGGGCGCCCACCAGGATCGCCACCGGGATGAGGAAGTGGAGGTTCTCCCGGAGCACCTTGCCGGCCCGGGGCAGCCGGTCCCTGGGCAGGCCGTGGAGCCCGCGTTTCTGGGCCTCGAAGTGCACGAACATGAGCACGGTCAGGTAGTACAGGACAGCGGGGATCGTGGCGATCTGGATGATCTTCAGGTAGCTCGTGTTCGTGAACTCCGCCATCAGGAACGCGCCCGCGCCCATGATCGGGGGCATCAGCTGGCCGCCGGTGCTGGCCGCGGCCTCCACCGCGCCGGCCACGTGGGCCGGGTACCCGAGCCGTTTCATCATCGGGATCGTGAACGACCCGGTGGCCACCACGTTGCCCACGGCCGAGCCCGACACCGACCCCATGAACCCGCTGGCCACCACGGCGCTCTTGGCCGGGCCGCCGCTGAACCGGCCGGTGAGGGCGTAGGCCAGGTCGATGAAGAAGTTGCCGCCCCCGGTCTCTTCCAGGAACGCGCCGAACAGCACGAACACGAACACGAACGTGGCCGCCACCCCCACCGGGATCCCGAACACCCCCTCGGTGGTGAGCCACAGGGTCGTGGCGATCCGCTCGATGCTGTAGCCCTTGTGGATGATCATCTCGGGCATGTACGGCCCGAAGTAGGCGTACAGCAGGAAGGTGACGCAGATGCCGGCCATGATGTTGCCGATCACCCGGCGGCACGCCTCGAGCACCAGGCACACCCCCAACACCCCCACCACCACGTCGCTGGGGATCCAGTCCCCCTGGCGCTCGAAGATCTCCAGGAGGTTCCAGTCGAGGTAGGCCACGCAGTAGATCGATGCCGCGATCAGGGCGAGGTCCAACAGGAGCCACACCGTGACCTTGTCCTTGCGGGCACCCTTGAACGGGGGTTTCAGCAGGAACGTCAGGCACAGGATCGCGCCGAGGTGCACCGACCGCTGCACCAGGGCGGTCATGGCCGTCAGGCCGGCCGTGTACAGTTGGAACAGGCTCAGGGACACGGCCACCACCAGCACCGCACGGGCGGTCAGCGCCACCACGGTGGGGTTGCGGTCGGCCGGGACGGCTGCGGCGGTCGCCGGATCAGACGCGCCGGTTCGGTCCTCGCTCACTCGTCATCGCCTCCTTGACATCACCTCACCGTTTCGGGGGGCATGGGGTCTGCTGGAGGGCCGGGCGCGGCGCTCGGATGCTACTACTTGCGCCCGGCCGGAAGCAGGCCCCATGCCCCGCCTCCGGCTATCAGAATGCGGAAAAACCCCGTCCGTGGGTTCTTCTGCCACGGCCTCTCGGGGGCGGCCCCATGACGCGCCCCATCCGGGCCCCGCCCCGCGCTACTGTGTCCCGGGCCGTCCGCCGGCGTCCGGCGTGGCCCGGTGCGGGAACACGCGCCGCCACAGCCGGTGGAGCCGGCTCACCGGCCGGGCCTCCACCCGCACGGCCTTGCCGGCGGCCACGGCCGAGAGCCCGGTCTCGGTGCCCCGCCACAGGATCGTGTGGCCCACCCCGGGGCTGCCCACCCGCAGCACGAACGCGCCCACGGGGTAGTGCAGGCCCCGGATCGCCTGGGTGCGGCCGTCCCCGGTCCACACCCCCCGGCCGGGCAGGTCGCCCATGCCGGCCCCCACCATCACGAACCGCTCCTCTTCGACGAAGATCCGGCCGTCCCGGTCCGCCGCGTGCACTTCCCAGATCGGCTGGCGGTCCACCGAGTGCACGTACCGCAGGGTGAACCGTTCCCCCGGCTCCAGGGGGGCCACCAGCAGGGGGGCGCCGCCCCCCACCGGCGCGACCGCCAGTTCGAGGCCTCCCGGCTGGGCCGCCAGCACCCCCGCGACCGCGAGGAGCCCGGCCGACGCCGCGAGCGCCGGCCGGACCCATCCCGCTGTCTTCACGGCCGGAAGCGGCCCGCCCCCGGCCGGGGGCGGGCCCGTGCAAGGCGGCTCACGGCTTGAGGCTGGCGGGCACGGTGACCCCGGCCTCCTCGATCGCCCGGATCGCGCCCGGGTGGAGCGGGATCGGGGTCTTGCCCACAGCGTTCTCCGGGGTGCTGTACTTGGCGAACGGGTGGATCTGCTGCATGTACGCGTTGTTCTCGAACAGCACCTTGGTGAGTTTGTACACCAGGTCGTCGGGCAGGCTCTTCTGCACGATGATCACGTTCCACACGCTGATCGTGGGCACCGGCGCGTCCACGCCACGGTACACCCCGGCCTCCAGGTCCCACGCCGCGTAAAAGCCGTACTTGTCCACCACCTTCTGCTGCTGCTCGGCGGTGAACGGCACGATCTCGATCTTGTGGGTGGTGGCCAGGTCCATGATCGAACTGGTGCCCGGGGCCACGACCCAGAACCCGGCGTCGATGGTGCCGTCCCTGAGGGCGTTGGCGCTCTCGTTGAACGACAGCCGGCGCACCGTGAACGAGTTCATGTCCACGCCGATCGCCTTGAGCACGAGTTCGGCCATGAACGCCGTGCCGCTGCCCGGCGCGCCGATGCTGATCGTCTTGCCCGCAAAATCGGTGACGTTCTCGATGCCCGAGCCCTTGAGGGTGACGATCTGGAGGATGTTCGGGTACATGCACGCCATGGCCAGGATGTTCTGGGGCTTGCCCTCGAACTTGCCCTTGCCGTAGTACGCCTGGTACGCCACATCGCCCATGATCTCGCCGATCACGGTCTCGCCCCGGTGGGCGAGTTTGACGTTCTCCACGCTGGCTCCGGTGACCTCGGCCACCGCCTTGATGCCGTCGATGTTCTTGGTCCAGATCTCGGCCAGTCCGCCGCCGTACGGGTAGTACACCCCGCCGGTGCCGCCCGTGCCGATCGAGATGAAGGTGGTGCGCGCCGCGGCCGGCAGGGCCGCGACCAGGACGGCCAGGGCCGCCAGGGTCAGGATCCGCTTCATGGTGTTCCTCCTCGTTCTCGTGGGGCGCTGTCAGGATGCTAAGACCCCTTCCGTGGGGCGCGTAGCCGGTTGCTCTCTCCGCAACCTGCTACTG
This sequence comes from Deferrisomatales bacterium, assembly GCA_024277875.1. Classification (GTDB taxonomy): domain Bacteria; phylum Desulfobacterota; class Deferrisomatia; order Deferrisomatales; family Deferrisomataceae; genus JAJRUI01. The sequence goes on from JAJRUI010000005.1 coordinate 41,126, forward strand.
GCTGATCGTCTTGACGAGCAACAAGACCTCCTTGGCCGGCTCGGCCATGCCCTTCACCGGGTAGGTGAACGACGCCTCCTCGCCCGGCTTCACCACCGGCGGCTTGCCCTTGCGGGGGATCAGGCCGCCCACGGCCTTGCCGTTGTCCAGGAACAGGTTCACCCGGTACCGCTGGGGCTTGTCGCTCACGTTCTTGAGGGTGACCTTGAAGTGCAGGGACTCGACGCCCTTGTACGGCTTGAAGAAGCAGTCCAGTCCTGCGAGTTCGGCCTCCGGGCTCACCTGGGCCTCGATCTGCCCTGCGCCGTCGCAGGAGAGTTTCTCGGCGCCCGCGCCGGAGGGGGCGGGCTGGGTGTACGCACAGCCGCCCACGGCCAGGACGGCCGCGAGGCACAGGGGGACCAGCCACGAACGCGTTCGGAAAGTGGGTCTCATGTCTGCCTCCTTCGAGAAAGGGACGGGGAACGGCCCTGGCCGCCGCCGAGGTGGACGGCGACGCCCAGGGCCTCGTAGCTCTCCTTGAGGTGCTGCAGGTCGGCCTTCACCTGCTGCTCGGCCTCGGCAGGGTCCCCGGCGAGGATCGCCGCGAGGATCCGTTCGTGGAACGCCAGCACCCGCCGGCTCGTGGCGTGGCTCGGCCGGCCACGCAGGCTCTCCACCAGAATCCGGATCACCACCTCGCACAGCACCGACTGCAACGGGTTCCCGGCCCGGGCCACCATCTGGCGGTGGAACTCCAGGTTGGCCTCTCGCAGGGCCTCGGGGTCGTCGGCGCACCGGCGGGCCCGGGCGATCACGTCCTCCAGGGGCCCGGCTCCGTCGGTGCGGGCCCGTTCGGCCGCGGCGGCCGCGGCCGGCGGTTCCAGGAGCAGCCGCAGGGCGAACAGGTGGCCCAAGGTGACCGAGCCGCCCCTCAAGAGGTTCAGGATGCCGGTCTCCAGGGGCTTGTCGTACGCCTCGGACACGAACGTACCGCCGCCCGCGCCCTTGCGCACCTCCAGCATGCCGCACAGCACCAGGATGTGGATCGCTTCGCGCACGCTGACCCGCGACACCCCGAACCGGGCCGCCAGGTCCCGCTCGGCGGGCAGGCGCTGGCCCACGGCGAGTTCCCCGGACAGGATCTTGCCCCGCAGGCTCTCGAGCACCTGTTCGTGGATCTTCTGGCGTCGGATCGGTTCCAAGGGCCTCCCCGGGCTGGTGGTCTGACGTCGGACCAAAACGCGGTTCGACCGTAGCAGGCCCGGGCCCCCGCGTCAACGGGGCGTGTGCGCCAGCTGGAACGGAAGTGGCGTGTCGGGGCGGCCTGGCCGGGGCGGCGAGCGCGCCCCGGGGGAGGCGTGTGGGCTTGCGGGCGGGCCCGGGGCCTACGGAGTCCTGGCCAACCTGGAAATGGACCGGGACCCGGCGCTCGTTTGACAGGGTTGATCGGGGGGAACGGCGCGCCGTATGGTGAGGGCCGTGGTCACACGGGTCCCGGGAGTCCGGCAGGCCGAGGTGGGCGGGTTGTGGAGGGCGCTCTGTTCCTACCCGAGAGCCTTGGCCACCGCGTCCAACAGTTCCTGGTGCCCGAACGGCTTGTCCAGGCTCGTCACGTTGGCAAAGGTCACCGCGGTGCTCAGGAACCGCAGCTTGCCGTCCTTGCCGCCCCCGGATATGGCGATGATCGGCACCATGAAGCCTCGGGAACGGAGGTCGCCGATCAGCTTCAACCCTCCTTTGCGGGGCATCAGGATGTCCGTGATGAGCAGGTCCGGCTGCAATCGGGCGAAAACGGCCTCCGCCTCCTCTCCGTCGGTCGCGATCTGTACCACGTGCCCCGCGTCCTCCAGGATGTCTTTCAACATCTCGCGCATGTAGGGTTCGTCGTCCGCGATCAGGATCCTCGCCATGGGTCCCTCCCCTCGTCCTTTCGCACCGCGCGGGTGCGTGGTACTGGTAAAAAGCTGAAAAACTCCGTCCGTGGAGCTTTCAGCGACGGCCTCTCAGGGACGGCTCCGCGACCCGTCCCTCCCGTTGGGCTCGACCTCGCGGGCGTTCCCGTGGAACGTCGGGTTCCGGTGGCCCGTGAAAGCGCCGAGGCCTTACCCATCGCCGGCTGTTTTTCGAATCTCGTGACCTGGCACCCCCTCGCTGGGGTGCGCCGCCGGGTGCTGGCCCGGTGCCGAACAGATCGTCCTCAGCGCGGCGCCGATGGCGGCGGGGGAGATCGGCTTTACAACCGCCGCGCAGGGGCCGGTGCCCCCAAGCAACTCCCGCCACCCCCCGTCTTCCTCACGGCAACAGACGAGCACCGCCAGCTCCGCCGGCCGGCGCCCAAGTTTATCGGCCAGGCCGGCGCCGTTGCCGTCCAGGTGGTCCTCATCCAACACCAGGGCGTCGTAGGGCCGGTCGGCGCTGGCAAGACAGGCCGCCGCCTGGGCTACGGTGGACACGCCGTCCACGCGATAGCCGAGCCGCGCGATGGCTTCACACAGGGGCATGCGGATGGACTCGTCCTCCTCGACCAGCAGGACGCGTTCGGTGCCGGCCACCGGGGCCTGGCGCTCCTCGTCCCCGGCCACAGCCTCCACCGCCGTTCCGGCCGGCAGGTACACCCGAAAGGTGGTACCCCGGTCGAGTTCGCTCTCCACGCTGATGGCCCCGCCGTGGTCCTCGACGATGCCGCGGACCACCGCGAGCCCCATCCCCGTGCCCTCTCCGAGGCCCTTGGTGCTGAAAAACGGCTCGAAAATCCGCTCCCTCACGTCCGGGGTCATCCCGTGCCCCTCGTCCTGGACCACGATGCAGACGCAGGGGGTCCCGGCGACGCCGGGGAACTCGAGGATCTCCTCCAGGGTCGGGGTGCGCTTTTCCACCCGGCACAGCAGCCGCCCTCCCCGTTCTTTCATCGCGTGTTTCGCGTTGGTGAGGAGGTTCATCAGCACCTGGTGCATCTGGGAGGGGTCAGCCGTGATCGCGGGAACGCCTTCCTCGATTTCGCACGCCACCGTGATGTTGGGGGGGGTGGCCATGTGGAACAGTTTTATGCACTCTTTGACCAGTGACTGGATGGAGAGGGTCTGTTTGTCCTTGCCCCCGGGCCGACTGAACTCCAGGATCTGCTTCACCAGGGCACTGGCCTCCACGGCGGACGACAAGATGCGCTCCAGCCGGGTGTGGAGTTTGGTGCCCGGCTCGGCCTGGGCGAGCAGCATGTCGGAGTAGGCGACGATGGGGCTCATCAGGTTGTTGAAGTCGTGGGCGATGCCGCCGGCCAGGGTTCCCAGGGCCTGGAGCTTCTGGGACTCCCGCACCCGCTTCTCCATCTGGAGTTCCCGCGTGACGTCCCGTTTGATCAACAGGATGTTTACGACCTCGCCGTGCTCGCCCTGGATCGGCGCCACGGAGCAAAACGCGTCGTACCCCGTGCCGTCCACCCGCAACGCCTTGGTGAGGCCGCTCCACGGCTCGCCCCTTTTCGCGCGCTCGAACACGTCGTCCCAGGAATGCCCCCCCAGGGAGTTGCCCCTGTAGAGGGCCGACGGGTCCAGGGCCTCCAGGTGCTCCTCGGCGCACCGGGTGAGGTCCAGGAACGCCCGGTTCGCGTGGAGGATCCGCCAGGTGAGATCGAGGATCGCGATCCCGTCGGGGGCCTGTTGCACCGCCGCGGCCAGCCGGGTCAGTTCCCGGTCCCTCTGCTCGATCTGGGACAACATGTCGTTGAACCCGTCGAAAACGGTTCCGATCTCGTCTTCGTTCCGCTTCTCGACCCGGACCGAGTAGTCCCGCTCCGCAGAGACGCGCCGCATCCGATTCGCCAGGTGCAGGATCGGTTCTGAGATGATGCGCTGGAGTTTCTGGGACAAGAAAAACGCCAGGAACAAAGACACCAGCAGCACCCCGGCCGCGATCAGGGAGTAGCCCAGGAAACCGCTGTACAGGCGCTCCATGTCGACCTGGACGAACAGCTTGCCGATGGTCTGGTCGTCGAGGACCACGGGCGTGAAGAGATCCAGGTGGTCGGCGCTCAATTGGTACGAATCCATCTTGGCGTGGTGGTGAAGTTGGTAGGCACGCCACGAGTCGTAGCCGCGCTCCACCGCCCAGCGGTCCTTGGCGGCTACGGTCATGTCGTCGCGGAGGTACTCGGCGAACAGTGAGCCGTCCCCCGAAGAAAGGGAGGCGTGCACGACGTGGGGATCGTTTTTCAGCGCCGCAAGGGTTTCCTCCCCGGTCTTCGCGTCGCGGAATACGATGGCGGCGGCGCTGTTGGTGGCCAAAACCTGGCAGAGGGTCGTGTACTGGTTCAGCAGGTCCTTTCGGAAACGATAGGCCTCATATGCGACGAACGATCCAGCCGCGAGGAGCAGGACCGCCGCGCACGTGACCAGGATGATCGCGTTGAGCTTGTGGCGGATCGGCAGCTTTTGAAAAGAACCGGCCAGGCTCATTGCTCCCCCCGCTTTCCGGACACGATTTCGGCCAGCCGGAGCAACTGGGCGCCCAGACGGATCCCCGCGCGCTGCCCCGCGTCCGGGTTAATCTGGAACCGGACCTTCCCGTCCCGGATTACAAAGTTGATGGTCCCCCCGTCCTCGCAGAACCCCTCGCTCTCTCCCACGATTAGAACGGGCCGGCTTTCGACCGCCTCGAGCAGTTCCCGGACTTGGGCCTGCCGGTCCTTACTGACGAAAATCAGTTGGCAGCCCGCCGACTCGCGGACCGACGCGAGTTTCCGAACGGTGACGGACCGGTTGCGAACCCGTTTCCCCTCCAGGGCGTCCCACGCCCGGCCGAAGGGGGCGTCGCCGAGCGCGCAGAACTGCAGCGGGGCCGAGGCGTGGGCGAAGCTGTCCTCCGGCCAACTGGCGAACTTGGCGAAGTTGTACAGGAAGGCGGCCTTGACCGCGTACTCGACCGTTTCCCCGGCCCGGGCCACGGGGCCCGAGGTCCACGACAGCGCGCACGCGAGTGCCACGAGAAGCCATCCGCCGGGGCCACGCCGGTTGCGGAAGGTCGGGTTGCCGGACACGAGAGCCTCAGAACGCCCAGGTGGCTTTCACGTACACGCTGCGTTCGACCTCGGTGGGGACGGGGCCGCTAACCGATTCCATCGCCGCTTCCAGGTGGCGGCTCTCCAGGAGGTTCTGGCCGACCAGCGACAGGTCCACGGCGTCCCAGGGCTTCCAGCCCAGGCGCACGTCCAGGGTGAGGTAGTCGCCCACCTCGGGCGTGGACGCCCAGCGTAGCCGGTCGGCGTAACGCAGCCACAGGTCCAGTTCGACGTTCTCCGGCAGGTCCATCTGGGAGCGGAGCGAGACCTGGTGTTTCGGCGTGCTCTCCGCGAAAAACTCAGCCTCGTCCTCGTCCGCGGTGTTGTCGGCCTGCAGATCCAGGTGCAGGTACGTATAGGCCGCCAGCAACCGCCACCCGTCCAGGACGCCCCACCCGGCCGCCAGTTCCACGCCGTAGCCCGTTCCGTCCATGTTGTTGGCCAGGCTGACGGGCTGGAGTACGTATGGGGTCAAGGGGTCCAGAACGGGCACCGGGGTGCCGAGCGTGCTGCTGCGCAGGTTGTCGTAGAAGTTGACGAAACCGGCCAGGTCCAGGGTGAACCGCTCGCCGGTGTTCAGCCGGTACCCCGCCTCCAACGCGATCACCCGCTCGGTGTCGAAGTCATCCGAACCCTCGATTCCCATCAGGATCGGCAAAGGCCCGGGGTTTTGCCCGGTGCTCGGGGGAATGGTCGCGAACAGGAAGTCGGCGTCCACCTCTCCCCGGGACGGGGTCCGCACCGCGCGGGACGCGGCGGCCCACACGGTGTGTCCGGCGTGGGGGGTCCAGACCAAGCGCCCGGTGGGTTGGACCTCGAAGCCCGTGTAGTCGTTGTGTTCGAAC
>JAJRUI010000074.1 GCA_024277875.1 Deferrisomatales bacterium
CTCATGAACGCTGGAAAATCAAACGGCTGCAACGTGTTTCGGCTCACCGGCAGAGCGGATATCGGCTGAGCGCCGGGGTCAGCGACTGCCGGAGCCACGCCCGGCGCTCCACCAAGCCCCTTGCCCCTCTGGTCAGGGATCGATAGCGTCAATTTATCCGCCGGGTTGATAAAACCCCGTCCGTGGGGTGCGCGCAGGCCGCTTTTTCAGCGGCCTGCCATGGCACGCCGGCCGATCTTCCCGGTTACTCGCTCATCGACCCCAGGAACTCGGCGTTGTTCTCGGTGCCCCGCATCCGGTCGAGCATGAAGTCCATCGCGTCCACCGGGCTCAGGGGGGTGAGCACCTTGCGGAGCACCCACACCCGGTTCAACTCGAACGGGGGCAGCAGCAGGTCCTCCTTGCGGGTGCCCGACCGCTGCATGTCGATGGCCGGGAACACGCGCTTGTCGGCCAGGCGCCGGTCCAGGTGGAGTTCCATGTTGCCGGTGCCCTTGAACTCCTCGAAGATCACCTCGTCCATCCGGCTGCCCGTGTCGATCAGGGCGGTGGCGATGATCGTCAGGCTGCCCCCCTCTTCGATGTTCCGGGCCGCGCCGAAGAACCGCTTGGGCTTGTGCAGGGCGTTGGAATCCACGCCACCCGACAGGATCTTGCCCGAGTGGGGCACCACCGTGTTGTACGCCCGGGCCAGCCGGGTGATCGAGTCGAGCAGGATCACCACGTCCTTGCCGTGTTCCACCAGGCGCTTGGCCTTCTCGATCACCATCTCGGCCACCTGCACGTGGCGCTGGGCCTGCTCGTCGAAGGTGGACGAGATCACCTCTCCCCGCACCGACCGCTTCATGTCGGTGACCTCTTCGGGCCGCTCGTCGATCAGGAGCACGATCATCACCACGTTGGGGTCGTTGGTGGTGATCGCGTTGGCGATCTGCTGGAGCAGCACGGTCTTTCCGGTGCGGGGGGGCGCCACGATCAGACCCCGCTGGCCCTTGCCGATGGGCGCCACCAGGTTCACCACCCGCATCGAGTAGTTGGTGGGCTCGCCTTCCACCTCCAGGTTCAGCCGCTCGTTGGGGTAGATCGGGGTCAGGTTGTCGAACAGGATCCGGTGGCGGGCCGATTCGGGCTTGTCGCCGTTGATGCTGTCCACCTTGAGCAGGGCGAAGTACCGCTCCGAGTCCTTGGGCGGGCGAATCTGCCCGCCCACGGTGTCGCCGGTGCGCAGGTTGAACCGCCTGATCTGGCTCGGGGACACGTAGATGTCGTCCGGGCCGGGCAGGTAGCTGTAGTCGGGAGAGCGCAGGAACCCGAACCCGTCGGGCAGCAGTTCCAACGTCCCTTCGGCGAAGATACTGCCCTTCTGCTCGGTTTGGGCCTTGAGCAGGGCGAAGATCAGGTCCTGTTTGCGCATCCGGGGAACCCCTTCGATCTGGAGTTCCTCCGCCATCTCGGTCAGTTCGCTGATCGGTTTTTGCTTGAGCTCCTGCAGGTGCATGGGAGCTGCAGCCCCGTTGGAAGGGCGTTTGTTGGAGCGTCTGTTCTGGTTTCTCATGGTTTTTGTGTTTGTCGTGCGGTGGTGGGAAGAATGGCAGGCCGAAAGTAGAAGACTCCGGATCGGACGGGGATCGGAGAACGGATCGGGAGCGAAATCCTGGCCGTCGGGTACGGAAGAAGCGGTCGGTCGGGTTCTTGAACAGGCGCGGGATCGCGCCTTACCGGATCTCCGGTTCGGCGTACCGTTGGGAAAAGGACGGGGGAAAGAACGGACGAGCCCGAGGCTCGCCAGTCTTGTATCGGCTGGATGGCCGTTTGTCAACCCCCAAAAGCCCGGTTGTGCTCCCGGATGCGCCGGACCAGGTCGGTCACGGCCGCCGCCAGATCCGCCGGCGTGCTCCGGTTGTCCAACACCACATCGGCCCGCCCGGCTTTTTCTTGAATCGGGAGCTGGGCCGCGAGCCGGGCTGCCACCTGTTCCGGGGTGCGGCCGTCCCGGGCCGACAGGCGTTCGGCCTGCACCTCCGGAGGTACGTACACCACCACCACGAGGTCCACCGCACCTTCCTGGCCCGTCTCGTACAGGAGCGGGACGTCGTATACCACCACGGCGTCGGGGTCCCGGGCCAGCGCGCCGGCCACCAGCCGGCGGACCTCCCGGCCCACCTCCGGGTGGACGATCCGGTTCAGCCGGGCCAGGGCGCCGGGGTCTCCGAACACCTTCTGGCCCAGGGCCTCCCGGTCCAGGGCTCCGTCCGGCCGCAGCACGCCGGGGCCGAACGCGTCCCGGATCGACCGGAGGGCGGCGGTGCCCGGCGCCACCGCGTCCCGGGCCACCCGGTCGGCGTCGATCACCGGGCAGCCCAGCAACCGGAACGCTCTGGCAGCGGTGGACTTGCCCGACGCGATGCCGCCGGTCAGGCCCACCAGCCGGATCGGTCCCCGGGTGGGCCACCGTCGTACCCGGAGCCCGTTCACGGCGCGGTCCACCCGATGAACGCGCACAGCCGGCCCCGGTCCTGCCGCGCCCGGTGGGAGAAGTAGCGGTCCGGGTCGCAACCGGTGCACCCGCCGACCCGCTCGATCCGGCCGGTTGGCAGCCCCAACTCCTGGAGGCGGTGTTCCACGTACCCGGCCAGGTCCGCGCGGAACCGGCCTTCCCGGTCGCGGGCCAGGTGGGGGCCCGGTCCCAGGGCGCCGGCCACCTCGGGGCCCACGGGGTAGCAGCACGGGCCGATCGACGGCCCGAGAGCGGCCAACAACTGTTGCGGCGGGCACCCCATGGCCGAAACGGTCCGGCCCACCACCCCGGCGGCCGCGCCCCGCCAGCCCGCGTGGGCGAGGCCCACGGTGCCCGAGGGCGGGTGGCACAGGAGCACGGCCAGACAGTCGGCCGTGCGGATGCCGAGCAGGGTTCCCCGGGCCGGCCGGCCGGCCCAGGCGTCGGCCTCGGGCTCGGCCCGGGGGGCGTCTGCGCCGGCCACGGCGGTGCCGTGGACCTGCCGGAGCAGGCGCAGGCGGGCGGCGCCTGCAGCGGCAGGCCAGCCCGGCGGGAGTCCGGCCGCAAAATCCCCCGCGGCCCGCAGGGTGAACCCGTGGACCAGGCCGGGCACGGCCGAGAGAACCCCGGCCCGGAGCCAGGGTTCGCGCGCCGCAGCGGGTTGGGTTACAGTGGCCCCATGGCGCATCTCGCGGTCGTCCTCCTGTGTCTGCTCCCCCTGGCCTCACCGGCCGCCGGCCTGGAAGCGCCGCCCCTCCTGTCCGACCTGGCCGGTGAGCGGCTCGCGTTCCGGGTGCGGTGGGGCGTGATCCCCGCGGCTGACGCGGTCCTCGAGGTGAGGGCCGCGGGAGGCGGCACCCTGATCCTGGAGGCCGAGGCCCGGACCCTTCCGTACATCAACTGGATCTACCCCGTGAAGAGCCGGATCGCGTCCGCGGTGGTTCCCCCCCTGCCCACGGTGTTCCGGTACACCAAGGACGCCCGGGAGGGGTGGAAGCCTTCCCGGAAGGTGGTGGTCCGGTTCGATCCCGAAGCGGGCATCGCTGCCTACGCCCGGAGCGACGGCAAGCGCAAGACCCTCCGGGTGCCCCCGGGGGTGCAGGACCCCCTGAGCGTGTTCTTCGCGTACCGCACGCGGCCGGTGCCGGACGACGGAGAGGTCCGGTTCGACATCACCGACGGCAAGAAGGTGGTGGCCGGACGGGTGCGGGTGCTCGGCCGGGAGGAGGTCCGGACCCCGGCCGGCACGTTCTCCGCGGTCAAGGTCGAGCCCATCATCCGGGGGATCGGCGGGATTTTCAAGAAGAGCTCCGGCGCCCGGATCTTCGTGTGGCTCACCGACGACCGCCGCCGGATGCCGGTGAAGCTCGAGAGCGAGGTGGTGGTGGGCAGCTTCACGGCCGAGCTTGTGTCGGTTCGAGCGCCCCGCCCAGGTCCCGCACCAGCGCCGTGAACGCCTCGGGCGGCGGGGCCTCGAACGACAGGGGCTCTCCGGTCCGGGGGTGGGTGAACGCGAGCTTCCACGCGTGCAGGGCCTGGCACGTCTCCCGGGCCAGGCGACGGCGTACTTCCTGGTCGGCGATCCCGCGGGCCCTGCGGGTCCCGCCGTAAGCCGGGTCGCCCGCCACCGGGTGCCCGAGGGCGGCCAGGTGCACCCGGATCTGGTGGGTGCGGCCGGTCTCGATCCGGACCTCCACCAGCGTGGCGCCCCGCAGGGCCTGCACGGCCCGCCACCGGGTCCGGGCGTCCCGGCCCCGGGGGGCGTCCACCGACATGCGCTTCCGGTCCCGGGGGTGGCGGCCGATCGGCCGGTCCACCACGCCCTCGCCGGCCAGGCGGCCGAGCACCACGGCCAGGTACACCTTGTCCACCGATCGGGTCCGGAACTGGGCCTGGAGGGCCCGGTGGGTCTCGTCGTCCTTGGCCACCACCAGCAGGCCCGAGGTGTCTTTGTCCAGCCGGTGCACGATGCCCGGCCGGAGCACCCCGCCGATCCCGGACAGGTCCGCACACCGGTGGAGCAGGGCGTTCACCAGGGTGCCGGAGGGGTGTCCCGCAGACGGGTGGACCACCAGGCCCCGGGGTTTGTCCACCACCACCAGGTGGGGGTCCTCGTACAGGACGGTTACCGGGATCGGCTCGGGCTCGGCCCGGTCCTCCCGGGGCTCGGGCACGACGACCCGGACCCGCTCCCCGCCCCGCAGGGCTCGGCTCGGGGAAACGGCCCGGCCGTCCACCGTGACGGCGCCGTCGCGGATCAGCTTCTGGAGGCGGGAGCGGCTGAGGGGCAGGCCGAGCCCGACCAGGTACCGGTCGATGCGGTCGGCCGGCTCCGCACGCAGCTCGACCACCCCGGGGCCGGCTTCCGGTCGGGTCAATGGTGGGCGTTCCGGAGCACCTTCTCGGCAGCCTCGGCCACCCGGGCCCGGACCTCGTCGGGACCGATGTACCGGGGGCTACCCACGTACTGGCGTACGCTGGTGCTCTGGATGTACCGCGCGGGCAGGCTGTTCAGGGACAGGGCGTACAGGTCCTCCACGCACACGGCGCACCGGCACAGGGAGGTGTCGCGCTCGTACAGCTCCCGGATCGCGTCCAGCACGAGGGCCTCGTTGTAGTTGACGATGTCCTCGACGGAGTGGCCGAACAGCGTGTAGTCCACCGCGTCTCGGTTGATGAACTCGGAAGCCGACATTGGAGTCTCCTGGAACGGGAAGCGGGACGGGCCCATCATACCGCACGCGAGCCGGCGGATCACGGCCGGTCCAGGGGCTGGTCGTACGCGTGACGGAAGGGCCCGGAGGCCGGTTCCAGATCCCGGGCGTGCCGGAGCCGGTGGCTGCCGGGCGGGGGCTGTGACCGCGTGCGGGGCCGCGCACCCGTGGGCAGGGACGGGCCGGAAGACCTGACGGGGCGGGGGCCTCACCTAGGCCTCGATCGCACCCCCTCACGTGAACCCGGAACCCGCGGTGCACGCGTAGCAGTGGTCCCCGGTGGCCACGGCCAGCCCGGCATGCGGCGGGCCGTCCAGATCGGATACGTGAACGCGCCGGCCACCCAACGGCAGGTCCCGGGCCAGATTGAAGTCGCAGTCGTACAGCACGCCGTCCCACCGTAGCGTGGCCTGGGAGCGGCACATCAGGCCGTCCACCGTGGCCGGGTTGAACGCCTCGGCCAGCCGGGCCAGGTACCCGTCCAGGTTGTCCGAGGCCTCGAGCCACCGCCGGAACCGGCCCAGGGGAACGTTGGCGAACGTGTACAGGTGGTCGAACGAGATCCCCCACCGGCGGGCCAGCTCCCGGCGGAACCGCTGCTCGGCCGCGCACTGGTCCGGTGGCAGGAACGCGCCGGCCGGGTTGGACACCAGGTCCAGCTCGAGGCCGGTGTCCCCCAGGCCGTAGCCCAGTTCGTTCAGCCAGCGGAGCACGGCCACGCTCCGGTCGGCCGTCCCCCGGCCGCGCAGCGCGTCGATCTGGGACGGGCTCGTGGCCGGGAACGAGGTGACGATCACCGCGCCCAGTTCCCGGAGCCTGCGGGCCAACCCGTCGCCCCGCTCGGCCAGGGCGGTGAGGTTCGACCGGAACAGCAGCCGCGGCGTGAGGGGGCGCAGCCCCTCCAGGAGGTGCTCGATGTCCGGGACCAGCTCCGGGGCGCCCCCGGTCACGTCCACCGCGTCGAACCCGCACCGGGCCGCGTACGCGATCACCGCGTCCATGGTGGCCCGATCCATCACCTGGTCGGCCCGGTCGGGTCCGGCCTCCAGGTGGCAGTGGCGGCACGCCTGGTTGCACACCAGTCCCACGTTGACCTGGAGGACCCGGGTGTCGGCCCGGACCAGCGTCCGGTCGTGCCGGGCCAGGGCTGCGGCGAACGGTTTGGGCCCGGCCGGGGCGACGGTTTCTGGCCTCCCCATCGTGTGCCTACAAGGACAGCTTCTTGGCCACGCGGCGCATCTGCACTCCGTGCACGAGGGATGCCCCGCCCCGGATCGCGTTGACCACGTGGACCGCCTCGGTCATCTCCCCCAGGTTCGAACCGTTCTCCAGGCACGAGCGGGTGTACGCGTCGATGCAGTACGGGCACTGGACGGCGTGGGCCACGGCCAGCGCGATCAGGGCCTTCTCCCGGGCGGTGAGCTCCCCCTCGTCGAACACGGCCGCGTAGTACTGGAAGAACTTGCGGGCGAGGTCGGGGGCCTCTTCCCCGATCTCCTCGAACTTGGCCAGGTCGGCCGGGTCGTAGTAGGTATCCATGATCGGCTCCGTTGGGGGTGTGCGGATCGGTCGGGCCCGGGGCCCGGACCTTTCGCGGCCGGCGGCGAAAAAGACGCGGGGGACCGGCCGGGGCGACCGAAAGCGTCGCTCGGAGATCCCGGGCTGTCAAGCCCGGCCCGCCGGGTTACAGGTCGGGCCCCTCGTCGAGCACCCGGTGGATCGCGCCGAGGTCCAGGGACCGGCGCAGCAGGTCGGCGAGCCGGTCGTACCCCTCCTGCTTGCGGGCTTCGAACGACACGGTATCGGCCGCCTCGCCCCGGTGGTGGTCCAGGAGCGCCTTGCGGAACCCGTCGTTGTCGAACAGGCCGTGTAGATAGGTGCCGAACACCCGTCCGTCCGGGCCGGCGGCGCCGTCCGGGTGCCACCGGTCCTCGCCCCGCCGCCGTAGCTCCAACAGGGGGGCCGAGCCCGGCCCCAGGGTCGTCCGGCCCATGTGGATCTCGTACCCGGCCAGGCGCCCGCCGTCGGGGTACCACGGCAGCCGGCCCGGCAGCAGCCGCGCCTCGGACTGGGCCGTGATCTTCTCGGGTTCCATCTCGGTCTCCACGTCCAGCAGGCCCAGGCCGCGGGCCTCGGCGCCCGTGCTCTCCACGCCGTGGGGGTCCCGGACCCAGCGGCCGAGCATCTGGTAGCCGCCGCATACCCCCACCACCGTGGCCCCGGCCCGGTGGTTCTCGACCACCTCGCGGGCCAGCCCGGACCGGTGCAACGCGTGGAGGTCGTCCACGGTGTTCTTGGAGCCCGGGAGGATCACCACGTCGGCCCGTCCCAGGCGTTCGGGGGGGCGGACGAACTCCAGGGTGACGCCGGGTTCGCCCAGGAACGGGTCGAAATCGGTGAAGTTGCTGATCCGGTTGGGGACGACCACGGCCACCCGGACCCGGTCGCCTCCGCTCCGGGCCCGGATCGCGTCGGGGTGGATGCCGTCCTCCTCCTGGATGAAGATGTCCCGGAAGTACGGGACCACACCGAGAAACGGCCGGCCCGTGCGCGCGGAGATCGCCCGGAAGGCCGGGTCCAGAAGGGACGCGTCCCCCCGGAACTTGTTGATCACGAACCCCTTCACCAGGTCCTGCTCGGCTGGCGCGATCAACTCCAGGGTGCCCACCAGCGACGCGAACACGCCCCCCTTGTCGATGTCGCCCACCAGGAGCACCGGGCACCCGACCTCCAGCGCGAACCCCATGTTGGCGATGTCTCCGTCCCTCAGGTTGATCTCGGCCGGGCTGCCCGCGCCCTCGACCACGATCGCGTCGTAGCGGGACGCCAGGGCCCGGAAGCTGTCGAACACGGTTTTTCGGGCGACCTTCTTGAACCGGTGGTACTCCAGGGCCTTCATGTTGCTGTGGACCTCGCCCCGCAGGATGACTTGCGCGCCCACGTCGGTGGTGGGTTTGAGGAGGACCGGGTTCATGTCCACGTGGGGCGCCACGCCGGCCGCCTCGGCCTGGACCACCTGGGCCCGCCCCATTTCACCCCCCTCCGGCGTGATGAACGAGTTCAGGGCCATGTTCTGGGGCTTGAACGGCGCCACCCGGACGCCGTCCTGGTGGAGGATCCGGCACAGGCCGGCGACGAGCACGCTCTTGCCCACGTCGGAGCCGGTGCCCTGGAGCATGAGGACCTTGGCCATGGGGTTGTCTCCCTGGTGGCGAAAAGGGGCTGCATTGTCGCCCGGCCGGCGTGCGCCCGCAACCCGGCCGTCTTCCGGCCGACCCGGGCCGTCTGGTAGGATGGTCCACCTGTGACCGGGCCGGTGCGGGTTGCGCCGCAACCGTCCGGCGAGGCGCTCCGTGACAGGGGAAAAAGACCCATGGAAGAGCGAGATCGGGGCCGGGCCGGGCAGGGCAGGGGGTCGGCCTGGGGCGAGGTGGAGGCCCTGCTGTTGGATCTGCTGGACACCGTGGGCACGGACGTCTCGTGTGCCGATACGGAGTGCGCGGACCGGGTGGCCGAGGCGGTGGCCCTGTGCCGGAACCGGCTGGCGGAGATCCGGGAGGCGGCCCGGGAGCGAGACCGGCGGCTCCGGCGGCTGCGCACCGAAAAGGAAGAGGTGCTGGGGGTCGTGGCCCACGACCTGCGCACCCCCCTGGTGGCGATCCAGGGGTTTGCCCAACTCCTGCGCCGCACGGCCCGTGAGGACGGACTCAGTCCCAGGCAGGCGGAGTACGTGGACCGGATCCTCCAGGCGACGGCGGCCATGAACCGGCTGGTGGAGGACCTGCTCACCGCCCGCCGGTTGGACCAGGGCACCCTGCCGTTCCGGCCGCGTCCCGTGGACGTCGCCGGGTTCCTGGACGACCTGCTGGCCGTGCACCGGGAGGCGGCCCGCCAGAAGGGCGTGTCGGTGCGGGTCGAGGTTCCCGGCGCGGTGCCCGAGGTCCGGCTCGACCCGGATCGGCTGGGCCAGGCCCTGGGCAACATGATCCAGAACGCGGTGCGGTTCACCCCGGCCGGGGGCGAGGTCGGGGTGCGGGTTCGGCAGGCCCGGGACGGCCTCGAGTTCTCGGTGTACGACCAGGGACCCGGCATCGACGAAGACCTGCTGCCCCGCCTGTTCCACGAAGAGACGCGGCGGAGCCTCGCGGACACGGCCGGCCCGGGGTACGGGCTGGGGCTGGCCATCTGCCGCGACATCGCGGCCCTCCACGGCGGGACCGTGGGGGCCGAGAACCTTCCCGGGGGCGGCAGCCGGTTCTGGCTGCAATTGCCCGCCGGGCGCACCGGAGGCGACGATGGACCACCGGCCTGACCCGGGCCCCCTGGGCCACCGCCCGCTCTGGAAGAAAGCGCTCCACGTGGTGTTCTGGACCGCCCTGTTCTACGGCCTGACCGTAGGGGTCGCCAAGCTGGTGGAGTGGGCCGACGCGCGGTACGGGTACGGCTGACCCCCGTCCCTACCGTTTCGCCGCCCTTCCCCCTTCTGCCTGGTCCTCTCCCAGAAACTGCAGGATGCGGGCCGCGTTCTTGTACCCCGGCACCACCCGGCCGTCCGGGAACACCAGGGTGGGGGTGGACCGCACCCCGATCTTCCGGGCCAGGGTCTCGTTCTTCTCGACCTGGTCGGTCTCGCACGTGGGGTCCGGGATCTCCTTGCCGGCCAGGCTGTCCTCGAGCAGCTGGGCGGACTTGGCGCAGATGATCGCCTCGGCCTTCTTGCGGGCGTTCGGGTGGATCTTGAGGGGCAGCATCTTGATGAAGAACGCCACATCCGGCCGCCGGGACACCACCTTCTTCAGCTCGGGATGGAGCTTCTTGCAGAACGGGCACTCGGGGTCGTCGAACACCACGATCCGGACCTCGGCGCCCGGGTCGCCCACCACCACCGCGTCGTCCAGGGGGATGGTCGACGGGTCGATCCGGTTCAGGGAGATGTACCGGTCCCGGGTCAGGTTCGTCAGGGTTCCCAGGTCCAGGACGTCCCCGGTGACCAGGTACCTTTTGGAGAAGTCCAGGTAGATCGGGACCTTTTGCCCCCGCTTCTTCACGTCGATCGCCCACAACCCCGGGATCCGGGCCGCTCGCACGGCGATCACGTCGTCCACCACCCGCCCGAGGAGCCCCTTGGCCTCCTTGATGGTCAACTGGTGGCACGAGGTACACGGCTTTCCGGAACTGCACCCGTCCGCGGCCGGGGCTGGCACGGCCACGGCCAGGGCGAGCGCGGCGGCGAGGGGCAACAGGGCGGCGTGACGGTAACGCATGGCAGGACACCTCCTCGGCGGAAAAGCGCGGTTCACAGCACGGGGGACAGGGTCCGGCAGGTGCCCTCCAGCAGGCGCCGGGCCAGGGATCGCGCGGCCAGGGCCTGGGCCCCGATCGGTTTTGCCCCCTCCAGCCATTGGGCGAACGTGTACGCGTACGCGTCGCAGAACGCCGGATCGGACGTGGCCAGGTTGATCTCGTAGTTGAGGTGGAACGAGCGGTTGTCCAGGTTGGCCGAGCCCACCATGGCCCACGCGCCGTCCACCAGCACCCCTTTGGCGTGGAGCATGCCGGGGGTCTCGTACAGTTCCACCCCGCCCTCGATCAGTTCGTCATAGTACGATCGTCCGGCGGCCGCGACCAGGGGGTGGTTGCTCCGGCCGGGCACGAGCACCCGTACCCGCACCCCCTGGCGCGCCGCGATGCGCAGGGCCGAGATCAGGCCGTGTTCGGGCACCAGGTACGGGGTGAGGATCTCGATCCGGGAGCGCGCGGCGGCGAACTGGGCGAACAGGAGCGCGTACAGGCTCTCCTCGCCGTGGCCGGGCCCGGAAGGGATCACGTGGACCCAGGTGTCCCCGGGGTCCTCGGGGTGGGGGCTCGGGGCCAGGGCGCGGCCCCCGGCCGCCTGCCAGTCCCGCAGGAACACGCCCTCCAGCGCCCACGCCGCCATCCCCTCCAGGCGCACGTGCATGTCCTTCCACGGGCCGAACCGGTGCCGGCGGCCCAGGTACTCGTTGCCGATGTTGGTCGAGCCCGTGTACCCGATCCGCCCGTCGATCGCCACGATCTTCCGGTGGTTGCGGTAGTTGATCCGGGACATCTGGAACGGGTCGGACACCGGGTGGAACACCTGCACTTGCAGGCCCCGCCTCCGGTACGGTTCCAGGAACCGGCCGACGGACAGGCCGAACGCCCCCCAGCCGTCGTACAGGAGGCAGGTCTCCACCCCCTCCTCGGCCTTGCGGGCCAGCAACTCCAGGAACCGCCGGCCGGTGCGGTCCCGGCGGAACACGTAGTAGGCGACCACGATCCGGGTGCGGGCCGCCCCCAGGTCCTGCTCGAGACGGCTGTACTTTTCGGCAGCGCCGGGCAGCAGTTCCAGGGCCCTGCAGGTCACGGGCGGACGGGAGGTGAGTCGGGTGGTGCGGCCCACCGCGTCGGGCAGGCCGGTGGGGGGCAGGGGGCACGCGGTGGGCGGCGCAGCGTCGTCCGGCGGGCGGCCCCGGCCCAGGGGGCGGCCGAACACCAGGTAGGCCAGGGCGCCCAGGTACGGCAGGAACAGCACGAGCAACACCCAGCCCAGGGTGGCCCGCGCCTCCTTGCGGCCGGACAGGATCGCGAGGATCAGCACCACCGACAGGAAGTTCCCCAGGTACTGGACGACGAGCCCGGTGATCTCCCACGCGGTCATGGTCGTTCCCGTCCCGGAACGGCGGGCCGGGCCGGGTTCAACAGCACCCGTCCGTGTCGCACCCGCACGTGGGGGGGGCGCCGGTGAGCCAGCTCTTGATGATCGCGCTGGCACACCCCACCCCAGCGCTCACGGCCAGGGCCTCCACCGGGCAGTTCCGGGCGCACGCCCCGCACTCCATGCACCCGTCCCGGTCCACGATCCGGGCGCAGCCGTCCGCCACCGCGAGCACCCCGTGGGGGCACACGGCCTGGCACAGGCCGCACCCGACGCACCGGTCGGGGTCCAGGGCGAGGGTCGTCACGCCTTCGAGGTAACGAAACCCGTTCATCCGCTGCTCCTTTCTCGCCGGCCGGTGGTCACGCGGCGAACGCTCCGGCGAGCCAGGCGATTCCAGCCGTTGCCGCCGCAGCCGCCTGCCACGGGATCGCCCGGCGCATCTCCCGCTCCACCCCGGACGGCGACGTGAACGGCGTGGAACCGGTGAAGTTCATGGCGCAGTACGACGAGGTCGCGGGTACGGCCAGCAAGACGGCTAGCCCGTTCCACGCGCCCAGCGGCCCGGGCCACCCGGCGGCGAGAACCGCGGCCGCTGCCGCGCCCACGGCCGCGCCCTTTGCCGAGAATGCCCGCCACGGCAGCCACGGCAGGAGCGCCGGCGTGGCCACCGCTCCCGCGAAAACACCCGCAAGGGTCGCGGCCACCGCGCCCAACCCCCGGGTCGCTGCCGCGGCCTGGGAGAACACCCCGGGGCCGAGCCCGCCCAGCACCACCAGGGCCAGGGCTGCAACGAGGCCGGGTTTTCCCAGCACCCCGCGGAGTTCCACCGGCGCCAGCGCGATCCGGTCTCCCAGGGGGAACCGGACCCGGCGCATCTCCGGGGTGGCCTGCAGGCCGGCGGCCAGGAACGCCTTCAGGTCCCGGGACCGGATCGGGCCGTACACCACCGAGAAACCGCACCGCCGTCGCACTTCGTGGGCGGCGACCCCCACCGCGCCCAGCTGGGGTACCACGAGCTTCCGGTGGGACACCAACCGGTCGAGCCCGGCGGCCTTCGCCCGGCGGACCACCTCTTCCGTGCCAAACGTGCCCTTGCCCGCGGCGCACCAGACGTTGATCCCCCGGGTCTCCAGCACCAGGATCCACGCGTCCACGCCGTCCAGGTCACGGCGCACGAGATCGAACGTCATCTTGTAGTTGGCCGTGACCAGCACGGGTGCGGCCGGATCCGGCCGGCCCACCGCGTACAGGCCGGGCGCGATCCGGTACCTATCCCGGCCGATTCCCCACCGCATCGCCCACCGGCCCAGCAGGTCGGCCGGCCCGAGGCGCGTTCGTACCCGTGGCACCCGGCCGGCCGGGGTGTCGAACCAGTCCTCCACGAACGGCCACACGCGGTAGCCCGGCAGGTCGTCGTTCGCATCGCTGCCCGGGGTGCAGCACGGTGCTTCGTCCGCAGGTGTGACAGAAGGGCAACAGGTGTCCGTCATGGGCAGCGCGAGCCCAGAAGGGCGGTGCGGGCCGGCGCCGTCAGGGGGTCGTGACGCGTCCATGGAATGGGTTCTCCGGTTCGGCAGTGTACGCAGGCCGGGACATTGTACTCCATCGGCGGGCAGACGTGAGAGTGCGGTCCGGCCCTTCCCGCTTCCCGGGGGGGTGCGTTATGCTGCGGCCATGACCCGGATCGACTTCTTCGAGGTGCGCGGCCCCCGGTGGGACCTGTCCCTGTGCGGACTCGTGGAGCGGGCGTGGGACGCGGGCGAGCGGGTGTACCTGTGGACGGACTCCGAGGCTGAAGCCCGGCGCCTGGACGAGCTGTTGTGGACGTTCCGGGACGACGCGTTCGTCCCCCACGTCCTGTGGCAGGGGGGGGAGGGGGTGGAC
>JAJRUI010000075.1 GCA_024277875.1 Deferrisomatales bacterium
GTCCGAGGCGATGGTCCGGAAGAAGTTGGGGTAGTCACCGCTCTGGGTCAGGGCGGGGTTGGTGGCCGACGGGCTCATCACCACCACCTTGGCGTCCCGGTAGGTGCCCAGGGCCGCCTTGGTCGCGCCGGAGCAGATGTGGCCGAGCACCACGTCCACGCCGTCCGACACCAGCTTGGCCGCCGTGTTGGCCGCGACCTCGGGTTTGCACACATCGTCCTCAACCAGCAACTCGACCTTCTTGCCGAGGATGCCGCCCTTGGCGTTCACGTCCTTCACCACCAGTTCGGCCGCCTTGACCGACGGGATGCCGTAGGATGCCAGGTCGCCGCTGTGGGGCCCGGCCACGCCCATCTTGATCACGTCGCCGGCCAGGGCGCCGAACGGGGTCGTGCCGAGGAGCGCGGCGGCTGCAACCGCCACCGTCCACTTGCCGAGTCGAGTCCTGTTCATGGTCGTCCCTCCTCTGGAAAAAGTTTGGGCGGGTCAAACGGTCCGGCTTCGTCGATCCCCCCTTGGGAGCCCCTGGCGCACGGGGGGCGGTCCCCGTCCCCGGCGCCGCATCCCGGGCCTTTTAGCAGGAGCGGCCCCGGGAGTCAACCGCCGAGGGCGCCCCCGGGTGCCGGGACGCGACAGCGTTTGATCTCCGGAAACGGGACTACCGAAATGCTGAAAACCCCGTCCATGGGTTTTCAGCAACGGCCTCTCGGGGACGGCCCCGTGACTCGCCCGTTGGGCGTTTCTAAGAAACGTCCGATTCCGCCATCCTGCGGAATCGTCGAGGCCTCACAGATCACTCGGTTTTCAAGCCTCGTGATTTGGCGCCCCTTCCGTGGGGCGCGTAGCAGGTTGCTTCTTCCGCAACCTGCTACAGCCCCAGGTACGCCTTCTTCACCTCTTCGTCGGCCAGCAGGGCCTGGGCCGAGTCCTCCAGGGTGATCCGGCCGTTCTCCATCACGTAGCCCCGGTGTGCCACCTGCAGCGCCAGGTTCGCGTTCTGCTCCACCAGGAAGATCGTGGTCCGGTTCTCGGCGTTGATCTTCTGGATGATGTCGAAGATCTGTTTGACGATCAGGGGGGCGAGGCCCAGGGAAGGCTCGTCCAGCAGGAGCACCCGGGGCCGGGCCATCAGGGCCCGGGAGATCGCGAGCATCTGCTGCTCGCCCCCGCTCAAGGTGCCGCCCGCCTGGGTGCGGCGCTCGGCCAGGATCGGGAACAGGTCGTACACGTACGCCAGGTCCCGGCGGATGCCGTCCTTGTCCCGGCGCATGAACGCGCCCATGTCCAGGTTCTCGGCCACGGTCAGGTGCGGGAAGATCCGCCGGCCCTCGGGCACCTGGACCAGGCCCAGGGACACGATCTCCTCGGGCGGCAGCTGGTTGATCGGCCGGCCCTCGAACCGCACCTCGCCGGAGCGCGGCGGCACCACCCCGGAGATCGACATCAGGGTGGTGGTCTTGCCCGCGCCGTTGGCCCCGATCAGGGTGATGATCTCGCCCTCGGAGATGCGCAGGGACACGCCCTTGAGCGCCTGGATGTTTCCGTAGAAGGTCTCTATGTTGTCGACTTCGAGGATCATGGGGGCACCCGGGAACAGGAGGGTTTGCTCTGGTCAAAGGTTCCCGAATCTTAGGGAGGCGGCTCCCCCGCGTCAAGCATCATCCCGCCGGGCGCCGTTGACCGCTCTGCACGGGCGCCCGTATACTGACAGGGCGCGGGAAAACCCCCTCCGTGGGTTTTTCCGCAGCGGCCTCTCG
Source organism: Deferrisomatales bacterium (assembly GCA_024277875.1). GTDB lineage: Bacteria > Desulfobacterota > Deferrisomatia > Deferrisomatales > Deferrisomataceae > JAJRUI01. The sequence goes on from JAJRUI010000075.1 coordinate 1,758, forward strand.
GGGACGGCCCCGTCGAGGCCTTTCAAATCACTCGGTTTTTCAACCCTCGTGATTTGGTGCCCCTTCCGTGGGGCGCGTAGAAGGTTGCCTTTTCCGCAACCTGCTAGAGGCCCTTTCCCCGAACCCGCCGCCTCTCCCATGCCCCACACCGACCGGAGCCTGCTGGAAGTGAGCGCCCTGTACCGGGTGAGCCAGGCGGTCAGCTCCAGCCTGGACCTGGGGTACGTGGTCGACCGGGTGCTCGCGATCCTGGCCGAGGACCTGGGCATGCAGCGGGGTACCCTGGCCGTGCTGGACCCGGACACCGGTGACCTGGCCATCGAGGCCGCCCACGGCCTGACTGCCGAGGAGAAACGGCGGGGCCGGTACCGGGTGGGGGAGGGGATCACCGGCCGGGTGCTGGAGCGGGGCGAGCCCATGGCGGTCCCCAGCATCGGCAACGAACCCCTGTTCCTGGACCGCACCGGCGCCCGCCGGGAACTCGACCGGGCCCGGGTGGCATTCATGTGCGTTCCGGTCAAGGTCGGGGGGCGCGCGATGGGCGTGCTGAGCGCCGACCGGCTGCCCGCGGTGGGCGAGGACCTGGAGGAGGATCTGCGGGTCCTGGAGATCGTGGCGGGCCTCGTGGCCCAGGCGGTGCAACTGCGGCAGATGATCGCCGGCGAAAAGGCTGGCCTCGTACGGGAGAACCGGCGGCTGCGTGAGGCGATCGACGGACGCCACCGGCTTGGGCAGTTGGTGGGCTCGAGCCCGGCGATCCGCGCCGTGTTCGACCAGGTTTCCCTGGCGAGCCGGAGCCCGGCACCGGTGCTGCTCACCGGCGAACCCGGCACCGGCAAGGAGTTCGTGGCCCGGACGATCCACGGCAACTCCGACCGGCGGCGCAGCCCGTTCGTCCGGGTGGCGTGCGGTGCGGCGCCGCCGGCGGCGCTGGAGGCCGACCTGTTCGGCCCGCCCGGCGGCGGCCGCCTGGCCGAGGCCCGGGGCGGAACCCTGTTCCTGGACGGGGTCGAGGCGCTGTCCGGCGGGCTCCAGCAGCGGGTCCTGGCGGAGGTGCTCGGCCGGCCGGACGCGCGGGTGATCGCGGCCGCGGCCGTGGACCTGACGTCCCGGGTCAAGGACGGCGCGTTCCTGCCCGAACTCCACCGGCGGCTGGGCGCGGTGCCGATCCACCTGCCGCCCCTGCGGGCCCGGCGCGAGGACATCCCGGCGCTCGCCCGGGAGTTCCTGGACCGGTGCCGGGCAGCGGGCGCGGGCCGGGCGCGGAGCTTCGCCCCGGACGCCCTGGCCCGGTTGCTGGACCTCCCGTGGCCGGGCAACGTGCGCCAGCTCGAGGCGGTGGTATGGGCCGCGGCCCGGGCCGCGGGTGGCGAGGTCCTGGAGGCCCGGGACCTGGACGGGCCGCTGCGGGCTGCGGATCCGGGGGAGGGGCCGGACCCCCTGGACGCGGCGGTGGCCGGCCTGGCCGACCGGCTGTTGGAGGACCCGCCCGCTGCCGGGGTGTACCGCACCGTGACCGACCGGGTGGACCGGGTGCTCCTGCGGCGGGCCTTGCGCGCGGCCGGGGGGGTGCGTGTCCGGGCGGCCCGGCTCCTGGGCATCAACCGCAACACCCTGTATGCCAAGATCGACCGCCTGGAGGACGCGTGAACGAGGCCGTTCGGTTCACCCTGGAACACGAGGACCCCCGCACCCGGGCCCGAGCCGGCCGGCTCGCCACCCCCCACGGTGAGGTGCCCACCCCCCTGTTCATGCCGGTGGGCACCCAGGCGGCGGTCAAGACCGTGCACCCGGACCTGCTGGCGGCAACCGGCGCCGGCATCGTGCTCGCCAACACCTATCACCTGCTGCTCCAACCCGGCCCGGCCGTGGTCAAGCGGTGCGGGGGGCTCCACGGGTTCATGGGGTGGTCCGGCCCGATCCTGACCGACTCGGGGGGGTTCCAGGTGTTCAGCCTGCCCGGCCGGACGATCGAAGAGGGCGGGGTCCGGTTCTCGTACGAGAAGGGCGGAGAGCCGGTGTTCCTGACCCCGGAGGATTCGATCCGGACCCAGAACGACCTGGGCGCCGACATCATCATGGCGTTCGACGAGTGCATCCCGTACCCGGCCGACCACGGGTACGCGGCCCGGTCGGTGGACCGCACCCTGCGGTGGGCCGAGCGGTGCGCCGCGGCCCACGCCCGCCCGGCAGACCAGGCCCTGTTCGGGATCGTACAGGGGTCGGTGTACCCGGACCTGCGGGAGCGTTGCGCCCGGGCGCTGGCCGCGATGGACCTGCCCGGGTACGCGGTGGGCGGGGTGAGCGTGGGCGAGGGCCACGAGTTGATGAAGCGGGCCGTGGAGCTGTCCGAGCCGTTCCTGCCCCGGGACAAGGTGCGCTACCTGATGGGGGTCGGCAAGCCCGAGGACATCCTCGAGGCGATCGAGCGGGGCATGGACCTGTTCGACTGCATCATTCCCACCAAGTACGCCCGGGGCGGGACCCTGTTCACCTGGACCGGGAAGCTCCGGATCCACAAGAAGCAGTATCGCAAGGACCGGTATCCGGTGGACACCGGTTGCCGGTGTCCCACCTGCGCCCGGTTCAGTCGGGCGTACCTGCACCACCTGTTCGCGGTGGACGAGCCCCTGGGCAAGACCCTGGCCTCGGTGCACAACATCCACTTCTACTTGGCCCTGGTGGGGCGGGCCCGGGACGCGATCCGCGCCGGCAAGTTTTCGGAATTCAAAGAGAGTTTCTACAGAGACTATCGCGGCCGGTCCATCCGGCCGGGGGATGCTTCGGCCGCAACCCCTGGTTCTCGCTGGAAAAAACAAAAAAGCAAGTGATATCAGTATGTTGCCGGCCTGCACACAGATTGTGCGTTTTCGGGTCCGGCCCACTTTTACGGGCTGCCGGGGCTGTTGTCCACAGGGACGCCCACAGGTTGCCCACAGGTTCTCCCGACTCCGGCAGGCAGGTTCCGGAGCAAGGCGGGGGATACCTCGAACCGGTCCAGGCAGGCGGTGTTGCGGATGCGCACGGCCCGTACGGTGGCCGGGGACAGGCCCAGTTCCTCCAGCACCGCGGCCACCGCGTGGGCTTCGGTGGGGTCCACCGGGGGCAGGCGCACCGCCTCCCCGAACCCGGTGGTGCGTGCGTTGGCCCGGGTGGCCTCCCAGTCGATCGCGCCGGCGAGCCGGCGGGTGACCCGGTCCGCGTAACCGACCCCGTTCGCGTTGCCGTGGCTGGCCGGCGTGAGGGCCGAGGCCACGATCCGGCGGATCCGGGGCCTGGCGCCGCACCCGGGGAACCGCCGTTCGAGACCGATCACGTGGAGGTCCATGCCCGTGCCCGAGACGTCCTTGCCGATCTCCTGGACCACCAGCAGGTCCAGGTCGTCCCACGGCAGCCGGGGCATCAGCGCCCGTGCGGTGCGGAGCAGACGGGCCTCCGTGTGGTGCCAGTCCGCCGGGGTGAGCACTGAGATTTCGGCGGGCTCGCCCCGGGCGTTGTCCACCGTGGCCACGCCCGCGGGCACCCGGCCCGCGGCGAGCCAGAACCGGGCGACCTCCGGGACGAACCGGGCCAGCCCCTCCCGGTGGGCGGCCCGGGCCCCGGGCGCCTTTCCGAGGCCCACCGCGAGCAGCTTGGACGGGCCGCTCTCCACCGCCCCCCGGAACGCGGTGTGGGGCTTGACCCGGTGGACCGGGACGACGTACCGGGCCGTCCAGGCGGCGTGGTCGCTCCACACGGGATACCCGGACGGGGTGAACCCCACCACCCCGGTGCCCGGCCGGGACACCACCGGGGCGCCCGCGGCGTTCGGCGCCAGGCCCAGGTCCCGGAGCATCGCCGCCTGGCCCGCGGCCGTGCCGCCGGCGTGGCTGCCCATGGCCGGGACGAGGAACGGCTCGGCGCCCCGGCGGCGCAACGCGCCCACCACCGCGGCCACCAGGGCGGGCAGGTACGGCATGCCCCGGCTGCCCACGGCCACGGCCACCGGCGCCCCGGCCAGGCGTGGAACCCGGTCGAGGGCCGGCGCGAGGCGCCTGGCGAGGACGGCGCCGGGATCGGGGAGCCCGGCAGGGGGAGGGCGGGTGGCAACGGGGTGCCAGGTCACGGGATCATCGGTCACGGTCGGCTCCCTGGCTGGCGGGATCGGGCGGCCGGGGTAGTCTACCAGTTCGAGAGCAGGCGCCAACACTTGATACAGGGCATGAACACCCACGGCAGAACTCTCAGGGCATGAAAAACAAAACGGCAATGATGTCGCTGGGGGTGGGGCTCTGTCTGGCCGCCATCCTGGCCCCGACCCTCGTCCGCGCCGGGGAGATCCCCCTGGACGCCCTGCCCCCGGGCAATCCCGGCGAGATGGCGTTCCGGCGGGCCCTGGCCAGCGAGTCGGCGGGGGACCCGGCTGCGGCCGGTGCGTACCGGTCCCTCTTGGGCAGGGACGACGTGCCCCAGGACGCGGTGCACGCGGCCCTGGCCCGGCTGCTGCCCCCGCAGGCGGCCCGGGAGCACTGGGCCGCGGTGCTCGACACCCCGGACAGCCCGTACGCGCCCGAGGCGCTGGCGAGCCTGGCAGACCTGGCCGAGGCCGCGGGCCGGTGGGACGAGGTGGCGGCGCTGTGCCGGCGGCTGGAGCGGGTCGCGCCGGACGACGACCGGAAGGCGGCAGCGGCCGCGCGGGTGATGGCGGCCCTGGACCGGGCGGGGAAGCCCCGGGAGGCGCTGGCCGCGGCCGAGCACCTGTGGGTGGACTGGGCCCACGTCCCCGTGTCCCGGCAGGCCGAACCGGTCCTGGCCCGGGAGACCGGCGACCCGTTCCGGCCGGTGTCCGGCGAGCGGATCTTCGAACGGGGCAGACGGCTGCTGGACCGGGGGCGGCGGGAACAGGCGATCGACACCCTGGCAAGGCTGCGGTCGCGCCTGGTGCCCGGCAGCCGGATCGCGCCCCGGGTGGACCTGGCCCTGGGAAAGGCCCTGTACTTCCAGCGGCGGTATGCCGAGGCCTTGCCCGTGCTGGAACGGGCCGCCCGGTCTCCGGATACGGGTGAGCGCGCCCGGTTCTACCGCGCCCGGTGCCTGTTCGGGCTGGACCGGGGGGACGAGGGCGCCCGTGACCTGGCCGCCCTGGCCCGGGAACGCCCCGGCAGCCGCCGGGCGCCGCTGTTCCTGTACCAGGCGTACCGGGTGTTCGAGGGGCGCGGGCTGTGGGACCCGGCCGGGGCTGCCCGCCGGCGCCTCCTGGAGCGATACCCCGACGCGCCAGAGGCCCGGGACACCCGGTGGAACACGGGGTGGCAACGGTACCGGGACGGCGACTGGGCCGGGGCTGCGGAAGCGTTCCGTGCGTCGGCCGACGGCGCGGACCGGGGGTGGCTCCGGGCCCGGGGCCGGTACTGGCAGGCCCGGGCCCTGGCCCGCGCGGGCCGGGCCGCCGGAGCCCGCGAAGCCCTGGAGGCCGTGGTGCGCGACCACCCCCTGGGGTACTACGCACGCCTGGCCCGGGCGGTCCTGGCCGGCGGGGAGCCCTCGCTGGGGTTGACCGATCCCCGCACCGCGTCGCCCCCGCCGCTGCCGGTGGTTCGCCCCGGGCCCGGGGACCTGGACGGGGCGGGGGGGGAGACCGCCGGGGCCGTTCGCTATCTGCGCGTGGGGCAGCCCGAGGCGGCCCGCCGGGTGGTGCAGCGTGGCCGCCGGGCCGGGCCGTCCTGGGCCCGGGTGGCGTACTGGGCCGAGGACTACCGCACCGCGGTGCGCGCCGCCGGCCGTTCGTGGCTGGACTGGCCCGGGCAGGGCACGCCCGACCCCCTGTCCCCGGAGGGGCTCGCGTTCCCCCTGGCGTACCCGACCACGGCGACCCGGGCCGCGGCCGAGGCCGGGATCCACCCGCACCTGCTCCTGGCCGTGGCCCACACCGAGAGCCACTTCGACCCGGACGGGTACTCCCCGTGGGAGGCCCGGGGCCTGATGCAGTTCATCCCGGCCACCGGCCGGGCCGTGGCCGCGCGGTTGGGGCTCGGCGGGTTCGAGCCCGAGGACCTGTTCGACCCGGCCGTGGCCCTGCGGCTGGGCGCCCGGCACCTGCGGGACCTCCTGGACCGGTTCGACGGGAACGTGGTCGCGGCCGTGGCCGCGTACAACGGCGGCGCGGCCGCCGTGGAGCGGTGGCTGGCAAAACGTCCCGGCGCGCCGGTGGACGCGTTCGTGGAGGCGATCCCGTACCGGGAGACCCGGCGGTACGTGAAAAAGGTGATCACCGCCCTGGACGCGTACGCCCGGCTGAACCCGCCGGGGCTCCTGCCCGGCCAGCCCCGGCGGTCGGCCGGCCCCGGCCGCTGACAGCCCGCTTGACCGGGTTTCGGGCGCCCGGCTATGATCCCGGCGCCTCGCCCACCCGCGCGTTCCCAGGGCGTCCCATGCCGAGCCCCTGCTCCGCCGACGTGGACCTGACGGCCCGTCTCGGCCCCCTCACCCTCGCAAACCCGGTGATCGCCGCGTCCGGCACGTTCGGGTACGGCCACGAGTTCGAGCCGTACCTGAACTTGGCCGGCCTGGGCGCCGTGGCCGTCAAGGGACTGAGCCTCGACCCCCGGCCGGGCAACCCGGTGCCCCGGATCGTGGAGACCCGGGCCGGCATGCTCAACGCGATCGGTTTGCAGAACGTGGGGGTGGACGCGTTCGAACGAGACAAGATGCCCCGGCTCCGGGAGGCGGGGGCCACGGTGATCGCCAACTTCTTCGGCAACACCGTGGACGCCTACGCCGAGTGCGCCCGCCGCCTGTCGCGCATCGAGGGCCTCGCGGCCCTCGAGATGAACATCTCGTGCCCGAACGTGAAGGCCGGGGGCATCGCGTTCGGCACCGAGCCCGACCTCACCCGGCAGGTGGTGGCCGCGGTCCGCCGGACCACGGACCTTCCCCTGATCGTCAAGCTCTCCCCCAATGTCACCGACATCCGCCCCCTGGCCCGGGCCGCCGTGGACGGGGGGGCCGACCTGCTGTCCCTGATCAACACGATCACCGGGATGGCGGTGGACCTGGACCGCCGCAGGCCCGCCCTGGCCAATCTGACCGGCGGGCTGTCCGGCCCGGCGATCAAGCCGGTGGCCCTCCGGTTCGTGTGGGAGGCGCTCCAGGCGGTGGACGTGCCCGTGATCGGCCTGGGCGGGATCTGGGACGCCCGGGACGCCCTGGAGTTCCTGTGCCTGGGGGCCCGGGCCGTGCAGATTGGCACGGTGAACTTCGTCCGCCCGGCCGCGGGCCGGGAACTGGTGGACGGGATCGCGGCGTACCTGGCGGGCCGGGGGGTCGAGACCCTGGACGCGTTCGTGGGCACGTTCCGGCCGGAGTACCCGTGACGGACCGCCCGTACTGCGCGTGGGTCGGGGACGAGCCCGTGGCGCGGGCGTTCCACGACCGGGAGTGGGGCGCGGACCCGGGCACCGACCGGGCGTGGTTCGAACTGCTGTGTCTCGAGGTGTTCCAGGCCGGCCTGTCCTGGCGTCTGGTGCTCGTCCGGCGCGAGGCGCTCCGGCGCGCCCTGGCCGGGTTCGATCCCGACGTCCTGGCCCGGTGGACCGGGGCCGACGTGGACCGGGCCCTGGCCGCCCCGGGGATGATCCGCAACAGGAAGAAGATCGAGGCGGTGGTGGCCAACGCCCGCTCGTTCCGGCAGTTGGTGGCAGCACACGGCCCGTTCGGGGCGTGGGTGGACCGGGCCCTGGCCGCCGGGCCGGACGCGGTGGTCCGCCGGTTCCGGGAGCGGTTTTCGTTTCTGGGTCCCACCCTGGTCCACAGCCTGCTCGAGAGCGCCGGCCGGCTCCCCGTCCGGCACGACCCGGGTTGTCACGCAGCCCCAGGAGGCGCTCCGTGACCGCGTTCCAACGGCTCCTGCACCGCGTGCGCGCACACCCCCTGCCCGTGATGGGCCGGTGGATGGTGTTGAGCGCGGTGGTGGGGCTGGTGGCCGGCCTCGGAGCCCTGCTGTTCTACTACGCCACCAACACCGCGAACCTGCTGCTCCTGCACGAGTGGGCCGGGTACCGGCCCCCCGAGGAGGGAAGCGCGTTTCCCGCGTCCCCCACGGTGTTCGTGGACGGGCTGTCCATGTCGTTCCGGTGGTTTCTGTTCCTCCTGCCGGCCGCGGGGGGGCTGTTGTCCGGGTGGCTGGTGTACACGTTCGCGCCGGAGGCCGAGGGCCACGGCACCGACGCCGCGATCGAGGCGTTCCACAACAAGGGCGGCGTGATCCGGGCCCGGGTCCCGATCGTGAAGACCCTGGCGTCCGCGCTGACCATCGGCACCGGTGGATCGGCCGGCCGGGAGGGGCCGATCGCCCAGATCGGCGCCGGGTTCGGGTCGTACCTGGCCACCCGCCTCGGGCTGACGGCGAAGGACCGGCGGGTGCTCCTGCTGGCCGGCATGGCCGGGGGCATCGGCGCCACGTTCCGGTCGCCCCTGGGCGGCGCGCTGTTCGCGGTGGAGGTGCTCTACAAGAAGTCCGAGTTCGAGCACGAGGGCCTGGTGCCGTGCATCATCGCGTCGATCGTGGCCTACTCCCTGTTCGGAGCGGTAACCGGGTGGGAGCCCCTGCTGGCCACCCCCGAGTTCCGGTTCGAGAAGCCGTGGGAGATGGTGTCGTTCCTGGGCCTCGGCCTGGCGTGCGCCCTGCTCGGCGCTGTGTACGTGCGCGTGTTCTACGGGCTGCGCGACCGGTTCCACCGGTGGGGGATCCCCCCGGCGCTGAAGCCGGTGGTGGGCGGGCTCCTCCTGGGACTCCTGGCCATGGCCGTGCCCCAGGTGCTCGGCTCGGGCTACGGGTGGGTGCAGGCCGCCCTGTACGGCCGGGTGGCGCTGTGGGTGATGCTGGTGATCGCCCTGGCCAAGATCCTGGCCACCAGCCTGACGATCTCGTCGGGCGGCTCGGGCGGGGTGTTCGCGCCGAGCCTGGTGATCGGAGCGATGCTGGGCGGCGCGTTCGGCGCGACGGCCCAGCTCGTGGTGCCGGCCCTGGTCCAGGACCCCCGGGCGTATGTGCTGGTGGGCATGGTCGGTTTTTTCGCGGGCGTGTCCAACACGCCGGTGGCCACCCTGATCATGGTGAGCGAGCTGACCGGGAACTACGGCCTGCTCGCGCCGTTCATGCTGGTGGCGGTGATCGCGATGTTCGCGGCCCGGCGCACCACGATCTACGAGCGCCAGGTGGAGGGGCGGATCGACTCCCCGGCCCACCTGGGGGAGTTGGTGATCGACGTGCTCGAAGGGATCACGGTGGCCGACCTGGCAGAACAGGGCCACCGCCCGACCCCGGTGGCCGAGGACATGCCCCTGCCCCAGATCCTCCAGTGCATCGCCCAGACCGACACCGCGTACTTTCCGGTGGTGGACCGGGACGGGCGGATGACCGGGATCTTCTCGGTCAACGACATCCGGCGGATCCTGGACGAGGACATCCCGGCCGGGCTGGTGATCGCCCGGGACATCGCGGTGCCCCGGGTGGTGACGGTGTTCCCCGACGAGCCCCTGTCCGACGCCCTGCGCAGGCTGGCCGGGCGGGGGCTCGAGGAGATCCCGGTGGTGGACCAGGAAGACCCGGGCCGGGTGCTGTTCATGCTGTCCCGCCGGGCCGTGCTCGCCCGGTACGCGTCCGAACTGGAGCGCCGGCGGGGGGTGTACCACGACGTGTGACCGGGTCACCCCGGGAGCAGCACCTGCGCGAAGAACCGCCCCAGCACGTCCGCCACCGCGTCCGGGTTCTCCAGGGGCGTCATGTGGCCGCTCCCGGGGATCACGGCCCGGTGCGAGCCGGGCACCTCGTCGGCCATGCGCCCCAGGAGCGCCGGCGGGGTGAGGCCGTCGTGCTCCCCGGCGAGGAACAGGGCGGGCACCCGGAGCCGGCGCAGTTCCTCGCCGTACGGCTGGCGCCGGAGGATCGCTGCCACGTCCGCTGCGAACGCGTCAGGCCCCACGGCCCGGCCCATCTCGAGCAGGGTCTCCCTCACCCGGTCCGCAGCGGCCGGCCCGAGCACGCTGGAGGCGTACGCGTCCAGCACGGCATCGAACCGGCCCTGGCGGATGAGGTCGAGCACCTGCCGCCGTTTGGCCTGCCGGGCCTCGTCGTCCCCGGCGGACGTGGTGTCGGCCAGGACCACGGCCCGCACCCGCTCCGGGTGGTGCCGGAGCAGTTCGAACGCCACATAGCCGCCCATGGACAGGCCGCACACCCCGGCGACCTGGATTCCCAGCCGGTCCAGCACCCGGACCACCCGGTGCGCTGCCACAGCCAGGCTGTCCTGGCCCCAGGTCTCGGGGTACACCACCCGGAACCGGCGGGCCAGCCGGTCGCCCACCGGCTGCCACAGTCGGTGGTCGCACCCGAGTCCGGGCAGCAGCACCACGCACGGGCCGCACCCGCCGACCCGACACCCCTCCACCGCTTCCATGCCCACCTCCGCTCAAGGTTCCGGGTCCGGTCGCCGGTTCCAGCATAGCCGTGACCGGGCCAGGGTCAAACCCTGCGCGGTTGCGAACCGGGGCGTTCTGCTGCAGTATTGGGTGGAGATTCGGCCCAACGAGACGGAGGAAACCCCGGCGTGACGATCGCGGAATGGTGGCCCGCAGCCACCCCCGTGGCGACCCGGATGGCCGCGTCGTTCCTGTGCGGCCTGCTGGTCGGGCTGGAGCGGGAGTGGAAGGGCAAGCCCGCGGGGCTGCGGACCAACGTGCTGATCTGCCTGGGCGCGACCCTGTTCACCCTCGGGTCCGAGTACATGGCCAAGCATGTGGCCCACGCGCCCCAGGAGTCCACCCGGATCGCGGCGCAGATCGTGAGCGGCGTCGGATTTATCGGCGCGGGCGCGATCCTGCGCAGCAACCGGGGCGTGGTGGGGCTGACCACCGCGGCCACGATCTGGCTGGTGGCCGCGATCGGGGTCCTGGTGGGCATGGGCCAGGTGGCCCTCGGCGTGCTGAGCGCGGTGATGACCGTGGTGACCCTGGTGGCCCTCGGCACGATCGAGCGCAAGCTCCTGGGGCCGTGCGAGATGCACACCCTGGAGGTGAGCCTGGGACCGGACCAGCCCCTGGCGCGGGCGCGGCTCGAGGCGCTGCTCGAGGCGGTCCAGTGGCCCACCCGGGTCGAGAAGGTCGCGACCGACGACGCCGGTCGGACCGTCGTGGTGTTCAGCTACTGCTCCCGCCACGCGGCCCACCGGTCCGTCCTGTGGGACCTGGGGCAGATCCTGGACTGAATTGCGGAGGATACCGGTGGAAAAACGGGAGTTGCGGGAGCGGTGCACCGCCCTGGGGGCGACGCTGTTCGGCGTGGCCGACCTGGCCGCGGCCCGGGGCCTCGGCACCGAGCCCCGGGACCTGTTCGGCGGGCTGGGCCGGGCCGTGATGCTGGGGGTGCCCCTGCCGAACTGGGTGGTGGACGAGTGCGCGGACGGGCCGACGCCGCTCTATGCCCACGCCTACCGGGTGGCCAACGACACCCTGGACCGGCTCGCGCTGCGGGTGGCGGCCGAGATCGAGGCGGCTGGCCACCGGGCCAAGCCCCTGCCCGCGTCCCAGTTGCTGGACCGGGAACGCCTGACCGGGCACGTCTCCTACAAGGCCCTGGGACGGCTCGCCGGCCTCGGGTGGCAGGGAAAGAGCCTGCTCCTGGTCAGCCCCAAATACGGCCCCCGGTTCCGCCTGGTGGCGGTGCTCACCGACGCGCCCCTGGCCCCGGACGGGCCGGTGCGCAACCGGTGCGGCACGTGCCGGGCGTGCGCCGACGCGTGCCCGGCCGGGGCGATCCGGGACGTCCCGACGCCGGACCACTACGCGAGCCGGGACGAGGCCCTGGCATTCGACCGGTGCGCCCGGCAGTGCCTGGAGGTGTTCGCGCCCCTGCCCCACATCGAAAAGCCGATCTGCGGCGTGTGCGTCCGCGCGTGTCCGTGGGGAGGGAGGCGGAAGGCGGGCAAAAAGGTGCCGGAGCGTGGCGAAAGGAGGGGAAACCACGCCCCGGCCCGATGAGGGGTTACGCCGGGTCCCTCCCGGCGCCCGGTTCACGGATCGTCCGCCGCCCGCCGGAACTTGAGTCCCGAGCCCGTATTTTTCGGGCCCACCACAGGGCCGCGCCCGCGCCGGCGCCTGCGGCGTCCGCGAGCCAGTCCAGGGCAGACGCGTCCCGGCCCGGGACGAAGGACTGGTGGATCTCGTCGGCCATCCCGTACGCGGCCGCGGCCAGAAAGCCCGCCACGGCTGCCCTGGCCGGCCGGCGGCCCCCCACGGCCCACGCCCACAGCCAGCCCAGCACCCCGTAGGCGAGGGCGTGGAGTACCTTGTCCGCGCCGTCGAACCCGAGGGGCGGCATCGGTGGGTTGGGGTCGTGGGACACGACCGCGATCGCGACCAGGTACACCGCGACGACTGACAGGCGGACCGGACGGGACAGGGACAACGGGACCTCCGCAGGGGCAGCGACGAGAGGCCTTGCAGGGTAGAGGGGGCTCCAATAGAATGCAACGCTCCATGGCCACACCCCACGCGCCGCCCGCAGACCTCCGCCGCTCCCTCGAAGCCACCCTCCGGTTCGCCCGCCGGTCCGGGGCATGGGTGGTGCCGGGCGTGGCCGCAGCCGGCTCCGGGGACCCGGAGCGCGCCGGGGAGACCCTGGACGAGATCCGGGCCGCGCTCGGGGACTGCCGCCGGTGCCGCCTGTGGCAGGACCGCGCCCACATCGTTTTCGGCACCGGCGACCCGGACGCCCGGGTGGTGTTCGTGGGCGAGGCCCCGGGCTACCACGAGGACCGCAGGGGCGAGCCGTTCGTGGGCCGGGCCGGCCGGCTCCTGGACCGGATGATCGCGGCCCTGGGCTGGTCCCGGTCCGAGGTGTACATCGCCAACGTGCTCAAGTGCCGGCCCCCGGACAACCGGGACCCGGCAGCGGACGAGGTGGCTGCGTGTGCGCCGTTCCTCGAACGCCAACTCGCCGCGATCCGGCCCGCTGTGGTCTGCGCCCTGGGAGCCCACGCGGCCCGCGCCCTGCTCGGGGTGGAGGGGCCGATGACCGACCGGTGGGGAAAGCCTGCCGAGCGTCACGGCGTTCCCGTGGTCCCCACCTTCCACCCTGCCTTTCTCCTGCGCAACCCGGCTGCCAAGCGGCGGGCGTGGGAGCACCTGAAGACGGTGTCCCGGCTCGTCCGGGACCCCGGCGTTGTTGACGGGCCCGGCCCGGCCCGGTAGGGTTCTCGAACGAGCCATCTCACGTTCCGCCCGGCCGGGCGGACGGCCGGACACGGCCAACCGAGGAGAACGCGATGTCCTGGGACGGAAACGGGGGGTTCCCCGGGGGGAAGGACCCCCAGGAACTGTGGTCGGAGTTCCGCAAGCGCATGCCCCCCTGGCTGTCCAAGGGGCTGCTGGGCGGCGTGCTGGCGGTGGCCGCCCTGGTGTGGGCGGCCACCGGGTTCTACATCGTCAACCCCGACGAGGTCGGGGTGGTGATGCGGTTTGGGCGGTACGCGTACACCACCACGGCCGGCCCCCACTGGCACCTGCCGTACCCGGTGGAGACGGTGCTCCGGCCCAAGGTGACCAAGGTCCAGCGCACCGAGGTGGGGTTCCGCACGATCACGGTGGGCCCGCCGGCCCGGTACCAGAGCGTGCCGGCCGAGGCCCTGATGCTCACGGGCGACGAGAACATCGTGTCGTGCGAGTTCATCGTACAGTACCGGATCCGGGACCCGGTGGCCTACCTGTTCCGGGTGTCCGACCCGGACGACGCGGTCCGGGCGGCGGCCGAGGCGGCCATGCGGGAGGTGGTGGGCCGCCACACCGTGGACGACGTGCTCACCGAGCGCAAGGACGACGTGCAGCGGGAAGCGAGGGACCTGCTCCAGTCGATCCTGACCGCGTACAACACCGGGGTGCAGGTGGACAACGTCAAGCTCCAGGACGTGGTTCCCCCGGAACAGGTGATCGAGGCGTTCCTGGACGTGGCCAGCGCCCGGGAAGACCGGGAACGGTTGAAGAACGAGGCCGAGGCCTACGCCAACGACATCCTGCCCAAGGCCCGGGGACAGGCCAAGAAGCTCGTCAACGAAGCCGCGGCGTACCGGGAGACCAAGGTGAAACGGGCCCAGGGCGACGCGGCCCGCTTCGATGCCCTGTGGGCCGAGTACCAGCAGGCCAAGGACGTGACCCGCAAACGGTTGTACATGGAGGCGATGAGCGACGTGCTGACCAAGGTCCGGATCGTGTTGTCCGAAGGGAGGTCGGGCTCGTCGGGGGTGCTGCCGGTCCTGCCCCTGGGCGCGTTCGCGCCGGAAGGGGGGCAGAAGCGATGATGGGAAAATTGCTGCGGGTCTTCGGCGTTCTCGCGGTGCTGGCCGTGATCGGCTGGGGCACCGTGTTCTTCGTGGTGGACGAGACCCAGACCGCGCTGGTGCTCCAGCTCGGCAAGCCGGTGGGAGGGGCCCGGGGGCCCGGCCTGCACCTGCGGATCCCGGTGATCCAGACCGTGGTGTTCTACGACGCCCGGTACCTGGCGTACGACGCCACCGCCCGGAAGCTGATCACCAGGGACAAGAAGAACCTGCTGGTGGACAACTACGCCCGGTGGCGGATCGCCGATCCGCTCAAGTTCTACAAGACGGTCCGGGACGAGAACGGCGCCCAGGCCAGGCTCGACGACATCATCTATTCCCAGGTCCGCGAGAAGCTCGGCAAGTACAACCTGGTGGACATCGTGGCCACCAGCCGGCAGGAGATCATGGCGGACGTGACCAAGCAGACCAACAAGGCCACCGCCCAGTACGGCATCGAGGTGGTGGACGTGCGGATCAAGCGCGCCGAGCTGCCACCGGAGAACGAACGGGCGGTGTACGCCCGAATGCAGGCCGAGCGCACCCGGCAGGCCCAGAAGTACCGGGCCGAGGGTGAGGAGGCCGCCCGGGGTATCCGGTCCCAGGCGGACAGGGAGAAGTCGATCCTCCTGTCCGAGGCGTACCGGAAGTCCCAGGAACTCCGGGGCCAGGGGGATGCCGAGGCCACCCGGATCTACGCCGAGGCGTTTGGCAAGGATCCGGAGTTCTACGCGTTCATGAAGAGCCTCGAGGTGTACCGGGCCGGGTTCAAGGACGGGGACATCCTCTTGCTGTCCCCCGAGGACGAGTTGTTCCGGTACCTGCGAGCCGTGGACCCCGCCGGCAAGCGGTGAGGCTGTCGGAGTTCTCGTTCCACCTCCCTCCAGAGCGGATCGCCCAGATTCCGGTCGAGCCCAGGGATGCCTCACGGCTCCTGGTGCTGGACCGGGCCGGGCCGGGGGTCCGGGACGCGGTGTTCCGGGACCTGCCCGAGTTGCTCCGGTCCGGGGATCTGCTGGTGGTCAACGACACCAAAGTTGTGCCGGCCCGGCTCCAGGGGACCAAGGAGACGGGCGGCCGGGCCGAGGTGCTCCTGCTGACCCGGGAGGGCCCGGACCGGTGGGAGGCCCTGGTCCGGGCGTCCAAGCCGGCCCGAACCGGCCAGCGGATCCGGTTCGGCCGGGCCGCGGCCGCCGTGGTCGTGGAGGGGCGCCTCGGACAGGGCCGGTACCGGGTCCGGTTCGAGGGGACGGACGACCCCCTGGCCGCGATCGATAGGCTTGGCCAGGTCCCCCTGCCGCCGTACATCCGGCGACCGGCGCCTGACCCCCGGGACCGGGGGTGGTACCAGACCGTGTTCGCCCGGCCGGACCGGGCCGGCTCGGCCGCCGCGCCCACGGCCGGGCTCCACTTCACGCCCCGGGTGCTGGAACGCCTGGCCGCGCGGGGGATCGAGGTGGTGTCCGTGACCCTGCACGTGGGGCTGGGCACGTTCCTGCCGGTGCGGGCCGACCGGCTGGAAGACCACCGGATGCACGGCGAGTGGTACCAGGTGCCCGACGGGGCGGCCGAGGCCGTGAACCGCGCCCTGGACGAGGGCCGGCGGGTGGTGGCGGTGGGCACCACGGCCACCCGGGTCCTGGAGCACTGCGGCGCCGGCGGCCGGGTGGGACCGGGGCAGGGGTGGACCGACCTGTTCATCCGGCCCGGCCACCGGTTCCGGATCGTGGGCGGGCTCCTGACCAACTTCCACCTGCCCGAGTCCACCCTGGTGGTGCTCGTGTGCGCGTTCGGCGGCCGGGACCGGGTGCTGGCCGCGTACCGCCACGCCGTGGCCGCCGGCTACCGGTTCTACTCGTACGGCGACGCCATGCTGGTCCTGTGACCCCGTTACCGGGATCCCGCCGTTGACCGACGCCTTCCGCCCGTCTTTCGACCTGCTCGCCACCGATCCGTCCGGCGCCCGGCGGGGGCGGCTGCACACGGCCCACGGCCCCGTGGAGACGCCGGCGTTCATGCCCGTGGGCACCCTGGCCACGGTCAAGGCCCTGACCCCGGACGAGGTAAGGGCCACGGGCGCCGGCATGATCCTTGGCAACACGTACCACCTGTACCTCAGGCCCGGCCACGAGGTGGTCCGGGACCTGGGCGGGCTGCACCGGTTCATGAACTGGGACGGCCCGATCCTGACCGACTCCGGGGGGTTCCAGGTGTTCAGCCTGGCGGGCTTCCGGAAGCTGTCGGAAGAGGGGGTGGCGTTCCAGAGCCACCTGGACGGCAGCCGGCACCTGCTCACCCCGGAACGGGTGGTCGGAATCCAGGAGGCCCTGGGCTCGGACGTCATGATGGTGCTCGACGAGTGCCCGCCCCACCCGTGCGACCGCCGGTACCTGGCGGAGAGCCTGGCCCGCACCAACCGGTGGGCCGAGCGGAGCCTGGCCGCGCGCACGCGGCCGGAGTTGGCGCTGTTCGGGATCCTCCAGGGCGGCACCGACCCGGATCTGCGGCGCCGCGCCGCCGAGAGTCTGGCGGAACTGCCGTTCGACGGGTACGCGGTGGGCGGACTGTCGGTGGGGGAGGGACAGGACGCGATGCTCCGGACCCTGGACGCGACCACGCCCCACATGCCCCGGCACCGGCCCCGCTACCTGATGGGCGTGGGCACGCCCCTGGACCTGGTGGAAGCCGTGGAGCGGGGCATCGACCTGTTCGACTGCGTGCTCCCGACCCGCACGGCCCGCAACGGATTGCTCTTTACTTCACAGGGGAGAGTTGCTATAAAGCACGCTCGGTTCGAGCGGGATTCCCGGCCTCTGGACGAGGCCTGTGACTGCACCACCTGTCAGAGTTACTCCCGGGCCTACCTGCGGCACCTGTACCGGTCCCGCGAACTGCTGGCCTCCCGCCTGAACACCCTGCACAATCTCTACTACTACCAGACCCTGATGCGCCGGATCCGTGCGGCGATCGAAGCTGGCGACTACGGCCGGTTCGCCGAGACGTTCCGAAGCAGCGAGGCAGGCCGCTCCGAACGGGACGTGGCCCGCCGGAAAACCAGGAGGTAACCATGTTCTTGTTTCCGACGACGGCTTTCGCGATGGGCTCCCAGGGCGGAGGAGGGGGCGAGCCCGGTTCCGCGCTCATGGGGATGATGCCCCTGGTCCTGATGTTCGTGATCTTCTACTTCCTGCTGATCCGGCCCCAGCAGAAGCGCGCCAAGGAACACAAGGCGATGCTCGAGGCCCTGAAGCGGGGGGACGAGGTGATCACCACCGGCGGCATCCACGGCAAGATCACGGGGGTGACCGACGACGTGCTCACCGTGGAAATCGCGCCCAACGTGAAGGTCCGGGTGTCGAAGAGCGCGGTCGCAGCCAAGCGGGGGGGCTGAACCGGCCGCCGACCGTTCCAGCCGCCCGCCGGTGATGCCGGCGGGCGTTGCGTTTTTTCCGCTACCGGGACCGCCCCGCGCGGGGCGGCCGTGGTCCCCTCGAAGGAAGACTCCAGGAGGAGTGTCCAGCGATGAACCTGAGCCTCAAATGGCGCACCGTCCTGGTGGCCCTGGTGGCCGTCCTGGGCGTGGTGTTCCTGGTGCCGAGCCTGCTGGGCCCGGACGCCGACCTGCCGCGGTTCCTGCCCAAGGACCGCCTGCACCTCGGGCTCGACCTCCAGGGCGGCATGCACCTGGTCCTCGAGGTCCAGACCGAGGAGGCGGTGAAGAACACGGTCGAGCGCATGGCCGGCGAACTCAAGCAACTCCTCCGGGACGAGCGGGTCCGCACCCGCACGCTCACGGCCCGCGGCCGGGAGATCCACCTGACGGTGCGGGACGCGGCCGCGGCCGACCGGATCCCGGACCTCCTGGACAAGGAACTCCCCGGCCTGACCGTGGCGACCCGCGAGGAGGGCGGCGGCGGGGTGTCCATGGTGTTGCGCCTGTCGGACGACGAGGCCCAGCGCATCGAGCGGTACGCGGTGGAGCAGGGGATCGAGACGATCCGCAACCGGGTGGACCAGTTCGGGGTGAGCGAGCCCACCATCGTACCCCAGGGGGAGCGCCGCATCCTGATCCAGTTGCCGGGCATCAAGGATCCCGAGCGGGCGATCAACCTGATCGGCAAGACGGCCCAGCTCCAGTTCCGGCTGCTGGACGAGGGCGTCACGGTTGAGCAGGCCCGGAGGAACGGGCCGCCCCCGGGCTCGGAGATCCTGTACGAACACCGGGTGGACCCGGTGACCCGCAAGGTGGTCGGCCGCACCCCGTACGTGGTGCAGAAGCGGGTGCTGATGACCGGCGACGTGATCACCGACGCCCGGGTCCAGATCGACCAGCAGTACAACGAGCCGTACGTCACCCTCCAGTTCGACAAGCGGGGCGCGCGGATGTTCGACCGGATCACGGCAGAAAACGTGAACCGGCGCCTGGCGATCGTGCTGGACGGGGTGGTCCAGTCGGCGCCCGTGATCCGGGAGCGGATCGGCGGCGGCCGGGCCCAGATCACCGGCCGGTTCAACCTGGACGAGGCCCGGGACCTGGCGATCGCGTTGCGGTCCGGCAGCCTGCCCGCGCCGGTCAAGATCCTCGAACGGCGCACCGTGGGCCCGTCCCTGGGCCACGACTCGATCCGGGCCGGCCTGAGCGCCCTGGCCGTGGGCGGCCTGCTGGTGGTGGCGTTCATGGCCGTGTACTACAAGGGAGCCGGCCTGGTGGCCGACCTGGCGCTGGTGCTCAACGTGGTCCTGATCATGGGGGCCCTGGCCATGTTCGGCGCCACCCTGACCCTTCCCGGCATCGCGGGCATCGTGCTCACCATCGGCATGGCCGTGGACGCCAACGTCCTCATCTTCGAGCGGATCCGGGAGGAACTCCGGCTGGGCAAGAGCGCGAGCAACGCCCTGGCCAGCGGCTACGCCAAGGCGTTCAGCACCATCCTGGACGCCAACGTCACCACCTTCATCGCGGCGGCAGTGCTGTGGCAGTACGGCACCGGCCCGATCAAGGGGTTCGCGGTCACCCTGTCGATCGGCATCGTGGCCAGCATGTTCACCGCCATCGTGGGCACCCGGGTCATCTTCGACTGGGTGCTGCGGCGGGGCAACGTGCGGCGGCTCAGCATCTGACGAGCGCGGAGACCAATCCATGGAACTGATTCGTCCGGGCACGACCTACGATTTCATCGGGAAGCGCAAGATCTTTTTCGGGGTGAGCCTGGCGGTGATCCTGGTGGGGCTCGCCAGCCTGGTGGTCCACGGCGGCCCCCGCTACGGGATCGACTTCGCCGGGGGCACCCTGATCCAGGTGAAGTTCCACAAGCCGGTGGACACCCAGGAGATCCGGGCCGCCATGAAGGACGTGGTCGAGGGGCAGGCCGTGGTCCAGTCGTTCGGGGAGGCCGACGAGTACATCATCCAGCTCGAGCAGAGTTCCGAGGCGCTCGAGGGCCTGTCCAAGCGGGTGCGGGACGCCCTGGGCGCCGCGCTCGGGGACGACAGCGTGGAGGTCCGCCGGGTCGAGATGGTGGGGCCCAAGGTCGGCAAGGACCTCAGGCAGAAGGGGCTCACCGCGCTGCTGTTCGCCCTGGGAGCGATCCTGCTGTACATCTGGTGGCGGTTCGAGCTGCGGTTCGGGCTGGGCGCCGTGGCCGCCCTGTTCCACGACGTGCTGATCACGGTGGGCGTGTTCTCCCTGTTCAACAAGCAGTTCGACCTGACCACGGTGGCGGCCCTGCTGACGATCATCGGGTACTCCCTGAACGACACGATCGTGGTGTACGACCGGATCCGGGAGAACATGAAGAAGACCGGCGGCCGGGGTGACCTGGCCACGATCGTGAACCGCAGCATCAACGAGACCCTGAGCCGCACGGTGCTCACCTCGGGCACGACCCTGCTGGTGGTGATCGCCCTGTTCGCCCTGGGCGGGGGCGTGATCCACGACTTCGCGTTCGCCATGCTCGTCGGGATCGTGGTGGGGACCTACTCGTCGATCTACATCGCCAGCCCGGTGGTGCTCGCCCTCGAACAGCGGGCCCACCACCGCAAGGGCGGCGCGGCCGCGGCCCGGGCGTAGGGAGCTGCGGGTGCACCGCCGGTGGCGGATCGCGGAGGCCGACCCCAGGGCCCGGGAGCAGCTCTCCCGGGCCCTGGCCGTTTCCCCCCTGGTGGTCACGGTGCTGGCGTCCCGGGGGGTGGGGACCCCGGAAGACGCCGGCGCGTTCCTGCGGCCGGCCCTGTCCGCGCTCCCGGACCCGGACGGGATCCCGGGCATGGCCGCCGCAGCCGACCGGGTGGCCCGGGCCGTGCGCGCGGGCGAGACCGTGTGGGTGTACACCGACTACGACGTGGACGGGGTGACGTCGGCGGCCCTGCTGGCCGAGTTCCTCGAGGCGTGCGGCGCGGCCTGCCGCGTGCATCTGCCGCGCCGGGACCGGGAGGGGTACGGGCTCGGCCCGGACACCGTCCGGGAGCTGGCCGGGGAGGGCGCGCGCCTGGTGGTCACCGCGGACTGCGGGATCACCGCGGTGGCAGCGGCCGAGGCGGCCCGGCAGGCCGGGATCGACCTGGTGATCACCGACCACCACACACCGGTGGGCGACCTGCCCCGGGCCGCGGCCGTGGCCAACCCCAAGCTGCCCGGGTCCCGCTACCCGGACGACCGGATCGCCGGAGTGGGGGTCGCCTGGAACCTGGCCGCTGCGGTGCGGCGGCGTCTGCGCGACGCGGGCGTGTTCGGTCCGGGGAGACCCGAGCCCGACCTGCGCGACCTGCTGGACCTGGTGGCCGTGGGAACGGTGGCGGACGTGGCCCCCCTGGTGGGGGTGAACCGGGTGTTCGTGACCCACGGCCTGCTGGGCCTCAACCGCCGGCCCCGGCCGGGGCTGCGCGCCCTGGGCGAGGTTGCCCGCATCCGGGGCCCGCTGCGGGCCGGGCACATCGGGTTCCAGCTGGGGCCGCGGCTGAACGCGGGAGGGCGGATGGACGGCCCCGAAGACGCTTTCGCCCTGCTCCGGTGCCGGGAGCCCGGGGAGGCCCGCCGGCTGGCCGGCGCATTGGACGCGGTCAACCGGCAGCGCCAGGAGGCGGAGCGCAGGGCCGTGGACGCAGCCCTGGGCCAGGTGGACCGGGCCGGGTGGGTCGAGGCGGACCGGTGGAGCCTGGTGGTGTTCGGGGAGGACTGGCACCCCGGCGTCGTGGGCCTGGTGGCGTCCCGGGTGGCGGACCGCCACCACCGGCCGACCGTGGCCCTGACCCGGGCGGACGGGCAGGTCAAGGGGTCGGCGCGATCGATACCGGGCCTGGACCTGGTGGACGCCCTGTCTGCGTGCCGGGACGTGCTGGGCCGGTTCGGCGGCCACGCGGCCGCAGCAGGGCTGGAACTGGCCGCCCCGACCCCCGAGGCTGTGGACGGGTTCCGGGACCGGTTCGAGGCTGCGGTGCGCAGGCGCCTTGCGGCGAGCGACCGGGTGCCGGTGCTCCGGGCCGACGCCGAGGTGGGGTTTGCCGACCTCTCCCTGGACGCGGTGGAGAGTCTCGGGGTCCTCGAGCCGTTCGGGTTCGGCAACCCCACCCCGGTCCTGGTGAGCCGGGCCGCAACGGTGCGGGACGTCCGGCCCCTGGGCCGGGACGGCACCCACCGGAGGTTCGTGCTCGAGGCCGGAGGAAAGCGCGTGGACGCGGTGGCGTGGCGGCCCGGCAGCCGGCTGGACTGGGTCTCGGCCGGGGATCGGGTGGACGTGGCCCACACCCCGCGGCTCCACACGTGGAACGGCCGCACCCGGGTCCAGCTCACGGTCGAGGGGTTGCGGCCGGCGCAGTCGGCTTGACGAGTGGTTTCGGAAGAAAACACCCCTGCCGGGTTTCCGGCAGGGGTGTTCGCCGTCTGGGTCGCGGTTACTGTTTGAGCATCAGCGACGGCAGCCAGGTAACCGCTTCCGGGAAAAACGCCACGATGACAAGCCCGATCACCTGGATCACCACGAACGGGATGATCCCCCGGTAGATGTGACCCGTTGTCACCTCCGGGGGTGCCACCCCCTTGAGGTAGAACAGGGCGAACCCAAACGGCGGGGTCAGGAACGACGTCTGCAGGTTCACCGCGATCAGCACGGCCAGCCACAGGGGGTCCACCCCCATGGAGATCATGATCGGGGCGAGCACCGGCACGTGGATGAACGTGATCTCGATGAAGTCCAGGAAGAACCCGGCCACAAAGATGATCGACATCACGATCACCAGCACGCCCCACTTGCCGAACGGCAGCCACTCGATGAACGCCCGCACCACGTCGTCGCCGCCCATCCCCCGGAACACCAGGCCGAACGACCCGGCGCCCACCAGGATGATGAACACCATGCAGGTGAGCTTGGTGGTGGCCTGCATCACCTCCCGGACGATCTTCGGGGTCAGGCGGCCCTTGATCGCGGTCAGGATCGAGGCCCCCACCGCACCGATGGCCGCGGCCTCGGTGGGGGAGGCGACCCCGGCGAAGATCGACCCCAGGACCGCCAGCATCAGGAACGCCGGCGGGATCAGCGCGCCCATCACCCGCTTGACCAGGTCCCAGCCCTGGGTGAGGGCCCGCTCCTCTGCCGGGATCGGCGGCACCCACTCGGGCTTGACCACGCCGACACCCAGGATCCACACGATGTACAGGCCCACCAGGATGAACCCCGGGATCACCGACCCGATGAACAGGTCGCCGATCGGCACGTTCATGATGTCGCCGAGCAAGACGAGGACGATGCTCGGCGGGATGATCTGGCCCAGGGTGCCCGACGCCGCGATCGTGCCGGTGGCCATCTCCACCTTGTAGCCGCGCCGGAGCATGGTGGGCAGGGACAGCAAGCCCATGGTCACCACGGTGGCGCCAACGATCCCGGTGGACGCAGCGAGCAGCGCCCCCACCACCACCACCGACACCGCGAGCCCACCCCGCAGCCGGCCGAACAGCAAGGCCATGGTCTCGAGCAGTTCCTCGGCCAGGCCCGAGCGTTCGAGCATCACCCCCATGTACACGAACAGGGGCACGGCCAGCAGGGTGAAGTTGGTCACGATGCCCCAGATCCGCAGGGGCAACAGGTTGAAGAAGTCGAACCCGAACCCGATGTACCCGAACACCAGGGCCGTGCCGCCCAGGGTGAACGCCACCGGGAACCCGAACAGCAGCACCGCGAACAGAACCCCGAACATGATCGCGGGCAACAGTTCGTGGAGGGGCTCGAGCATCCCCTCCCATCCCTCGGGCAGGGGCAGGGTGCCGTCCAGGGTCGTCTTCATGAGCGCGGCGAACGCGACGAACGCCACGGCCACCCCGACCCACAGCAGCACCTGCCGGCGGCCGCCCCGCCCGGACGTGGCCGGGTGCGCCCGCAGGTACTTGAAGCTCCGGATCGCCTCGGCCACACCCTGGAGCCCCAGCAGGAGGAATCCGCCCGGGATCATCGCTTTCAGGATGTACCGGGCGGGGAGGCCGCCCGGGTCGGGCGAGGTCTCACGTACAGCCCACGAGTTCAGGACGAACTGCTTGGTGCACCACACCACCAGGATCGCGAACGGGATCAGGGCGATCAGACACCCGATCAGGTTGATCCACGCCTGGGTGCGGCCCCCGGCCCGGGCGTAGAAGATGTCCACCCGGACGTGGGCGTCCTCCTTGAAAGTGTAGGCCGCGCCCAGCAGGAAGATCACCCCGAACAGGTGCCATTCCAACTCCTGGAGGCCGATGTTGCCGTGCTGGAACCCGTACCGCATGATCGTGTCGTACGCGGTGAGCAGCACGAGCCCCGTGGCCAGCCAGGACACGCCCCGACCGATGCGGTCGTTGAGGGTGTCGATCGAACGGGCGACAGCGTCGAGCAGTTGCATCGGCCCTCCTTGTATCCCCGCCCAAGAGAGTTTCGTTTCAACAAAAAATGCCCGGCTGTCCCGGGCTCGGGCACAAAGCCCCAAAAAACTACCATTTGAGCCGTTCGAATCCAAGCCCCTATCCGCGGGGCCGCGGCGGCAGGGGTCGAGAGCGTTCCGGTCGGCCAAACCCGACCGGAGAGGTCCGGTGGCCTGAAAAAAAATCCACAAAACAGATTGACATGGTCATGTATGGGGACTACTTTAGAAGAGGAACGAACGTTCCCCTTTGCCCCGACCCTTTCCTCCTGGGGTCGGGGTATTTTTTTGCCCGGTGCCAGGAGTTCGACAGCGGAGAGTGCGGCACCGGAACGAAAACAGGGGCCCCGGAGGGCCCCTGTCAACGGGTCTGTCCTGCCTGTGTCAGCTGCACCCGCCGCTGCTCCCGCAGCTGCTGCACGCGTTCGGGTCGCACCCTCCCTGGAACAGACCGGCCAGCTCCTCGGCCCGGGCGTCCCGGACGGCTTCGACGGTCACGTCGAAGTGGAGGCGCTCGCCGGCGAGGGGGTGGTTGAAGTCCGCCACCACCTCGTCGTCCCGGACCTCGCGGATCCGGAACGTCACCGGGCCGTGGGGGCCGCTGGCCTCGAACCCCATGCCCGGCTCCAGGGCGAGGTCTTCGGGAAAGTTCTCCCGGGGAATCTCCCGGAACAGCTCCTCCCGGGGCAGGCCGTATCCCTGTTCCGGGGTCACGGTGACCTGGAGGGTGTCGCCGGCCTCCCGGCCCTCCAGGGCCGACTCCAGCCCGGGGATGATCTGGCCCGAGCCGAACAGGAACCCGAGAGGCTCCCCCTCGGCCGACTGGTCCACCACCTCGCCCGAGTCCAGCTTCAGGGTGTAGGCGATGGACACGAACTTGCGCTGCTCGATCTTCATTACGGAATCTCCGTGGAATGCGGGCAACCGCTGCGGCTGTCCCGCGTGGGTAATCTGGACAAGGCTAAAGACAACTGCCGGAGTTGTCAAACACCCGGGGCCGCGGGTTGTGGGCCGGTGTTTCATCTGCTAGATTCGGCCGTCCCCATCCCGGCAAGGAGGTGAAAACATGCCCGTCGCCCGATCCATGCTCGAAGCCATGGAACGCTCGTCCTGGATCCGCAAAATGTTCGAAGAGGGCGCCCGCCGCAAGGCCGAGTTCGGCCCCGAGAACGTGTTCGACTTCAGCCTGGGCAACCCGAACCTGGACCCGCCCCAGCGGTTCCGGGACGTGTTGCGGGAGCTGGTCGAGAACGACCCGCCGGGTTCCCACGGGTACATGCCCAACGCCGGGTTCCCCGACACCCGGCGCGCCGTTGCCGCGCACGTGGGCAGGGAGCAGGGGGTGGCCCTGGACGAACGCCACGTGATCATGACCGTGGGAGCCGGCGGCGCGCTGAACACCCTGTTCCGCGCGATCCTCGAGCCCGGCGACGAGGTGATCGTGCCCCGGCCGTACTTCGTGGAGTACAACTTCTACCTGGCCAACCACCGGGCCGAGATCCGCACCGTGCCGACCTCGGACGCGTTCGACCTGCTGGTGGACGAGATCGAAGCCGCGTTCACCCCGAAGACCCGGGCCGTGCTGATCAACTCCCCGAACAACCCCACGGGCAAGGTGTACAGCCGCCAGAATCTCGAAGAGCTCCGGGACCTGCTGGCCCGGAAAGAGGCCGAGTCGGGCCGGCCGGTGTACCTGATCTCGGACGAACCGTACCGCCAGATCTCGTACGACGTGGACGTCCCGCCCGTGCTGGCGCTGTTCCCCCGGAGCGTGGTGTGCAGCTCGTACTCGAAGAACCTGAGCCTGCCCGGAGAACGGATCGGGTACCTGGCGGTCAGCCCGGCCGCACCCGGCGTGGACACCCTGCTGGGCGCCCTGACCCTGACCAACCGGATCCTGGGGTTTGTAAACGCGCCGGCGCTGATGCAGCGGGTGGTCGGCCGGCTCCAGGACGAGACCGTGGACATCGGGTTCTACCGTCGCAACCGGGACCTGCTGTACCAGGGGCTGGTGGACGCCGGGTACGACTGCCGCCTGCCCGAAGGGGCGTTCTACCTGTTCCCGCGCAGCCCGATCGAAGACGACGTGGCGTTCGTGGGGCTGCTGCAGGAGGAGAACATCCTGGCGGTCCCGGGCACGGGGTTTGGCGGGCCGGGGTACTTCAGGCTGGCGTACTGCTGTTCGCCCGACACCGTCGAGCGGGCCCTGCCCGGGTTCCGCAGGGCGCTGGACAAGGCGAGGGGCTGACGAGACGATCCACCCCGGGCGCGGGCCGCCCGGGACCGAGACGGGGCACGGGGCGCGATGGGGCAGCGGAACACGGCAAACGGAAGGGGGCGGGGCAGCAGGGGGATCTTCGGGTGGGTTGCGGCGGCCCTCGGCGTGCTGGTGGCCGGCGGGGCCCTCGGGGCGCCGCCCCGGGGCGCGGTGCCCGTGTTCCGGCAGGTGGCGGGCGAGATCCGCACCGTCACCGTGGCCCGGGGGGACAACCTCGTTCGGCTGGCCGTCCGGGCGGGGGTCGGGTGGCAGGCCCTGGCCGCCCAGAACGACCTGACCGATCCGGACCGGATCTATCCCGGCCAGGAACTCCACATCGACACCCGCCGGATCGTGCCGGCCGTGGTGGACGACGGCTGGGTGGTGGACGTCCCGGCCGCCACCCTCTACGTGATCGAAGAGGGCTCCCTGGCCGCCCGGCTCACCGTGGGGCTGGGCCGGGCCCACCTGCCCACCCCCCTGGGCTCGTTCCGGGTGCTGTTCGCGGACACCGACCCGTCCTGGGATCTTCCCGGCACGATCGAAGAGGAGATGCGCCGGGAAGGGGAGGTGATCCGGCGCAAGGCCCAGCCCGGCGCGGCCGACGCCCTGGGCCGGTACTGGATCCAGCTGTCGGTGTGGGGGTACGGGATCCACGACACGCCGTTCCTGGCCTCCCTGGGCCGCCACCTGGGCTACGGGTGCGTCCGGGTGGGACGCCCCGACATGGAGCGGCTGTTCAAGAAGGCGCGGGAAGGGCTCCGGGTCGAGATCACCTACTTCCCGGTAAAGGTGGCCGTCACGCCGGACGGCACCGTGTGGCTGGAGGTCCACCCCGACGTCTACGACCTCGGCAGCCCGGACCGGGCCGGGGTGCTGCGGGCCCTGCAGCGCCAGGGTATCGCGCCCGAACGGGTGGACGTTGCCGCGGTGGACCGGGTGCTCGCCGCCCAAGAGGGGATCGCCCGGCCGGTGGGCGGTGTTGCAGGCCCGGCCGACGAACCGTCCCCGAAGCAGAGCGAAGGGGCGCGCGCGGCCGCCCCGGCCGCCTGGACCTGCCTGGACTGCCCGCCCGGCCCCGACCGGCGGGTCACGTTCCAGATCGCGGCACGGACGGCGATCGACCTGCCCAACCCGTTCCCGATCGAGATCCGCAACGACGCGGGCGTGGTGGTGTTCCGGCCGCCCAACGTGACCCAGCAGCTCGTCCACCTGGAACCCGGCGACGCCCGGAACTTCGTGTGGGAGATCCGGGACCCCACGGGCCAGCCCCTGCCACCGGGGTCCTACACCGCCACGATCCGGTTCTACGAAAAAAAGGGGGAACAGCTCCGTTCCCTGGACCTGCCCCTGTGGGTCGGGCGGTAGGGCGTACAGGCGAGGCGCTCGCCGTCCCCGTGGGGCCGCCGGGGGGCATCCCTCTCACCCCGCCCATGTCTCCCTCCCGCACGCCTACTTGATCCGCCAGCCTCGTCCAAGTTAAGGTTGGCAGCAACGGGAGGGCGCGATGCATTGCCACGCGAACCACAACCAGTTCACAACGCACGGCCGCGGCACCCCAAGGGTGTCCGCGGCCGGTTTCGTTCAAGCACCCTGCCATCCCCAACACGTCACCGGGACCTACCGTGAGAAATCGAAAGCATGTTATGTGATTAAGTCAGAGGCGAATTATGAATGGTAATTCTGAAAAATGGGAAGAAATTTGCTTTCTATTGTCAGAAAATATTAAGCAAACTTTGCCTGAAAAAGTTTTTGAAAATCAAGTTGTTAGAGCCATTGAGGTCCTTGGTTGGCGCGAATTTAAAAATGAGATAGAAAGACAACCGACAGTACAGCTTGGTCGTGAAGGTACCCTCCGTCCGGATTTGATTATTTATGGCAATGATAGAAAATGCCTAATCGTCGTGGAGGTCAAGAGGCCCTCAGAGGATATAAAACGTGATTATGTGATAGGACAGCTTAGATCATATATGAGGCAAATGAAATCCGATTTCGGGTTTTTGATTGGATCTGATCTCAGAGTTTTTTATGACGGCCCTTTGAATCCTCACACCGATCCAATATTATTAGAATGAATTGATTTTGATAAACAATCAGAGAACGGAATCAATTTTGTGAATATTTTCAATAAAAACAGCCTTGAATCAAATCAACATGCCGAATATCTGAAAAACAAACTTCACAGATTTAATAAAAAACTGGAAGTGAGTGCATTGGTTCAGCAATTGATTTCATTTGAAGTAAAGCAAAAAGTAGTTGGTTATCTTAGAAACGAGTTTCCGGATACGGATGATGAGACCTTTTCAGCGGCACTGCAACAGGTTAACATTGAAATTACAAAGAAAGAGGAAACAAGACAATCAACTCTAAAAACAGAAAATCGGGAAGGAAAACCCAGAAGAAAATATATCCGAAATCAAACTCAAACACGCACTCCCCAAACATTTGAAAGCTCGCCAGCATCACAAAAAATAGCGACCCTACCATTTGAAAGCCACCTAGTGATTCGCCTGAGGCATATTTATGGTGTTCTTTATTTCATGAAACAAGGTTTCGATTTTCCTACAGCAACTCATCAGACGCTAAAATTATTCCCAGAGGTACAAGATTATCAGACGATCTCAGATAAGTGCGCAAGAGGCTTTGCTGGTAGTGTTGATACATTCATATCTTGGTTTAGCTCAGGCCAAATGCTGAATAAGCTTCATGCTAAATTTAGCCTATCAGATCATGACTATCAAATCTTCAAGGAGTTGTTGGATTGATAGTCAAGCAGATTCACATAACCACCGCATCAACTAGGCCGATTACAACCCGAATGGATTAGGCCGACGTCGGCCTAACACACTGTTATACGCAAAAAGAAGGCTCTGTTCCGATCTGTGTGGGTGTGTTGAAATGGGCTCACCCCAACCCGTAGTGGGTTGGCCGGCGCATAGAGGCGGGGGGGAAATGGGACGTTGATGCGAGGTTGCGAACAGGTCAGGGATAGCGGGACGTTGGTGCGTAGTTGCTAACAGCCCTGTTTGGGAGGGTGATTGAGGAGGGTGGCCGTTGTTATCCCTTGACGACAATATCTTGCCGGGATAACGTGTGGGCATGATCAAGAGCTTCCGGTGCAAGGAGACCGAGAGAATCTTCCACGGTCGCTTCTCCAAGAAGCTGCCACAAGATCTGCAGCGCAAAGCGGCCAGAAAACTCAACATGATCCACGCCGCA
>JAJRUI010000001.1 GCA_024277875.1 Deferrisomatales bacterium
AGCCGCGCCCGGCGCTCCGCCGGGCCCCCCGGCGCCCGTGGCAAGGGGTGCCCGGGGCAAGGGGGACCCGCCTCCGGCCGGGCGCGATGGGGGCACCTGTTCCGCTGCGCAGCCGTAGGGCGCGGGGCGCGGGCGCCTGGAGCCCGTGGCGGGCAGCGCCGGTGGTCGCATGGGGCTGTAGCGGGCTGCGCAGCGGGCCGGGGAGCCGCGCCCGGCGCTCCGCCGGGCCCCGTACGTTGGGTTCCGGGGCGCCGGGGATCGGAACCATCCAACTTCCTGGGGAGACGAGCGGTGACCGACCGGATCGTGATCCACTACAGCGAGATCGGAATCAAGGGCCGGAACCGCCGGTACTTCGAGCGCGCCCTGGTCCGCAACGTGCGCGCAGCCCTGGGCCCGGCCGCCGAGGTGCGGCACCAGCCTGGCCGGCTCGTGGTCAAGCCCGGGCCCGGCGCCGACCCGGCCGAGGTCCGGGAGGCCCTGGGCCGCGTCCCGGGCATCGCGTACTTCAGCCCGGCCGTGGTCGCGCCGGCCGACCCCGACGCGATCGCCGAGCGGGCCGTGGCCGTGCTGTCCGACCTCGCGTTCGATACCTTCGGCGTGGCCGCCCGCCGGTCGGACAAGGGGTTTCCGTTCACCTCGCCCGAACTCAACGCCCACGTGGGCGCGGCCGTGGTCGCCCGCCTGGGCAAAAAGGTCGACCTCACCGAACCGGACGTGCTGCTGCGGATCGAGGTCACCCGCCAGGGCGCGTACCTGTACGCCGAGAAGGTGCCGGGCCCGGGCGGGCTGCCCGTGGGCACCAGCGGCACGGTGGCCGCGTCCCTGTCCGGGGGCATCGACAGCCCGGTGGCCGCGTACCTGATGATGAAGCGCGGGTGCCGGGTGGTGTTCGTGCACGTGCGCAACGAGACCCAGTTCGCCGGCGGGGTGGACGACAAGATCCGCGACCTGGTGGCCGAACTCACCCGGTACCAGGTCCGGTCCCGGCTGTGGGTGCTACCGTTCGGCGACCTCCAGCGCCGGATCATCGCGTTCGTGCCGGCCGAGTTGCGGATGATCGTGTACCGCCGGTTCATGATGCGCCTGCTCGACCGGGTGGCCGACCGGGAGGACGCCCAGGCCCTGGTGACTGGCGACTCGGTGGGCCAGGTGGCGTCCCAGACCCTGGAGAACCTGGCGTGCATCCAGGCCGCGGCACGCAGGCCCGTGCTCTCGCCCCTGGTGGGCCTGAACAAGGAGGAGATCACCGATCTCGCCCGCCGGATCGGCACCTTCCCCCACTCCATCGCGCCGTACCCCGACTGCTGTTCGTTCATGATCGCGCCCCACCCCGAGACCCGCGCCGACCCGGCCGTGGTGGCCCGGTCCGAGGCCGCCGTGGCCGCCGCCGACCAGTACCTGGCCGCGTGCCTGGAAGCGGCCCAGGTGGAGACGTTCGAGGCGTAGCCCGCCGTCCGGTCACACCAGGAGCACGGAGCGGACGGGGGCGGGGGCCCAGGTCGAACGCGTAGGTTTCGGCTGACCACATAGCAGGTTGCGGAAAAAGCAACCTGCGGCGCGCCCCACGGATGGGGTTTTTCAGCATCCTGATAGGGGACACCGCCGAGGAGATCCAGTGTTTATACGAGTTCGTAACTGTCATGGATAATCTCCATGCGGACATGAAGGCAGACATCTCGGCGTCGGTGGACCGCGGTGAGAGCACCGGCTTGATGGAGCCGTTCCTCGTCGGCCAAGGCTCCCGCCACCGGAGCGGCCTCACCGACCTGGCCGTCGAACTCGCGTCCGCGGCCGCCGGCCTTCGTGGGAGCTTGCCGCGGGGGGGTGCGCACGGCCCTGGCCGACCTGGCCCGGGCCATGAACTGTTGCTACAGCAAACTGATCGAAGGCCATGACACCCACCCGGTGGATATCGAACGGGCGCTCAGGGAGGATTACAGCACCGATCCGGGCAAACGCGATCTCCAACTCGAAGCCCGGGCCCACATTGCCGTGCAGCGCTGGATCGACGCGGGCGGTCTCTCGGGCCGGGCCGTCACGGTGGGAGGGATCCGCGAGGTCCACCGGCGTTTCTTCGAACTGTTGCCGGAAGGCCTGCTGTGGGCGGAGGACCCGGACACCGGCGAACGCCTGAAAGTCGTCCCCGGCGAACTCAGGCCCCGCGACGTGAAAATTGGCCAGTACGTCGCGGTCGGCCCCGGCGCCATACCCCGGTTCCTCGCCCGTTTCGAGCGCGCCTGCAGCCGCCTCGGCAAGACGGACGCGATCCTGGCGGCCGCGGCGGCCCGCCACCGGCTGTTGTGGATCCACCCGTTCCTCGGCGGCGACGGCCGTGTGGCACGCCTGATGTCTCACGCCATGCTGTTCGAGACGCTCGATACCGGCGGCATCTGGTCCGTTGCTCGGGGCCTTGCGCGCGCTGTTACGGACTACAAGGGGCATCTGGCGCGCTGCGATCCGCCTCGCCGTAACGATCTCGACGGCCGTGGCGCGTTGAGCGAAGGGGCGTTGGCCGGCTTCACCCGCTTTTTTCTGGAAGCGTGCATCGACCAGGTGCGTTTCATGGAGGACCGGGTCCAACCCGGCCGTCTGCGTACGCGCATCCTGTTGTGGGCGGAAGAGGAGATGCGTTTTGGCCGGCTGCCTCCCAGGGCGGGCAACCTCCTCGAAGCGGTCCTGTACCGCGGTGAGATGCCGCGGGGCGACGCAGTTGGTGTGCTCGGCGACACGGCGCGGCACGCCCGCCGTGTCGTCGCCTCACTGGTGGACTGCGGCGTACTCACATCGGGAAGCCCGCGTGCGCCGTTGCGGCTCGCCTTTCCCGCGGCGCTGGCACCGCGCTGGATGCCGGGGCTGTTCCCGGAGAGGGTGGGATAGGCGTCGCCTCGGCCTGGGGCTGCAACTCGCGGGGCAAAGCCGGGAGACGGAGGATCCATGCCCATCGAGATCCGAGCCGGCGGCTGCACCCTCGCCGCCGACCAGGTGGTCGCGTGCACCCCGGACCTGCTGGGGGACGCGGCGGACAAACTGGGCGCGGTACGGGTGCTCGGGACGGGGGGGGCTCGCACGGCCCGCACGGTCTCGTTCGTCCGCCGCAAGCCCCGGTCCCGGGGTGGCCGCCGGGTCCGTGTTTCAGTTTCGGACGCCAGCTGAGCGGCGGAGGAACGCGGACTCGTCCTCTGCCTCCCGGGCCACCAGGGAGACGTACGCAGCGGTCCGGCCGGGATCCCGGCACAGCAGCCGGCGGCCCGAGACCGCTTCCATGGCCAGCAGGGGCGAACGGCACGGCAGCACGGTCAGGTCGATCTCCTCGACACCCAGCGCCCGTTGCAGCGCGGCCCTGAGGTCCGCCTGCTTCTCCAGTGTGGGGGGAGCGTCGAACAGGACCCCGAGGTCCAGGTCGCTGCCGGGGCCGAGCACGCCCCGGACCGCCGACCCGAACACCCAAGCGGCCACCACCCCGGGGAACCGCTCCAGCGTCGCCGTCGCCGTTTGCCAGTCAACCGCGGACATGGGACAGGATCTCCGCGCGGAACCGGTCGAAATCGTCCAGGCGCCGGGTGACGATGTCCGCCAGGATCTCCACGTCGATGTGTTCGTACCGGTATACGACCAGGTTGCGGAACTGGACCATCCGCTCGTACCCGTGGCCGGAGGCCACGACTCCGAGGTCCGCGCAGCGGCGAACTGCATCGGCGCTGGTGGGAGCGGGGCTGTGTCCTTTGAGTGAGAGGATCCGTTGGCACACGTCGACCACCACCTCGACCAGGATCTGGAGGTCCCGCTCCACTGCCCGGTGGGTCCTCCAGTCCTTTGCCAGTTGGGCGGCGGTGACAGGTCCGAGTGAACGCAGTTCCCCCAGGACCTCGTCCATCGTCTGGAGTTTGCCGATGATGGGGCCGTTGATCATGTGGGAGCCTCCGTAGACCCTTTCGGCAAAAAGTGTACGCCGCTGTCTACGGGGGGTAAAGCTCCGGGCAGGAAGGTGGCTTTGGCGCGGTGTCTCCGGCCCTTCCCCTGCGTTTTACTCCCCGATGATCTTCACCAGCACGCGCTTGCGGCGGCGGCCGTCGAACTCGCCGTAGAAGATCGCCTCCCACGGCCCGAAGTCGAGCCGCCCGCCTGTCACGGCCACCACCACCTCCCGGCCCATGACCTGGCGTTTGAGGTGGGCGTCGCCGTTGTCCTCGCCGGTGCGGTTGTGCTCGTAGCGGTTCAGGGGTTCGTGGGGCGCCAGGTCCTCGAGCCACCGCTCGTAGTCCTGGTGGAGCCCGCCCTCGTTGTCGTTGATGAACACGGACGCGGTGATGTGCATCGCGTTCACGAGGCAGAGGCCCTCCCGGATGCCGCTCTCCCGCAGGCATGCCTTCACCTGGGGCGTGATGTGGATGAACGCCCTCCGGGTTGGCACGTCGAACCACAACTCTTTCCGGTAGCTTTTCATGGCGTCTCCCTCCGGTGTCCCCGATCCGCTGGATTGTACGCACGGGGGCCGCAGACCGTCCACGGGTTTTCCTGGGCTCTTCCGGACAGGGCCCGTGTTGTCACTTCCGGAGCCTGCCGAGCATCCAACGGTGGCAAACGGGGTTTTCAGTGGTATGGTCCCAAAAACCCCGAGAAACGGAGGGAGAAGCCATGGGTGGAGGGCGTGTGTTCCGGTATGCGGTGATCGCGGCCGTCCTGGCCGCGGGTGTGGGGTGGTCGGTGGCGTCCGTGCCGGCGGGGGGCGGGTATCCCGGGCGCGACATCCTGGCCACGGCCGGGTGGCTCGAGGTCCACCGCGACGACCCCGGCGTGGTGGTGGTGGACGTCCGCACGGACAAGCACTTCGACGGCCGGGTTATCCCGGGCGCGGTCCGGCTGCCGTGGAAGCGGTTCCAGCACAGCGACCCGGTCCGCGGGGTGGGCGGCCTGTTCGTCGGGGTGGAACGGGCCCAGGAGATCCTCGGCCGCCACGGGATCTCCCGGGAGAGCACGGTGGTCCTGTACGACTCGGTGGATCGCGATGCCGGGGCCACGTCGTCGTACGTGTTCTGGGTCCTCGACCTGCTGGGACACCCCAGGGTCAAGGTGTTGCCCCGGGGCATCGACGCGTGGGTCGCGGCCGGGGGCGCGGTGGCCTCCGAACCGGCCGTGCCGGAACCGGTGACCTACCAGGCCCCGTCCGGCGAGGTGCGCCTGCGGCGGTGGGCCACCGGCGCGTTCATCCGCGACCGGCTGGGAGACCCGGTCTACCAGATCGTGGACGTCCGGAGCCGCGCCGAGTACCTGGGCGACAAGCTCAACAAGGCCCTGTCCGGCGGCCCCCTCAAGGCGGGCCACATCCCGACCGCGTACAACGTGGAGTACAAACGCAACTGGGCGGACAAGGAGACCAAGGCGCTGAAACCGATGCAGGATCTGCTGGAGCTGTACCGGGGGCTCGATCCCAACCGGCCGGTGATCCTGTACTGCCACTCGGGCCGGCGGGGCTCGTTCAGCTACTTCGTGCTGCGGCTGATGGGATTCCAGGACGTGATGCTGTACGACGCGAGCTGGCACGAGTGGGGCAACCCGGACCTGTTTTTCCCCGTCGCACAGAGCGAGCGCGAACTGGCCGGCGACCTGCCCGGCCCGGTGCGCAAGGCGTCCCTGTCCGCGCCCGCCCGGGGGGCCGGCGGCCGGAAGGCCGCGGCCAAGGGCGGCTACGTGTCGTGCGGCGGGTAGGGGGAAGGCCGATGGCTACGAGACGCTCACCCTACTGGTCGTGGTCGGCCTCGGCGTTCGCCCTGGCCGGGATCGTGGTGTTCATCTTCGCGACGTTCGGCCCGCCCGCGTCGTCCAGCGGGTTCGTGACCACCCTGAAGGGGCTGCTGGCGCCGGTGGCGCCCGAGTACGTCGCGTCCAAGGCCCACTACCGGGCCATGCCCGGCCCGGGCTCCTGGCTCATGACCTTCGTACTCGGGATGGCCATCGGCGGGTTCCTCGCCGGCCTGACTAGCCGGTCCCCGGTGCGGGACGTGCCCGAGATCTGGGAGCGGCGGTTCGGGCCCGGCCGGGCCAAGCGCTACCTGGCAACCTTTGTCGGCGGGTTCCTCCTGCTGTT
The DNA here is from genome assembly GCA_024277875.1 of Deferrisomatales bacterium. Taxonomy (GTDB): domain Bacteria; phylum Desulfobacterota; class Deferrisomatia; order Deferrisomatales; family Deferrisomataceae; genus JAJRUI01. The sequence continues at coordinate 6,089 of JAJRUI010000001.1, forward strand.
CGGGGCGCGGCTCGCCGGGGGGTGCACCCTGGGGCTGTTCATCTCGGGTTCGACCCAGCTCGCGGTGAGCGGCCTGTACTTCGGGGCCGTGATCTTTACCGTGGCCATGCTCACCGCCCGGATCGTGTACGGGCGGGCGCTGGAGGAGGGGGACCGATGACCGAGATCTGGCTGGGACTGTTCTCCGGGATCGCGTTCGGGATCGTGGTGCAGCGGGCCGGGGCCACCAACGGCGACGAGATGGCCCGGGCCCACCTGATGCTCGACGGCCGGATCCCTCGGTTCATGGTGTCGGCGGTGGCCCTGGCCGCCCTGGGGCTCGTGGGCCTCCAGGCCGTGGGGGTGGGCCGGACCATGGTGCTGCCCACGAGCCTGGTGGCCACCGGGGTGGGCGGCGTGATCTTCGGCGTGGGCTGGGGCCTGAGCGGCTACTGCCCGGGCACCTGCTGGGCCGCGGCCGGGGAGGGGCGGCTGGACGCGGTGTTCGCCCTGCTGGGAGGGCTGGCCGGGGCGGCCGCGTTCGCCCAGTGGCACGAGGTGCTCGTCCCGGCGCTGTACCTGCCCACCAACCTGGGACCGATCACCCTGGCCCGGTGGACCGGCAGCCCGGTGGCGGCCGCGGCAGCCCTGGCCGCGGTATTCGGCGCGGCCGGGTGGGTGATGGGACGGGCGTGGGGCAGCGACTGACGTCCCTGGTCGCGGCGGGCCTGGCCGCGCTCGCGCTCGGTTGCGACGCCGGGCCGGGCCGCGTGCCCCTGGCCGTGCCCCCCGGGTACCAGAGCCGCCTGGAGTTCGTCCACGACGGCGTGCTCCTCGGGTTCGGCCAGTTCGTGGGGTACTACTTCAGGGCGGACGACCCCCGGGACCCGGTGCGGGTAAAGTTGGTGTGCTTCAACGAGCAGGGGTTCTACGCCTCGAACGCCCCGGTGAACGCCCTCCTCTACGAGGGGGAGGCGGTGCGCACCCGGCTGCCCGGCGCCGGCAAGGTCCCCCCCGGCCCCGACCGGATCCGGCCCGTGTTCTTCCCGGACGCCCCGGCCCCGTGGCTGGCCACCCGCCCGGAGCCGCGGGACGCGTTCGTCCACTTCCACTCGTGCTATGCCCGCGCCGGCCCGGTGCGCCTCGGTTTCTGGATCCGCCACCGGGCCGTGCGGGCGTTCACCTACGACATGGGGGGCCGGGTGGGCCCGGGCAGCCCCCTGTACCACCGGGTCGCGCCCGGGACGGACCTGGGGTTCGCCCGAATCGTGGAGTTCGACGCCGGCCCGGGGCGGTGACGGTCACCGCCGCAGGAAGATCGTGCCCGCCCAGGAATGCACCTGGCCGTCGGCGCAGCACCCGTCTCCCGCGGGGCAGACGGGGTTTCGAAACGCCAGTTCGTTCTCTCCTTCCACCGACGGGAGTTCGACCTGCTCCGAGTCGGCCCCGGGCGAGACCTCCAGGGTGGTGACGACGGCGCCGTTCACGACCACGTCGAACGTAACCCGGGTGCACCACTCGGGTCCCGGGCGCAGCGACAGGTCGACCGGCGTCGCGTTTGCGGTAAACGACGTGCCGAAGTCCAGGTCCTGCGCCTGTTTCTCGAACCAGACGGCTTCGACCGGTTCCCTCGGCGGGAAGCACAGGTCGCCGGCCCACGACAGCACCTGCCCGTCCTCGCAGCTGCCCACCCCGGGCGGGCACGTGGGGTTCCGGAGCGCGATCTCGTTGCCGTCGTCCGACAACAGGTTCCCGGGCAGCGGGACCGGGTCGCTCGCCCCCCCGGGGGGCACGTCCTCGATCGTGTCGATGTGCACGCCGTTCAGGTACAGGTCGAACGACACGTCGGTCGAGTGTTCGGGGCCGGGCGTGTACTCGAACGCGATGTACGGATCGCTCGGGGTGAACCCGGCGACCACGTCCAGGTCGGGCTGCGCGCGCACGAACCCGACACACCCCTCTCCAGGCGCGGTCCGGCCTCCGCCTACGCACCGGACCCAGCCTGCCCACGCGTGATCACCTTCTTTTACCGCACCGGACGACGCGTCCAGGAGAGATCCAAACCACACCGCCCAAGCGTACACCGGGTTCGATGGATTGGTGGTGGACGTGAGGTAGAAATCCGTTTCTCCGAAGTGGACTCCAGGGAAATGGTTCAAAGAGATCTGCGGGGCGTCCAGCGTTGTGTCCACGAGCGTCACCAACTCTTTCACGTTGGGCAGACGCCAGTCGTCCCGCTCGCCCAAGACTAGGGTCTCGCAGTATGTCAGGGCGGTTCCCCAGATGACTGGTGAGTCGACTTCGCCCTGCTGCCACACCAAGCCGGTCCGGGGGTCCGTGACCGTGCCGTCCCCGTTGTCCACCAATTTCTCTGGAATTTGGGAGGGTTCTCCCCGTACACATCGTACGGCAGGCCCAGACCCTTCCGTTATGGATCCATAGTAGAAATGGATCAGTACGCCTGTGCGGTCGTTTGTGCTGGAATCGAAGGATGTCGTCGAGGTCATGAAATACTGTCCTGGTGGGTCCGCACCGAAAAAGCAGTCGTTATCGATCGCCGGATCGTATCGACCGTAGTCGACGATCCCTACCATTTCCATTAGGGACGGTACCCGCCAGTCGCTGTGACCTGCGAGGTCCAGGTCGTCGCAGAATTGAACGGCGGCGTCGAGACCGTAACCGGCAAAACCGTCCCCGTCCTGCTGCCACATGAGCCCGGTCACGTCGTCCGTGACCGTGCCGTCGCCGTTGTCCGTGCACGAGGGAGGGTTGATCTCGTAGTCCGAGTCCTCCCCGAACAGGGCCGTGTAGGACGCCGTCTGCCCGGTGTCGGGAAGGAGGCGTACGCCGGCCGGGGGCGCGGCTCGGGTCACGGTCACGGTGACCGTGTCGGTGGCGGTGCCGCCGGCGCCGGTGGCGGTGAGGGTGTAGGTGGTGGTCTCCGCCGGCGAGACGACGACCGAACCCGCGGCCTCCACGGCACCCGGGCCGGGCTCGATGGTCACGCTGTCGGCGCCGGAGGTGGACCAACTCAGGGTGGCGGAGCCGCCCTCGGTGATCGCCGCCGGTGAGGCGCTGATGGAGGCCGTTGGCGCCGGTGTGGCAGGGGCCACGGTCAGGGTGACCCAGTCGGAGGCCACCCCGCCCGGGCTCCCCGCGGTGATGGTATAGGTCGTCGTCTCCGCCGGACCGACGGTGACCGAGCCGGTGAGGTCCACCATGCCGAAGCCCGGCGCCAGGGCGACCTCAACCGCGTTGGTGCTGGTCCAACTCACCACGGCGGACTCGCCGGCCGCGATGGTCGCCGGCTCAACCGTGATCGCGATCGTGGGCGCCGGGTAGGCCGAGACGGTCACGGTGACCGAGTCGGTAGCCGTGCCTCCCGTGCCGGTGGCTGTGAGGGTGTAGGTGGTGGTCTCGGCCGGGAAGACCACGGCCGAGCCTGTGGGCTCCACGGCGCCCGGGCCGGGCTCGATGGTCACGGTGTCGGCGCCGGAGGTGGACCAGGCCAGGGTCGAGGCGTGTTCTTCATAGATGCTCTCCGGGTCGGCGGTGATCGAGGCCGTGGGGGCGCCGAGCCCCGGGACCTGGACCTGGACCGACGCGCTCTGGCCGCTGTTGACCGCCGTGACCGTGGCCGTGCCGCTGGACACTGCGGTCACCACGCCGTCGGCCGAGACGGTGGCCACGCCGTCGTCGGACGACGCGTACACCGTGCCCGAGGCCCCGGCGGTGAGGTCGTACGCGGCCCCGTCCGAAAAATGGCCCACCACCTCGAGCGGTTCGGTGTCACCGGCGGCCGAAAATGCGATGTCTCCGGTGGTGATCTCGAGGGACTCGAGCGTGACGTCGGGCCCGAGGACGGTCACCGTTCGGGTGTCCGGAGTCGGATCGCGGCCCCCTTCGTCGTCGGTCACGGCGAACCCGACGGTGAAAATGCCCGGTTCGGGGAACGCCACGGCACCGGCATCGACGCCCGACCGGTTGGGGACCACGCCCCCGAAGGTCCACAGGGCCAGGGACACGGTGCCGTCCGGGTCCGACGCCTCCCCGGAGAACGAGACCCGCTCTCCTTCGTGAACCGTCACGTCACGCAGGGGAGCGACGATGATCCCTTCGGGAGGCCGGTTGCCCGGTGTGACCACCACGGGCACGGTGGCCGAGAACGGTCCGTTCCGGACCGTGACCGTGGCCGTCCCCGGAGAGATCCCGGTCACCAGCCCGGACAGGGGGTCCACCGACGCCACTTCCGGAAGGCTCGACGTGAACGTGTTGCCGGAACCGGGGCTCTGGACGCCCAAATCCTCTCCGCCCAGGGTGAACCGCACGGAGGGTGCCCGGGTTTCCCCCACCCGCAGCGCCAACTGTTCCTCGCGGATCGAGACGCCCTCCAGGAGGATCGGAGCGTCGCCGCCCACCACCACCTCCACACTGTCCGAGAACGGACCGTTGCGTGCCGTCAGGGTGGCCGTGCCGGCGTGGAGGAAGACGAGGGTGTTCGGGGTCTGGATGGGTCCGGGTAGCAAGACCTGCTTGTTGTTGCTCGCGTAAGTGGTCCCCCAGACCGAGTTCGAGAGCCACCGGGTGGAACCGTCGGCGAAGAACGCGGCCACGTACACGGAAACGGGCGCCTGTCCTTCGGGGACCCCGAAGTCGCCCGTGTCCACCCATCCACCCTCCGGGTCGAACGTGCCGGTCGCGTCCACCGGGTGGCAGATCGCGATCCGCTCGAGCCCGACGTACACGAAGGCGGTGCTCTGGATCGAGCCGGCGGTGATCTCCACCCGGGCGACGCCCGGGGCCGTCGCGGTCACCACGCCGTCTTCTGTGACCGTTGCCACGGCCTCGTCCAGGGAACGGAACGACAGGCTGTCGTTGTCCAGCCGTTCGCCCGTTTCGAGCAGGGTCGTGTCCGAGTCCCTGCCGAACACCTCCAGGGCCCCGGAGTCTCCGGCCCGGTCCAGGAAAAGGTTGTCCGCAGTGAGGAACACGATCTCGGGGGGGGGCGACCGGGCCGACCCGGGGAGGGAGTTGGACCACGTCCACGGGATCTGCGAAAGCGTCGGTGCGGAACGGGGTGACCTGGGAGATCCCGTTGACCGGATCCCAGCCCAGGTGGACCAGGACGGCTTCGGGGGCGCCGTTGTCTGCGATCCACAGGGCGTTTGCGAACGAGAGGCCGACTCCCTGGAATCCCCCCGTGGATCCGGGAACCCTGATTTCCCCAGACCTCGGGACGGTCCAGTTCGTGAGCGACAGCAAGAACCCTCCGCCGTCGTCCGTTTCGAGGGGGCTGATCGCCAACAGATGAAGGCCACTCATAAAGTTGGCGGCAATATCGGTGTAGTCTACGTTAGTTGCCGCCATGGACGCGACCGACAGGTCCCCCTCGTAGAACCGGCAGATCGAGCCTGGCTGGGTGTTTGAGCCTTCGTCTGTCAGGTAGTAATAACCGGCATACTTCGCGTCGTCGATCCCGGTGGGTGCCACGAGGGGCTCGCCCGTGTACAGGACGTGGACGTCGCCGTGCGGGGTCACCCGAACGATCTGGGCGGTGCCGGCGTCCACGGCAACCGCGTCGCCGTCCCGGTTCACCGTGAGCCCTTCGGGCCGTTCGAACGGCGCTCCGGCAGCCACCGGGTCGACGGTGCCGTCCCTGTTCACCCGGTACACCCCCGGCCCGAACCCGCCCACCGCGGTGACGTACAGGTTGCCCGAAGCGTCGGTCGCCACCGAGGTGGCCCGGTCCCACGGCACCGGTTCGGTGTTCAGGGGTGTGGCCTGAACCTCCCGGGTGTCGGGGTCGAGCGCCAGCCCGAACACGTCGGCCCCGGGCGAACCGCTGATCACGGCCAGTTGGCAGCTGGAACCCAGAACCCCGGCCGGGTCGGCGCGGGCGGCCAGGGCCGCCTCCACGGCTGCCCGGGCGTCCACGAGCCCGCTGCCGTACCGGGGGTCTTTGCCCGGCGCCCCGAGGTCCACGGCCGTGCCCTCCAGGATCGTCTGCACCTCGCACGGCGTCAGTTCCGGGTTGGCCTCGAGCACCAGGGCGGCCACGCCGGCCACGTGGGGCGCGGCCATGGACGTGCCCTGGATCGACCGGTACCCGGTGTGGTCCCCGAGGGCCCGCGGCCACGCGCTCCAGATGGCCTTGCCAGGGGCGGCCACGTCCACGTACGGCCGCAGGTTCGAAAAGTCGGTCACCTCCCGGCCGCTATCCACCGCGGCAACCGCGATCACGTTGGGCAGCATGGCCGGGATCCCGTACGGGCTGCCCCGCTGCTGGTCGTTGCCCGCCGAGGCCACCACCACCACGCCGGCCCGCACCGCAGCGTCCACGGCCGGTCGGAAGAAGGCCTGGGTCAGGATGCCGCTGTCGGGAGTCTGGAGACCGACCCCCAGGCTCATGTTCATCACCCGCGCGCCTTGCGCCACGGCGAAGTCCATCGCGTCGACGATGTCGTAGGCAGTGTGTGCCGCTTTGGAAGACGACTGAGCGATAATCAGACGGGCGTCCGGCGCGACGCCCACCACCCCGGCCCCGTTGTCCGCCCGCGCCGCGATGGTGCCGGCCACGTGGGTGCCGTGCCCGTTGAAGTCCGTGACGTCGTCGGTTTGCTCCACCGCGTTGTACGTGGCCACCACCTGGCTGTCGAACTCCTCGTGACCCAGGTCCAGGCCCGAGTCGATCACCGCCACCCGGACGCCCGCGCCGGTGGCCAGGTCGTGGGCTTCATCGGCCCGGATCAGGTACAGCCCGTACTGGCCGTCGGGCGCGTCATAGGCCAGGGGGTCGTCGTAGGTTCGCTCGGAGCGCAGCACCACGTTTTTGCTGGCCTGCTGAACGTCCGGGTCGGCCAGCAGGTCCTCCACCACCCGGTCCAGGGCGCGGCCGGACGGCACCTTGAACCGCGCGATGGTGAACCCGAGGGATGACAGGGTTCTCTCCCCCAGGACTTCGAGGTCGTGGTTCTGGGCCACGGTCTGGGCCGTGGCGCCCGCCGCCATCACGGCGACGACTTCTCCCGGCACATAGCCGAGGGCCTGCGCAGCGTCCCGGCCGGCGGTGTCGGAGACCTCGACCCCCACGGTCACGGACTTCCCCGCGTGGTGTACGGCAAGAACGCAGGAACCCGCGGCCACTGCCGTCAACAGCCCGTCCTGCGACACCGCTGCCACTTCTGGTTCGGAGAGCGCGTAGGCGGTCCCCGTGGCCGCCGCCGTGAGGTCCTGGATAGTGCCGTCCGTGTACCGTCCCGTCACGACGAGTTGCAGGGACGAACCGGCCCCCTGGAGCAGGACCAGGTCCGGCTGGACCGAGAGCGACTCCAGGGAGCGCGCCGCTGGGGCATCCCCGGTCCCGCCCCCGCCGCCGCAACCGGCCAGAGCCAGGGAGAAGGCCACGAAGAGCAGGATGGCTGGACGCACAACGGTCGTACGGGCGCGGGTCGGGGTGGTCATGGTAAGGTCCTCCTGCGGATCGGACAGCGAGCTTGGAGCCAGAGGGTCCCGAACGGGAACGGGAAAGGCAGGCGCGCCGGGTGGCGGAGTCGGGAACGGGGGGCGATGGCGCAGGGCAGGGGGGCGGGACGCTTCGGCCTGTGGTTGGCACGGGCAGGGGAGTGGGCCGCGTCACCAGGGTCTGGGGCCCGCCGAAAGGGCATCGTCTCCTCCTTCGAGCAGGAGGGGCGTGAGGGCGGCGCGGCAGGTGGGCTGGTGCAGCGGGGAAGGGCGGTGCGGGGCTATCGGTTCGGAGGAACCCGTTGCCCGGCGGAACCCGTTTCCCGGGGAGATCCCAACCGGATGCCGGTCGCTGGCGAAGCCTTCGGCCCGGGGAGGTGCCCGGCGGTGACCAGCGGAACGGGCAGTGCCGTCCCGGGCCAGGCAGCGCAGATCATTGTCCCGAATAATAGGCGGATATCGAAATAAATCAATGGTTTCGTGGAAACTTTCGGAGATATCCGGGTCTTCGCAGCCGGGCCCGGAGTCGGGCGGCCGTCACCCGCCCCGGCGCACGGCCTGGATCACCTGGTCCAGGGCTTGGAGGAACCGGGACCGGGCGCGCTTGTCGAACGGCCGGGGCCCGCCGGTCTGCATACCCATCTGCCGCAGCTGGTCCATCAGTTCCCGGGTGGCCAGGGCTTCGCCGATGTTGTCGTCGGTGAACGGGTCGCCCTTGGGGCCGATCACCCGGGCTCCCCGCTCCAGGCACCGGGCCGCCAGGGGGATGTCCGCGGTGATCACCACGTCGCCCGGTCCGGCCCGCTCCGCGATCCAGTCGTCGGCCGCGTCGAACGCGCCGCCCACCACCACGGGCCGGATGGTGTCGTCGGGCGGGGTCCGCTGGTGGCGGTTGGCCACCACGTAGACCGTGAGGCCGTACCGGCGGGCCACCCGGTACACCTCGTCCTTCACCGGGCACCCGTCCGCGTCCACGTAGATCTCGGTCCGTGGCGCGTCGCTCATCGGGCCCCCTTCTGCCCCACGAACTGGTCCCTGCGATCGCCGAACAGCACGTTGAACGTGGTCAGGGAGCCATACGCCCGGGTGATGTACTGCTGGAGCCCTACCTTGTCCTGGTCGGACAGGCCCTTGTGGCCGTTGATCTGCTGCTCCAGCACCCGGAGCCGGTCCCGTACCATCACGATCTTGTGGAAGAACGTCTCGATCGGCACCTTCTTCGGCGCCAGGTCGGGGTCGGCCGGCTGGAGCACCAGTTCACCGCCCTGGAACCGCTCGGCCAGGGCCACCGCCGGGGACTCCTCGGCGCGCAGGTCCTGCACGGCCAGCTTCACCAGGTCGTACGCGTCGGCCTCGGACGGGGTGAGGGCCGACAGGCTGGCGCGGGCGATCACGGTCTCCCGGTCGGCGCGCGGAAAGTACACGGCGCACTTCTGGCCCTCGCCGAACCCGGTGGTCTCCACCACCCGGCCGATGCCGTGGGTGTCGTGGCGGACGAGGTCTCCGGGGAACAGGTCTCCGGTCATCATGGGGTCTCCTGGTGGGGTTGGGGGTGGAGCGCGAAAGGTACCACGGCCGCGGCCGCAGATCGAGGCGGGGTTCCGGCCCACGGGCCGATCGCCGGCCCCCTGGCCGGGTTTTTGGGGTATCATTCCCTGTTTTCCGACCCGTTCCGAGGAAAGGAGCGCCGTGCGCATTCACCGCATCCCGGTCCCCACGCCGTTCTACGTGGGGGACGTGAACGCCTACCTGCTGGAGGGGCCGCCCCTGACCCTGGTGGACACCGGCCCCCTGACCGACGAGGCGTGGGCCGCTCTCGAAGGGGGAATCCGGTCCGCCGGGTTCCCGGTGGACGCGGTGGGCCGGCTCGTGCTCACCCATCCCCACCACGACCACTCCGGTCTGGCCCGCCGGGTGCGGCGGGCGGCCGGCTGCCCCGTGTACGCCCATCCGGTGGACCACGACCGGCTCCTGGACCGGCCTGGCGAGTGGAACGCGATCGCCGGCTTTCTGGGCGAGACGTGCCGCCGCGCCGGGGCGCCCGGCTGGGCGGCCGAAGCGGTGCTCGCCGGGCTCGAGGTGCTCAGCGGCTACACCGAACCCCTGGACGCGGTGCAGCCCCTGGACGAGGGGGCGGTGGTGGCGGTGGACGCGACCCGGCTCCGGGTACTCCACACCCCGGGCCACGCCCGGGGCGCCCTGTGTTTCTGGGAGCCGGACACCGGCACGCTGTTGTCCGGGGACACCCTGCTGCCCACGATCTCGTCGAACGCGATCCTGGAGCCCGGCCGGCACGGGCGGTTCCGGGAGCGGACCCTGGTGGCGTACCTGGCCACCCTGGAACGCCTCCGGTCGCTGGCGCCCCGCCGGCTCCTGCCCGGCCACGGTGAGGTCCTGGACGGCGGGGAAGACCTGGACCGGCTGGTGGCCGGCCGGCTCGCGTTCCACCGGGCCCGTGCCGACGAGATCATGGGGCTCGTGCGGGCCGGCGCCCGCACCCCGTGGGAGATCTCGCAGCACCTGTTCCCCGATCCGGATCCCGCGTTCCTGTTCCTGGTGGTGAGCGAGGTGGTGGGCCACCTGGACCTCCTGGCGGACCGGGGAGCGGTGGCGTTCGGAGGCCAGGACGGGCCGTGGATCGTGGCACCGGCCGGCGGGGTTTGACGGCCCCCGGGCTGCGGGTTATAGAGATCAACGAAAGTAGTGCCGGATTCTCCCTTTTCTCTTTGGGCAGTTCGGGGTGGGGCCCGGTGGAGCGCCGGGTGCGGCCCCTTGGCTCGCCGCGCACCAGGACGCCCGGTGCGCCTCCAGGGTTCGGCACACCGCCTTCGCAAGGCCTGCGGGCGTGTCAGCCAGCTGACCTCGCGCGGCGATCGGGTGCCGCTCCCCGCACCCGGCCGGAACCGGGCGCCGCCCCGGGGCCGTGTGGCGATCCGCTACTCCCACCCGCCCTGGACGGGGAGGACCATGACACGCGTTTCGGTTCCGGGGGAAAGCGCGACCTTGCCTGCCCTGCGACGGGCGGGCCGGGCCGGGCTGGCCCTGGCCCTGGCCGCCGGGCTGGCCGGGTGCGCCGGCCTGATGGGCTCGGCCACCTCGCGCATGGCGGGCACCGTGTCGGCCGCGATCCTGGCCCAGGACGACCCGGCCACGGTGCGCGACGGCGCGCCCGCGTACCTCCTGCTGATCGACGGCCTGATCCGGGACGACCCGGACAACCCCGACCTGCTGGCGTCCGGCGCCCGGCTGTACGGCGCGTACGCGGGCGCGTTCGTGGACGACCCGGCCCGGGCGGCCCGGCTCTCGGAACGCGCACTGGGATACGCCCGCCGCGCCCTGTGCCTGGACGCACCAGAGCTGTGCCGGGCTGCGGCCGGCCCGTACGACGGGTTCGTGGACGCCTTGGCCCGGGCCGGCCACGGCCAGGTGGACGCGCTGTACGGGTTCGCGGCGGCATGGGCCGGGTGGGTGCAGAGCCGGGCCGGCGACCTGGTCGCGGTGGCCGACCTGCCCAAGATCGAGGCGGCGTTCCAGCGGGTGGTGGCCCTGGACGACGGGCACGACCGGGGGCGGGCGCACCTGTACCTCGGGGTGCTCTACACCCTGCGGCCGGCAGCCCTGGGCGGCCGTCCCGACGAGGGGCGCCGCCAGTTCGAACGGGCGATCGCGCTGTCCGGGGGGCGCGACCTGATGGCCCGGGTGCTGCTGGCGGAGCACTACGCGCGCCTGGTATTCGACCGGGAACTCCACGACCGGCTGTTGAACGGGGTGCTCTCGGCCGATACGCAGGCTGGGGACCTCACCCTGAGCAACGTGCTGGCCCAGGAGCGGGCCCGGGCCCTGCTGGCCAGCGCCGAAGACTACTTCTGACCCGCGTCGCGAGCCTTCCCGGCAGGAACTTCCGATGACCGCTAGAAAATCCCCGTTGCCGTGGCTGATCGCCGTCGTGCTCCTGTGCGCGGCGCCGGCCCCGGCCCACACCCTGAAGCTCGCCACCCTGGCGCCGGACGGCACCACCTGGATGAAGGAGATGCGGGCGGGCGCGCAGGAGGTGGCCGCCCGGCCCCAAGGCCGGGTGAAGTTCAAGTTCTACCCCGGCGGGGTGATGGGCAACGACAGGACCGTGCTCCGGAAGATCCGGGCGCGCCAGCTCCACGGCGGCGCGTTCTCCGGCGGGGGTCTCCGCCAGGTGTACCCCGGGGTGGACCTGTACTCGATGCCGTTCCTGTTCCGGTCCCTGGACGAGGTCGACGTCGTCCGCCGCCGGCTGGACCGCGCGATCAGCCGGGAGCTGGAGGCCCGGGGAATGGTGGTCCTGGGTATCTCCGAGGGCGGGTTCGGCTACCTGATGTCCGACGCGCCGCTGCGCACCCTGGACGACGTCCAGCGCAAGAAGGTGTGGATCCCCGAGGGGGACCCGATCAGCCAGACCGCGCTCAAGGCGGCCGGCATCCCGTCGGTGCCCCTGTCGATCGCCGACGTGTACACCGCGCTCCAGACCGGGCTGGTGGACACGGTGGTGGCCACCCCGGCCGCTGCGATCGCGTTCCAGTGGCACACCCGGATCCGGTATCTCACCGACCTGCCCCTGTCGTACCTGGTGGGGATCGTGGTCGTGGACAAGGGCGCGTTCGAGCGGCTGTCGGCCGGCGACCAGGCCGTGGTCCGGCAGGTGATGGGCGCCGTATTGGAGCGGCTCGGCCGCAAGAACCGGCGGGACAACGAGCGGGCCCTGGCCGCCCTCCGGGCGCAGGGCGTGGAGGTCGTCCGGCCCGAGCCCGGGCCCCAACTGGACCGGTGGCGGCGGGCCGGGGACGAGACGATCCAGCGGCTCCGGGCCGGCGGCGCGTACGCGAAAGAGCTGTTCGACGCCGTGCTCGGCGACCTGGAAGCGTACCGGGCCGGGACGGGGCAGGGTGGCTGACGGGCCGGTCCGCGACTGGGTGCGGGTGCTCCACCGGGTGGAGGACGCACTCCTGGTCGCCGGGCTCGGCGGCATGATCCTCCTGGCGTCTGCCCAGATCGTGCTCCGCAACCTGTTCCAGTCCGGGATCTCCTGGGGCGACCCGGTGCTCCGGGTGCTCGTCCTGTGGCTCGCCCTGCTGGGGGCGCTGGCCGCCGGTCGGGACGACCGGCACATCACCATCGACTTCCTGCCCCGCGCCCTGCCTCCCCGGGTCCGTGTCGCGGTCCGGGGGCTGACCCACGGGTTCACCGCAGCCGTGTCCGGGGTGGTGGCGTTCCACGCCGGCCGGCTCGTGCTCGAAGACTTGGGCGCCGGCATCCCGGGCATCGGGGCGGTGCCGGCGTGGGCGCTCGAGGCGATCCTGCCCGTGGGGTTCGCCGTGCTGGCCGTGCGCTACGCGGTGCGGGCCGCCGGGTGCCTGCGGGCGGCAGCGGCGTACGGGGACCGCCGGTGATCGCGTCGGGCCTGCTCGCGGCGGCCGCCCTGCTCGGAGCACCCCTGTTTGCGGTGATCGCGGCCAGCGCCCTGCTGGGGTTCCTGTCCGAGGGCGTGGACCTGTCGGTGGTGGCCATCGAGTTCTACCGGCTGGCCGAGATGCCGGTGCTGGTGGCGATCCCCCTGTTCACGTTCGCTGGGTATCTGCTGGGCGAGAGCCGGGCTCCGGCCCGGCTCGTGCGCCTCACCAACGCCCTGCTCGGGTGGCTGCCGGGCGGGCTCGCCCTGGTGGCCCTGACCGCGTGCGCCCTGTTCACCGCGTTCACCGGCGCGTCCGGCGTGACCATCGTCGCCCTGGGCGCCCTGCTGGTGCCCGCCCTGCGCCAGGCCGGGTATCCCGAGCGGTTCACCCTGGGCCTGGTGACCACCTCCGGGAGCCTTGGGCTGCTGTTCGCGCCGTCCCTGCCCCTGATCCTGTACGCCGTGGTGGCCCAGCAACTGTCGGTGGGGGTGCCCGTGGGAGTGGGCGACCTGTTCCGGGGCGGCGCGCTGCCCGGCCTGCTCATGCTCGCGATTCTGTCGGGCTGGAGCCTGTGGCAGGGCCGCCGGCTGCCCCGGACGGGCCAGGGTTTCTCGTGGGCCGAGGCCGCGGCAGCGGTCCGGGAGTCGGCGTGGGAGCTGCCCCTGCCGTTCGCGGTGCTCGGCGGCATCTACACCGGCGCGTTCGCCGTGTCCGAGGCGGCTGCGGTCACCGCGCTGTACGTGCTGGTGGTGGAGGTGGGGATCCGGCGGGAGATCACGTGGGCCCGGCTGCCCGGGGTGATGCGCGAGTCCATGGTCCTGGTCGGGGGGATCCTGCTCATCCTGGGCGCGTCGCTCGCGTCCACCAACTACCTGATCGACACCGAGGTGCCCACCCGGCTGTTCGCGTGGATCCGGGCCCATGTGTCCGACCGGCTCACGTTCCTGGTGCTCCTCAACGCGTTCCTGCTCGTTCTGGGCACCATGCTCGACGTGTTCTCCGCCCTGGTGATCGTGATCCCGATCATCCTGCCCGTGGCCGTGGGCTACGGGATCCACCCCGTGCACCTGGGCATCGTGTTCCTGGCCAACATGCAGATCGGGTACTTCACCCCGCCGGTGGGCATGAACCTGTTCATCGCCAGCTACCGGTTCGACCGCCCGATCCTCGAGCTGTACAGGGCCACCCTGCCGTTCTTCTTCCTCCTGCTCGCCGCGGTGCTGGTGATCACCTACTGGCCGGCCCTGACCCTGTGCCTGGTCGGTTGATCCGGCCTACGGGCCCTTGGGTGCGGGCAGGATCCGGGCCGCGCCGCTCAGACCGCCGGCCCCGTGCCCCGGCGCGGAGCAGGTCAACGGGTAGGTGCCCGGCCGCACGGCCACGAACGCCAGGTCCACGGTCTGCCCCGGCGCGATCTCGATCGCGGTGAACCGGAGCGCCGTGAAACCGGCCACGCCGGGAACCCGGGCGTCCCGGGTGGTCACGGCCTTCAAGAACTGCTCGGCCGCCAGCTCGTGGGTCCGGGTTCCCCGGTTCGTGATCTCCAGCACGTACGGCCGGTCCTCCTGGAAGGTGAGCACCTGGGGGGCCAGCGCGGTCTCGGTGATCTCCACCTGCACGCGCGCGGCCTCTTCCCACCGGGCCTCGGCCAGCCACGGGGCCGGATCCTTGACGTACCCCTCGGGGATGCAGGCCGAGACGGACAGCAGGACGAGGCAGGCGGCGAGCGGTTTCCAGAGCGACATGGGTCCTCCCTCGGGTGGTCGGTAAGCGGGCAGCGGCATTGTAGCTTGCGGGGACGGGAGACAGAAGTCAGAAGGCACAAGGTGCAAGGTGCAAGGCGCAAGGCGTTGGCCCCCGCTACGACCCCGGGCGGCCGGCCGGCGTTCCCGATTCCTGTCCTCTGAATTCTGAATTCTGATCCCCGTCCGGGGGTGGGGTGGCCAGGGCGGCCGCCAGTGCGCCGGGTTCCACCAGGGGCGCCTGGCACGTGGCGTTCTGGCACAGGTACGCGGCGGCCTGCCCGCCCACGGGGGTCATGCCGGCGACGAACGGCGCAAGGTCCCGGATCGCGCCGCCGGCCTCCCCGGGCGGCGCGAGCACGGCCGCGGCCTCCGGGGCGTAGACCCTGCGGACCGCCGCGACCAGGGCCCCGGTGTCGTCGTGGCCCGGCTGTCCCGCGATCACCACCTCCCGGGTGGGCTCAACCAGCACGGCCAGCCCCGTGAGGTACGCGGTGAACCCGGCCGGGTACGACCGGACCCGGCCGGCGAACGCCCGGGCCGTGGCCCACGCCCGGTCGGTCCACACGGGGTCGCCGGTGAGCAGCCCGAGTCGTGCCAGCGCCTCCACGGCCACCGAGTTGGCCGACGGCATGGCCCCGTCGTACACCTCCCGGGGCCGCCACACCAGCTCGTCGCCGTCGTGGGCCGTGTCGAACAGGCCGCCGTCCGCGCCGTCCCAGAACCGGTCCACCAGCTCGCCCGCCACGTCCACGGCTGCGGCGAGGCGGGAGGGGTCGAAGGTCGCGGCGTACAGGTCGAGGAGCGCGCGCACGAGGAACGCGGCGTCCTCGGCTGCCGCCGGGATCGTGGCCCGTCCGGCCCGGTACCGGCGCAGCAGCCGCCCCTCCGGCCGGAGCCGGGCCAGCACGAAGTCCGCGGCCCGGCCGGCAGCGGCCACGTACCCGGGCTCCCCAAGCACCGCGCCCGTCCGGGCTAGGGCCGAGATCATCAGGCCGTTCCACCCGGCGAGCACCTTGTCGTCCCGGAGGGGCCGGACCCGCCGGGTGCGGGCCGAGTAGAGGCGCTCCCGGTCCCGGGCCAGCACCTCTTCGAGTTCGGCGGTCCCGGCGCCCATCTCCCGGGCCCACGCGTCCAGCGGCCGGGCCAGGTGGAGCACGTTGGCGCCGGTGCGGCGCCGGGCGGCCTCGTCCAGGAAGTTGCCGTCGGCGGCCACGCCGTACACCCGGCAGAACCGGTCGCCGTCGCCGGGCCCCAGCACCTCCAGGATCTCGTCCCGGGTCCACACGTAGTACCGGCCCTCCTCCCCCTCGGAGTCTGCGTCCTCGGCCGAGTGGAACCCGCCGGCCGGGTCGGCCAGGTCCCGGAGCACGTAGCCGGCCACGTCCCGGGCCGTGGCGGCCAGGTCCGGTGCCCGGACCAACCCGTACGCCTCGGTGTACGCGGCCAGCAGGCCGGCCTGGTCGTAGAGCATCTTCTCGAAGTGGGGCAGCAGCCACTCCGGGTCCGTGGCGTACCGGTGGAACCCGCCCCCAAGGTGGTCGTGGATCCCGCCCCGGGCCATCGCCCTGAGGGTGCCGACGGCCATCCGGGCGGGCGCGGGGTCGCCGGTGCGGCGGGTGCGGCGCAGCAGGAACACCAGGTTGTGGGGGGTGGGGAACTTGGGTGCGGGGCCGAAACCGCCGTGGACCGGGTCGAACCGGGCGGCGAGTTCGTCCGTTGCCGCGGTGAGCAGGTCCGGGTCGGGCTCGCCCGGGTCGGCCGATCCTGCGCCGGCCCGCCGGAGGTTGGCCACCACGTCCCCGGCTGACCGGCGCACCCGGTCCGGATCCTCGGCCCACAGGGCCGCGGCGCGCTGCACCAACTCGATCACCCCGACCCGGCCGCCCCGGCTGCGTTTGGGCAGGTAGGTGCCCGCGAAAAACGGCAGCCGGTCCGGGGTCAGCAGGATCGTCAGGGGCCAACCGCCGCTCCCGGTCAGGGCCTGGCACACGGCCATGTACACCTGGTCCACGTCGGGCCGCTCCTCCCGGTCCACCTTGACCGGCACGGTGAGCCGGTTGAGCACGTCTGCCACCTCCCGGTCCTCGAAACTCTCCCGCTCCATCACGTGGCACCAGTGGCAGGTGGCGTACCCGATCGACAGGAACACAATTTTTCGTTCCCGGCGGGCCCGGGCGAACGCCTCGTCCCCCCACGGGTACCAGTCCACCGGGTTGTCGGCGTGCTGCAGCAGGTACGGGCTGCTCTCGCGGCCCAGGCGGTTGGCCATGTCGGTCTCCGGGGCTGTCGGTTGTCTTGCCAGTCTACCGCAGCCGGCCGGGACCAACAGGGCGGCATTCCCCAAGCCTGGATTGGATACCGGAGTCGAGCTTTTCCCGGTGTTCCCCGGGGGTGAGGACGAGGAACGGGGTGGGCGCCCGGTTCTGGCCGGGTGCCAGTAGCGACACCCGATCGCCGCGCCTTGCGATGCCGCTGTTTGCCGGTTGGTCCGGGCCTCGACAGCGGAACCCTTGGCGTTCGGAGACGATCCGGACGTTCGAACGGCGCGGCGCGTCAAGGGGCCGCGCCCGGCGCTCCACCAGTCCCCCACCCCGCACTACCCAAGGGGAAGGGTAAGGATCTGGCAATACTTTCGTTGGGTTTAGCAAAAGAAATTCTTGCTACCGGGCGGAGTCTTTGCAGGCCCGCGCCGTTCGTCTAGACTGGCGGCGTTGTCTGGGGCTGCGCTGTCCGGCAGCGGACGGCTCGCGCACCGCTGGGGTTCGGCCCCGAATCGCCGGGGGGCGCGGTTTCATGGGAGCTGGAGACCCGGGGCTTTCGGACGGCTCGCGTGGCCGGCCGGGTCCGGCCGGGAGGAGTGGGTGTAGATGAAGTGGTTGTTGCTGGTGGCGTTCGCGTACCTGCTGGGGTCGGTGCCGTTCGGCGTGGTGGTCGCCCGGCTGGCCGGGGGGCAGGATCCCCGCAGCGCCGGGTCGGGAAACATCGGCGCCACCAACGTGGGCCGTGTGCTCGGGCGCAAGTGGGGGGCGGTGACCCTGGCGGCGGACGCGCTCAAGGGCTTTGTGCCCACGGCGTGGGCCGTCTCGACCCTGCACGGCCCGTGGGCCGTGGCGCTCGTGGGGCTGGCCGCGTACCTGGGCCACCTGTATCCGGTGTTCCTGGGGGGGCGGGGCGGCAAGGGCGTGGCCACGGGTCTGGGGGTGTTCCTGGCCCTGGCGCCGGGCAGCGTGCTGTGGGCCGCCGTGGTGTTCGGGGTGGTGTTCTGGCTCGGCCGGATGGTGAGCCTGGCCAGCCTGGCTGCCGCGGCAGCCCTGCCGTTGATCGCCGCGTTTTTCGGCAGCCCGCTGGCCGTGGTGGCCCTGGCCGTGACGGTGGTCGGTTTTACCGTGGCCCGACACCAGGCGAACATCGACCGGATCCTGGACGGCGTGGAACCCCGGGCCGGGTTCTCGGTCCGGCAGGGGAGCTAGATGGACCATAGAGACGCGTTGCAGCGGATCCCGGCCGTGGAGCGCGTTCTCCAGGAACCGGCGTTGCTCGAACCGGTAGAGCAGGGTCGCGTGCCCCGGCCCGCGGCCGTGGACGCGGTCCGGGCGGTGCTCGCCGACCTCCGGGACCGGGTACGGGCCGGGGAGGAGCCCGACCTCGGTCCGGCCGCAGTCGCGGCCGCGGCCCTCGTGCGCCTGGACGCGGCCCTGGAGCCCCGGCTCGTGCCGGTGATCAACGCCACGGGGGTGGTGCTCCACACGAACCTCGGCCGGGCGCCCCTTGCGCCCGAGGCGGTGGCTGCGGCCGCCCGGGCTGCGGGGTACTGTACCCTGGAGTACGATCTGGCCACCGGCCGGCGGGGGCTGCGCCACGACCTGGTGGCCGGCCTGCTGCGGGAGATCACCGGCGCCGAGGCGGCCCTGGTGGTCAACAACAACGCCGCGGCCGTGCTCCTGGGGCTCACGGCCCTGGCCCGGGGCCGCGAGGTGGTGGTGAGCCGGGGCGAGTTGGTGGAGATCGGCGGGTCGTTCCGGGTGCCCGAGGTGATGGCCCAGAGCGGGGCGATCCTCCGGGAGGTGGGTGCCACCAACAAGACCCACCTCCACGACTACGAGCAGGCCGTGGGCCCGGACACGGCACTTTTGCTGAAGGTCCACACCTCCAACTACCGGGTCGTGGGGTTCACCGCCTCGGTGGCCGCGGCCGACCTGGTGGCCGTGGCCCGGCGGACGGGTCTGGCGGTGATGGAGGACCTGGGCAGCGGGTGCCTCGTGGACCTGGGCCGCCACGGCCTGGAGCCCGAACCCACGGTGCAGGACGCCGTGGCCGCCGGCGTTGACCTGGTGACGTTCTCGGGCGACAAGCTGCTGGGCGGCCCACAGGCCGGCATCCTGGTGGGCCGGGCCGCCGCGGTGGACGCGTGCGCCCGCCACCCCCTGATGCGGGCCCTGCGGCCCGACAAGGTGACCCTGGCCGCGCTGGAGGCCACCCTGGCCCTGTACCGGGATCCGGCTGCGGCCGCGGCCCGGGTGCCCGCCCTGGCCATGCTCACGGCCGGGGCCGGGGCCCTGGAGGGACGGGCCCGGTCCCTGGCCCGGGACCTGGCGGCCGTCGCGGGGGATCGGGCGGTCGTGGCCGTGGTGGCCGACACCTCCCGAACCGGCGGGGGCGCCCTGCCGTTGCTCGAACTGCCCACCTTCGCGGTGGAGGTCCGGCCGGCCGGGGGGGGCGCCGGCCGCCTGGAGGCGCGGCTCCGGGCCGGCCGGCCGCCGGTCGTGGCCCGGGTCCGGGAAGACGCGTTGGTGCTGGACCCGAGGACGTTCGGCCCCGAGCACGACGCCACGGTGGCGGCGGCCGTCGGCCGGGCACTGGAACGGGGACAACAGGAACAGGAGAGGGAAGCCCGATGAAAAAGGGGTGGATCGTTCTCGGGGTCGTGGTGCTCGGCGTGCTGCTCGCGTACGGCTGGGTCAAGGGCACTTACAACGGCCTGGTGGCTGCCGAGGAACAGGTTTCCAAGGCGTGGGCCGACGTGGAGAGCACGTACCAGCGCCGCGCCGATCTGATCCCGAACCTGGTCGAGACGGTCAAGGGGTACGCGTCCCACGAGAAAGAGGTGCTGACCGGGGTCACCGAGGCCCGGGCCCGGGTGGGGCAGATCACGGTGCGGGCCGACCAGCTCACCCCCGAGGCGATCCGCCGGTTCCAGGACGCCCAGCAGGGCCTGTCCGGTGCCCTGTCCCGGCTGCTGGCCGTGGCCGAGCGGTACCCGGACCTGAAGGCGAGCCAGAATTTCCTGGGGCTCCAGACCCAGCTCGAGGGCACCGAGAACCGGATCAACGTGGCGCGCAACCGGTTCAACGAGGCGGCCCGGGCGTACAACACCCGGATCCGGTCGTTCCCGGCCAACTTCTTCGCCCGGGCGTTCGGGTTCGGGCCGAAGCCGTACTTCGAAGCGGACAAGGGCGCCGAGCAGGCCCCCAGGGTGAAGTTCTGAACCGGCCGGCAGGGGAGGGCTCGTGATGCTCGGGATGCGCGGCGGGATCGTGGCCGGGGTCGTCGGGGTCCTGTTGGTGGTCGCCGCGGCAGCCGCCCTGGACGTGCCCCCGGCGCCCCAGGGGCGGGTCAGCGACTACGCCGGCCTCCTGTCGCCGGGCGACCGGGCCCGGCTAGAAGCCCGCCTGGCCGAGATCGAGCGCGCCACGTCGAACCAGTTCGTGGTGGCGATCTTCCGGAGCCTGGAGGGGGGCAGCCTCGAAGACTTCTCGATCCGGCTCGCCGAGGCGTGGAAGGTGGGCCGCAAGGGCCGGGACAACGGCCTGATCCTCCTCGTGTTCGCCGAGGACCGGAAGATCCGGGTCGAGGTGGGCTACGGGCTCGAGGGCGCGATCCCCGACATCCTGGCCGGCCAGGTGATCCGCCAGGTCCTCGCGCCCCGGTTCCGCCAGGGAGACTATGCCGGCGGGCTCCTGGCCGCGGTGGACGCCCTGGACCAGGCCAGCCGCGGGGAGTTCGAGCCTGTGCCCGGGGAGAGGCCGGGCCGCGCCCCGGCGCCCCTGGTGGGGTTGTTGCCGCTGCTCGCGTTCGTGGCCCTGGGGGTCCTGGCCGCCCGGCGACGGTCGAGCGTGATGGGCGGGCGCCGTCGCGGGGCAGGGGGTCTCTGGTGGATCGGCCCGTGGGGCGGGTTCGGCGGCGGGGGCGGATTCGGGGGTGGCGGCTTCGGCGGCGGCGGATTTTCCGGGGGCGGTGGCGGGTTCGGCGGCGGCGGCGCGAGCGGAGGGTGGTGACCATGGCGCGAGATCCCACGGACCGGCCCGGCCGGCCCACGGCGTTCCTGCCCGCCGACGAGAAGCGCCGGGTCGAGGCGGCGATCCGGGGGGCCGAACGCCGGACGTCGGCCGAGATCCGGGTGGTTGTGTCCCGCAAGGTCAAGGGCGATCCCCTGGACGCGGCGCGCCGGCTGTTCGCCCGGCTCAAGATGCACGAGACCCGGGAGCGCAACGGGGTGTTGATCCTGCTGGCCGTGGCCGAGCGCCGGTTCGCGATCTACGGGGACGAGGGGATTCACCAGCACCTGGGGCAGGACGGGTGGGAGCGGGTACGCGACGGCATGGCCGACCGGTTCCGGCGCGGGGAGTTCGCCGACGGGCTGGTGTACGCGGTGGAGGCGGTGGGCCGGGTGCTGGCCGAAGCGTTCCCGTGGCAGGAGGGCGACGAGAACGAACTGCCCGACGCGGTGGTCGAGGAGTGAGCGCTCCGGCCCGTCCGATCCCCCTGGCCGCGGTGCTGGCCGGCGGCCGGGCACGGCGGATGGGCACGGACAAGGCCCGGCTCCCCCTGGCCGGCCGGTCCCTCCTGGACCGGGTGTGCGACCGGGTCGGCCGGGTCGCCCGGCGGGTGGTCGTGGTGGGGGGCAGCGCCCGGCCGGAGGACGCCGGGATCCCCGTGGTGACCGACCGGTACCCGGGCGCCGACGCCAAGGGCGGCATCGCCACGGCCCTGGCCTACGGGGCCGGCGTTCTCGGCCCCCGGGGCTGGGTTGCGGTGGTGGCGTGCGACATGCCGTTCGTGGAGCCGGCGTTGCTCGAGCGGCTGTGGGCGGCCCGGGGGGACGCCCGGGTCGTGGTGCCCCGGGGCGCCGCCGGGTACGAGCCCCTGTGCGCCCTGTACCGGTGCGACATGCTGCCGGAGTTCGAGGCCGGGATCGCCGCCGGCGACCTGCGCATGCGAACCGCGTTCCCCCCGGGGGCGACCCGGGAGGTCGCCGCGGCGTCCCTGCGGCCGGTCGACCCCGACCTCCGGTCGTTCCTCAACGTCAACCGGCCGGCCGACCTGGAGCGGGCCCGCCGCATCCTGGAGGGCGCACCGCAGGAGCGCCCTCCAGGGCCAGGAGAACGGCCTTCACGTCCCGCACCAGGCCGGTCTCCCACTCTCCGCTGAACCCGCCGAGCCCGGCCCGGGCCACCACCCGGTGGCACGGCACCACCAGGGGCAGGGGGTTCCGGCGGCACGCGCCGCCCACGGCCCGGGCGCTGGTGCCCAGGGCTGCGGCCAACTCGCCGTAGGTGCGCACCTCGCCGTACGGGATCTCCCCCAGGGCTGCCCACACCCGCCGCTGGAACGCCGTTGCGTCCGCCGGGTCGGCCAGGGGCAGGTCGAACACGCGGCGGTCGCCGGCCAGGTACTCGGCCAGCTGCCGGGCCGTCTCCGCGAGGACGCCCCCGGCTGGCGCGGGGCCGGCCGCCTCCCCCCGCAACCGGATCGCGGCGAGCTTGCCGCCCCTTTCCACCAGGGTGAGGGGCCCGATCCCGGTGTGGAGCACTGCGGTTCGTTCCATGGCGCCTCGCCTCCCGTGGTGTTGCGGGTCCCGGCCTGGCCGGTACAATGGGGTGGAATCCGCTTTCCGTGTACCACAACCGAGCCCCTGACCCCAAAGCCCGGAGGCCCCATGCCCACCCCTGCCGCCCCCAAGGGCCAGCCGATCCCGCTGGCCGACCACGTGGACTACGCAGACGGTTCGATCGTGAGCCGCACCCTGCTCGACAGCAAGGCCGGCACCCTCACCCTGTTCGCGTTCGACGCCGGCCAGGGGCTGAGCGAACACACCGCGCCGTTCGACGCGGTGGTCCAGGTGCTCGACGGCCAGGCCGTGCTCGTGATCGACGGCCGGGCCGTGACCGCGCAGCCCGGCGATATGGTGATCATGCCCGCCCACGTGCCCCACTCGGTGCGGGCGGACCAGCGGTTCAAGATGCTGCTGACCATGATCCGGTCGTGAGCCCGGGTTGACAGGCGTCCCCGGGCTCTGTTAGCAGGTTCGGACCCCCGCTTACCCGCGCCCGGGACGCCCATGGCCGACGCGACCACCCCGAACCAGCCCGACCCCGGCCCCGCAGGGGTGTTGTCGGACGACGAGATCCATGCGCTGTTGGGCCCGGGCCCGGCCCTGGGTGCCGACCCGGTGCTGGTTCTCACCCCCGACCCGGCCGAGGTCGCGTTGCTCGAAGACCGGCTTCGCGCCGCGAACCGGCCGGTGGTGACGGCCGCGGACCGGTACGAGGCCCTGGACCTGTTCCGGGCCCGGCCGTACGCCGGCGTGGTGGCGGCGGCCGAAGTGCTGCCCCCGGACCCCGGCTGGTACCTGGACCGGTTCCGGGAAGTGGACCCGGCGGTGCGCATCGCCGTGCTGCACGACCCCGGCGCAGAGCCCCCGGCCGGCGTTGCCGTGGCCGTGAGCCGGCCCCTGACCCGGGACAAGGCGGACCTGCTGGTCCCGCCGCCGGCCGGTTCGCCCCATCCCCCGCCCGTACCCGAGGATCCCGCCGTCCCGCCGTGTCCCGCGTCCCCCGGCCGGCCTCCCGGGCTGGTCCAGGCCCTCCTGGAGGCCCGGGTGCGCGGGGAAGGGGTGGCCGAGGCGCTGCGCCGCTGGGCGGACACCGCCCCGGAAGTGCTCGGTTGGGCCGAGATGGAGAACGGCGGCGGCGAGTGGCGTGTGCGGGCCCGGGCCGGCGGGCAGCACCCCCGGCAGCTGGTGCTGCTGCTCCTGCAGGCGCTCGAGGAACACGGCGGGGCGCTCGAAGGGCCGCTGGCCGCCGGCCCGTTCGGGCTGTTTCCCGAAGACGGCCCGGGCCGGCGGTACCTGGCGGTACGGCTCGCGGACGCGGAGGCGAGCCGTGCCCTGGTGGCCGGAGTCGGGCCGCTCCTGCCCCTGCTCGGCCGGCTGGCGCCGGCGTCCCCGCGCCTGGGCGAGGCCGACGCCCGGGAGCGGTTCGTCGCCCTGCTGGGGTCCCGGATGCGGGGGGTGCAGCGGCGGCGGGGACGGCTGGCCGTGCTGGTCGTGGCGGTGCCTGCCGGGGACGAGCCCGGCCGGGTGTGCTCCCTGTTGCGGTCGGTGTTGCGCGGGGCCGACTGGACCGAGCCGGTGGGCGGCCGGGTGTACACCATCCTGGACGAGCCGGACGAGCGGGTGTTCGCCGCCCTGGGCGCCCGGCTGCGTACCCTGCCCGGGATCGAACGGTTCCGGGTCGCTGCCCTGGGGTGGTCGCCGGCGGACGGGGGCAAGGCCGCAGATCTCCTCGCCCGGGCCGACCGCATGCTGGCCTCGGGCACGGGGGTCCCGGGGCTGGCCGGCTGAACCGGCGGCCTGCCGCCCGGGTCAGTGGGGCCGGTACGGGCCCACCTGGTACCCGAGACCGTGCTCCCGGAGTACGGTCTCCCCCAGGTGGCGGGCGGGCAGGTCCAGGGCGTGCAGGGCAACCAGGCAGCCCGCGCGCACCACCGGGAACAACCGGCCCGGGTGGCCGGTGGCCGCCGCTTCCAGGGCGGCCCGGGCGTGGGGGTCCTGGGCGCCGGGCACCGGTGCCAGGGACAGTTCGTGCACCTCGGCCGGCCGGGCGTCCCGGCCGACCCCCACCGCTTCCAGGTACGGGGTGGTCGCGTTCAGCACGGCGGTCCAGCCGGGGGGTGGGCGCAGCAGGCCCAGGAGGTCCACGAACCGCTCCTGGACGTGGAGGCTCGTCTGGCGCGCGGCCGCGTCGAACGGCGCGGTGGGGTCCCCGGGCTGCCAGAACGGCCGCACGAACAGCACCGGCGGCCGCGGCAGCCACAGCGCCTGCAGGAAGCTCCGGTACGGGGTGGATCCCCACCCCTCGGCGACCCGGGCCGGATGGGCCTGGAGGCCGGCCATCAGGAACTCCCGGGTCCCCGGGTTCCAGTACAGCCGCCGCACGGGGTGGCTGCCGGCGTCCTTGGGCTGCCACGCGGGCGGGAACACAGCGTCGGCGTCGTACGCCTCGAACACGTCCCGGGGCACGGCGAGGAGAACCTCGTCCCCCCGGACGACCCGGTAGTGCCCGCCCTGGAGCGCGATCACCACCGTTTCGGACCGGCGCCCGCTCACGGTTCCAACACCACGTCCTGGAACTGTTTCCACCAGTGCACGAGGAACCAGATCGCCACCAGGCTGCCCACGAACACCCCGGCGGCCGTGAGCCGGGCGCCCCGGGCCAGCCGGGCCGCCCGCAGGTTCAGGGCGCGGATCTCGTCGTCTGCCCGCCCGGCCAGGGCCGACGCCCGTTGCGCAACGTCCGCGCCCAGGCGGACGGCCGTGGCGCTGTACTCCCGCAGCCGCTCCCAGTCGCGGATCCCGGCGGCAGGCCCGGCGAGCAGCCCCAGCACCTTGCGGTAGCGCCGGACGCTGCGGTCGATCTCGTCGAGTTCGTCCAGCGCCCACCCGGAGCCGGCCAGCTGGCGCATCTGGCGCACGTGCCGGTCCAGCCGGTCCAGGTGCGCCAGCACCCCCGAGGTGTCCGGCGCGAACTCGGCCAGGTGCCGGAACAGCTCTTTCTGCGCCCGGAGGATCTCGGTCTGGACCGCGTGGGCGTGGCCGGCCACGGGCTGCGCCCGTTCGGTCACCGCGGTCACCGACTGCGACACCACCCAGCTTCCCCCCAGCAGCAGCCCGTCCACGGCCAGGAGCAGCCCGGCCAGCAGGAAGAACCACCGGCGGATCTGGGTTCCCACGGGCCTGGTCACCGCCGCCCCTTCCCGGCCTCGAGCGCGAGCCGGACGAGCCCGGTCACCGCGTGCCGCGCCTTGTCCGCCCGATCGAACGCCGCGAACGACACCGCCCGGTCCTGGCCCGGAACCAGGGCCACGTCGTCTTCGTGCCCGGTGTTCAGGGCGCGCGAGAACTCCACGGTCCACGCGCCGCCGGCCCACCGGCCCACGGCCTGGACGTCGGCGCGGCTGCCCGTGGCCGGCGCGGACCGGTACGCGTCGACCACCGGTTTTCGGAACTCCACCGGGATGAAGAACGACCACCCGGAAGTGCCCCGGTCGGGGAGTTCCCGGATCCACACCTGTCCCGAGCCGTCCCGGGCCGGGTACGGGTTGGAGCGGGGCAGGCGGCTGCGGCTGACCTGGAGGCGCCCGTCCCGGGCGAGCCCCGACAGGCGGGACCACTCGGCCCGCCACAGCCACAGGTCCGCGTCCACCGGGCCGCCGGCCTGCATGCACGACCGGCCGGGACCGGCACCGGGGTGGATCGCCACGGCAAACCCGTCGTCCAGGGTCTCGCTCTGCCGGTACGTGCCGGCCCCCTCGTCCCAGACCCACGGCCGGTGCCGGACGTCCCGGGTGGGGTCTGCCCACCGGACGGCCAGGAACACCTCCCGGTCCGTGTGCACGGCCCACACCTGCAAGGGGTTCGCATCCCCGCCCCCCTCCATGGACACGCTCACCGGTTCGGCCCGTTTCCACGCGGGGTCGTCCAGTTGGCCGTCCAGGACGGGCGCGGCCGGCACGGCCGCCGCCGCGAGCACCGGGCCGTCCACGTCCGCGGCCGCGTGGCTCGGCGGCCGGGTGTCGTCCAGGGCGCCCAGGGCGGCCCGGACCTCTTTCGCCCGGGGGCCGTCCGGCCACGCCGCGAGGAACGCCTCCAGCGCGTCCCGGGTGCCGGCCCGCCGGGCCGCGGAGAACGCGGCCTCCATCCGGATGCGCCGCAGGCGCTGGATCTCGGTCCGCGCCTGCCGGGCGTGGCGTCCGCCGGGACGGGTGGCCAGGTACGCCTGGAGCGCCTCCTCGCTGCCCCGAGCCGCCCGGAACGCGTCGTCGTCCGCCTCGAGCGCGGCCAGCCGTTTCCGGGCCCGGCGGGCCTCGGGGGTGTCCGGGTAGGTGGCCAGGAACACCCGGTACGCGTCTGGCGTGTCCAGGTCCCGGGCCTTGTCGTACGCGCTGCGGCGCCTTGCGGCCGCCGCCTCGCCGGCCCGGCGTTCGGCCTCGGCCCGCCGACGCCGCTCTTCGGCCGCCCGGAGCCGGCCCTCGATCTCCACCCGGTGGGCCGAGCCGGGAAACTGCTCCAGGAACGCCCGGTACACCGCGGCGTCGTCTTCGCTCCTGGCCCGCCGGTACGCCCGGTCTTCCCGCAGCGCCGCGGCCCGCTCCCGGGCCTCGGGCGCCTGTGGCGCGTCCGGGTACCGGTCCAGGAACCGGGCGTACGCCTTCAGGGTGTCGTCCGCCCGGGCGCGCTCCCACGCTGCCCGGGCCCCGTCCGGCCGGACCGGCGCGGGCAGCCGTCCGTCCGCCGGCGGAGCGGTGGTCCGGCTCTCCACCACAACGACCGGTGCGGCCCGGGATCCTTCCGCCGCGCCCGCGCCCACCTCGGCCTCGACCCCGGGGGGCGCGCCGGCGGCGGGAACCGGGGGCCCGGCCGGCCGGGCCGCGGTGCTGGAGCGCTGGCGTTCCGGGGAACCGGCGCCCGGTCCGGCGCCCGGAAACCGGACCCGGAACACGAACGGGTTCCCGTCGCCCTCCACCCCGCCGGCCTCGATGTTCGGGTCGGCCCGGCACAGGCGGTCGAAGGTCTCCCCTACCCGGACGCCCATGGACAGCCGGTAGAAGTCGTGTTTGGTGCCGATCCAGCGAAAGGTCCCGGTGTCATTGGAGAACACCAGGGTCACCTCGTCCCCGTCGCGTTGGATCCGGAAGTCCGTGGTACCGGGGTTGGCCTCGAGGACCGCGTCCCGGATCCGGTCCGCCTTCCGGTTCAGGGAGTCGGACGCGATGTCGTACAGGAGATCGCGGGTGAGGCGGACGGCGGGATCGGCGGCCGCGGCGCCCCTGGGGGCGGCGACGAGCAGCGCGAGGATCAGGAGCCCGGAGACGAGCCGGACAGGAGGGCGCGGATCTCGGCGGCGACCTGCTGGGCCACCCTGGCGTCCAGGAACACCCGGACGTACTTCTCGATCCGGCCGACCAGTTCCTCCAGGGCCTCCAACGTGTCTTCGCATCGGTCCACCGCTTGGAGCAGGCGTCGGGCCTTGCGCCCGAAGCGTTCGTTCAGGAGTTTCTTGATCTCGTCCTTGACCTGGGCCGGGTCCGGCGCACCCTCGTCCAGGTCGAACCAGTCGTCTCCCCCGTCGGGAATCGGGGGGGCGGCCTCGCCGTCGCGGTTGGCCTCGTCCAGCAACCGCGCCGCCTCCATCACCAGGTTGGTGGAGTCCATGGTGATCGTCCGCTTCGGGGTCGGCACCCCGGTCTCGAAGCTGAACTCCCCGGACTCGACCCGGAACAGGGCGTACACCGCCTTCTCGCCCGACAGGCCCGGGAACTCGGCGTGGACCACGTCGCCGGTCTCGAAGTACAGCGCCGACCCGCCCCCGTTGTGCGACACCCGCAGGGCTCCGGTCTTGCGGCCGAAAGCCACCAGCTGGATGATGTCGGGAAGGCTGAAGTCCTTCAGATTCCCCCGAAGTTCCAAGAGCCCTTCCTTTCCCCCGGTCCGGTCTCCCCTCCTTCATCGGAACCTGAACCGTGAAAGATGAGGGGGTGCCGGCAAGGCGGGGAAGCGGCCTAGCCGGGCAGCCGTTCCCGGGCTCGCTCGAGCGCGTCGTTGGCCCGTTGGATGCTTTCGATCGCGGCGTCCAGTTCCTCGGCCACTGCGTCCAGGCCGTCCCGGCGGGCGCGGTCGGCCCACTTCCGGTAGCCGTCCAGGTGGGCGTCGTTGTGCTCCACCCAGTGGGGGAGCAGGTGGGCGAGCTTGGCCTCGGTCTCGGACATGGGGACCTCGAGCGGGAGACGGGACAGGAGGGATCGGTCGGCCATTGTCTTCGGCAGCCGGGGACCCTGTCAAGAAGGATGAAAATGAAGTTGTAAATCCTGGTGGGTGGCAATACCCTGGGGGGCCCTGCGGACCCGAGGAGGACGATGAACGACCGATGCGGCCCGGTCCGGGTCCGGTTCTGGAAGGGCTCGCCCCGGTGGTCGGACCTGCGGCACCTGGGCCTGCCCGCCGTGGCGGTGGGCGGCCGGTCCAACGTGGGCAAGTCCAGCCTGATCAACGCGCTGGTGGGCCGGCGGCGCCTGGCCCGGACGTCGTCCACCCCGGGCCGGACCCAGATGGTCAACCTGTTCGTCCTGGACGAGCGGCTGGTGCTGGCCGACCTGCCCGGCCACGGGTATGCCAAGGCGCCCAGGGATCTGGTGCGGCGGTGGACCGAGAACACCCGCCGGTTCCTGGAGGGGTGCGAGGATCTGCGGGGCGCGGTGCTCCTTGTGGACGCACGGCGGGACCCCACGGCCGACGACCTCGCGTTCGTCCGGGCGGTGCACCGTGCGGGACTGCCCCTGGTCGTGGCGGCCACCAAGGTGGACAAGGTGGCCCGCGGCTCGCGGCGCGGACGGCTCGACGCGATCGGCCGGGCCCTGCAGGTGGATCCGGCCGGGCTCGTCGCCACCTCGGCCCGGACCGGAGAGGGACGGGACGCCCTGTGGCAGGCCGTGCTGGCCCTGGTGAACGGGGAGGAGACGGGCGGATTACGGTGCAGGTCGTTGCGGTGGACGGCCCGTCCGGGGCGGGCAAGAGCACGGTGGCGCGCCGCCTGGCCGAGCGGCTCGGGTGGCGGTACGTGGATACCGGCGCCATGTACCGGTCGGTGGGGCTCGCGGCCGACCGGCTGGGGATCGCCCTGGACGACGACCCGGCCCTGGACGCCCTGTGCCGCCGGCTCCGGATCGGACTGGAGCCCGACGGGGCGGGCGGGCTCCGGGTGCTGCTGGACGGCGAGGACGTGACCGGCGCGATCCGGCAGCACCGGGTGAGCGAGCTGGCATCCCGGGTGTCGGCCCGCAAGCCCGTGCGCGACGCCATGGGCCGGTTCCAGCGGACCCTGGGCGAGGCGCGTCCCTCGGTGCTGGAGGGCCGGGACATCGGCACCGTGATCTTCCCCGACGCCCTGCTCAAGGTGTTCCTCACCGCGTCCGACGAAGAGCGGGCCCGGCGCCGGGCCGACGAACTGCGCCGCCGGGGAGAGCCGGTGTCGTTCGACGCGGTGCTCCGGGACATCCGCGACCGGGACCGGGCCGACAGTAGCCGGGACCACGCGCCGTTGAAGGCCGCTCCGGACGCCGTGCGCCTGGACACGACCGGCCTCACCGTGGACCAGGTGGTGGAACGGATCGCCGGCTGGGTGGCCGAGCGCCTCGAACACCAAGGGTAGCGAAGGGTTTTCCCGTTGTCTTCCACGGCGCAGCTGTGCTACCCTCCGCCCTTCGCGGAAGCGAGCAGTGACGAAAAGGGGCGCGGTTGCGGCCCTTTTTGAATACAAACCCCAAGGAGGCACGAAACCGCAATGACCACCGAACCCACAACCGACACCTTCACCGAAGAAACGATGGAAGATTTCGGCCAACTCCTGGACGAGAGTCTGGGCGGCCCTGAAGAGGGGAGCGTCACCAAGGGCCGGGTGATCCGGATCTCCAACGATTTCGCGGTGGTGGACATCGGGTACAAATCGGAGGGGCTGGTGCCCCTGTCCGAGTTCCGCACGGCGGACGGCGCTGCCACGGTCGAGGTCGGCGACGAGGTCGAGGTGCTCGTGGAGCGCCTGGAGGACGAGGACGGCATGGTCGTCCTGTCCAAGGACAAGGCCGACAAGATCCGCGTGTGGGACGAGATCAGCAAGGCCGCCGAGGACGACGGCGTGGTCGAGGGCAAGATCGTGGCCCGGATCAAGGGCGGCCTGAGCGTCGACATCGGCGTGCGCGCGTTCCTGCCCGGCAGCCAGGTCGCGCTCCGGCCGGTGCGCCAGCTCGAAAAGCTCATCGGCGAGACGTTCCAGTTCAAGATCATCAAGTTCAACCGGCGTCGCGGCAACATCGTGCTGTCCCGGCGGGTGCTGCTCGAGCAGGAACGGGCCACCCTGCGCAAGGAGACCCTCAAGAAGCTGGAGGCCGGGGTCGTGATGACCGGCGTGGTCAAGAATATCACCGACTACGGCGCGTTCATCGACCTCGGGGGCATCGACGGCCTGCTGCACGTGACCGACATGAGCTGGGGCCGGGTGGGGCACCCGTCCCAGATGTTCGACATCGGCGACGAGGTCGAGGTGAAGATCCTGTCGTTCGACCCGGAGCGGGAGCGGGTGAGCCTGGGCGTCAAGCAGCTCCAGCCCGACCCGTGGGAAGCGGTGGAGGACAACTTCCCGATCGGGTCCAAGGTCAAGGGCAAGGTGGTCTCGATCACCGACTACGGCGCGTTCGTCGAACTCCAGCCCGGCATCGAGGGGCTGGTGCACATCTCCGAGATGAGCTGGACCAAGCGGGTCAACCACCCCAGCGAGAAGGTGTCCATCGGCGACGAGGTCGAGGTGATGGTGCTCAACGTGGACACCAACCGCCGCCGGATCTCCCTGGGCATGAAGCAGTGCCAGCCCAACCCGTGGGACCTGCTGGAAGAGCGCTACCCGGTGGGCACCGTGGTGCGCGGCGCGATCCGCAACATCACCGACTTCGGGGTGTTCCTCGGCGTGGAGGACGGCATCGACGGCCTGATCCACGTGAGCGACCTGTCGTGGACCAAGCGGGTGAGCCACCCGGCCAGCCTGTACCAGGTGGGCGACGAGGTGGAGGCCGTGGTCCTCAACATCGACAAGGAGGCCGAGCGGTTCAGCCTGGGCATCAAGCAGCTCACCCCGGACCCGTGGGCCGGCATCGGCGCCCGGTACCGGGTGGGCTCGATCGTGACCGGCAAGGTGACCAACCTCACCGACTTCGGCGTGTTCGTGGAACTGGAGCCGGGCATCGAGGGCCTGGTGCACGTGAGCGAGGTCTCCAGCGACAAGGTCGAGGACCTGTCCTCTGTGGTCCAGCCCGGCCAGGAGATCCAGGCCGAGGTGCTCAACATCGACCAGGACGAGCGCAAGATCTCCCTGTCGATGAAGGCGATCGAGGACGCCGAGGTTCTCGCCGAAAAACAGGCGCTCGACGCGATGAACCGCGAGATGGCCAGCCAGTCCGCGGCCACCCTGGGCGAGAAGATCCTCCTGGCCCAGCAGGCCAAGGAGAACGGCGACGGGGAGGGGGAGTGACCTCCCGCGCCCTGATGCGCAGCACGACGGGGCTCTTCGGGGCCCCGTTTTTTTTTTGGTGACCGGTGATCGGGAACCTCGAACATTGAACATTGAGCCTTCCCTGAACCGCACCGACGGGTTCTACCGGGGTGACGCGCCCAGCCTCTTCTGGGAACTCACCGTGTGCCAGAGCCTGGGTGCGGCCGACAGCCCGTACCGGCACGCGCTGGAGCGGCCGGCGCCGTACGGCGCCCTGGTGGCCCGGTTCCTGGCGGACCGGCTCGGCACCCGCTCGTTCGGCACGGTGGTCGAGGTGGGGGGCGGCTACGGCACTCTGATGGCCGCGTTCCTGGACGCGGCCCGGGCGGACCGGGTGGTCCAGGTGGACCTGAGCCCGCGGTTCCTGGACGAGCAGCGCAAGGCCCTGGCCGGCCGGCCAGGCGTCCGGTTCGTCGAGGCGGACGGCGCCGCGTTCTTCCGGGACCTGGACCGGACCGTGGACCTGGTGATCGCCAACGAGAACCTGGGGGACCTGCCCACCGTGGTGGGCCTGCGGCCGGAGCAGTTGTCTGCGGGCGGCGCCGGGCTGGCCGGCCGGGTGGCAGCGGTGGCGGCCCGGTACGGCCTGGATCTCGCCGGCGCCCCCGACCCGTTCGCGTTCAACCTGGGCGCGGTGGCGTTCCTGGAGGCCGTGGCCGGCAAGGCCCGGGTCGTGCTCGTGACCGAACACAGCTGCGACCCGGTGCTCGGCCCGCCGTACGCGTTCCTGCCCCGCCCGCCGGGGGGCGGGTGGCCCCGGCGGGTGGCCCTCAAGGACCACGACGAGTACACGGTCCGGTTTGACCACCTGGAGCGGGTGGCGCGGGCGCTGGGATTCCGGGCCGAGCGGTTCCCCCTGGCCGAGCTGGTCGGCCTGCGCCACGACGACGCGATCCGGTCCGTGGTGCGCAGCCGGGGCCTGGGCGCGGAACGGGCCGAACTGACCTGCGAGCTGTGCGAGCACATCGCGGAGTACCAGGGGTTGTTGTTGACAGTTCGGTGATCAGTGAACGGGAACCTCGAATCTCGAATCTAGAACATTGAACATTGCACCTGTTGAACGAGTTTGCATCAGTGGAGATATCGGATGTTGCTGAATAGTGAAGACACGGCCCTTTTTGTGATCGACGTGCAGGAGAAGCTCGTGCCCCACATCGCGGACGGCGACCGGGTGGTGGACCGGCTGGTGCGGCTCGTGCGCGCGGCCCGGATCCTCGGCCTGCCGGTGGTGTGGGCCGAGCAGGAAAAGCTCGGGCCCACGGTCGCGCCCGTGCGGGAGGTGCTCCACGGGCTCGAGCCCGTGGTCAAGACCTCTTTCGGGTGTTTCGGGTGCGACGCGCTGGCCGGGGCCGTCGCGTCGTCCGGGCGGGGTGCCCTGCTCTTGGCCGGGATCGAGGCCCACATCTGCGTCGCCCAGACAGCGCTCCAAGCCGTGGAGCGCTACCAGGTGCACGTGGCGGCCGATGCGGTGGGCTCCCGAAACCCGGCCGACCGGGACGTGGCCCTCGGGCGGCTGGGCCGGGCGGGCGTGGTGGTCACCACGTTCGAGATGGCCGTGTACGAGCTGCTCGGCCGGGCCGGCACCGGCGCGTTCCGCCAGGTCCTGCCCCTGGTGAAGTGACCCGCCCGGTCCGGGGCGTCGTCACCCGCCGCCGGCCCCGCCCCTTCCCGGCCGGGGCGGCCTGGGCTCGTACCGCAGGCACTCGGTGCCCGACACGTTGCGCACGACCACTTCGGGCAGCTCCCGGCACCGGAACCCCATGGCCCGGCACCCCCGGGGCCTGCGCGCGTCCCAGGTCACGAAGAAGTGGCGGCACCCGAAGCACCGGGCCCGGGGCGTGCGGGCCACCGGGTCACCCGCCGCCTGCCGCCCGGGCCACCAGGGCGTCCACGCGCCCGACCAGGTCCGCCACGACCCGGTCGAGCACCGGCCGGTAGTCGTACTCGGACCCGTCGTACTCCTCCCACCGGAGCACCTCGGTGCGCTCCACGGTCACGGTCTGGTCCACGGCGTCGCGGCCCGGGGCCGCGATCCGCACCGCAGCCGTCAGAACGGCCGTCTTGTGGATCTCGTCGGGGAGCGACTGCTGCCCCCCTTCCCACGCCATGAACCCCAGGGGGCCCCGGCCGAGCATGGCCACCTGGACCGGTTCGGGCCGGGGCCCCCGGGCGCCGAGCTGGTCGTAGCGGGTCTCGAGGCCGGTCAGGCGGACCGCCAGCTCCAGGGTCTGGCGGGCGTCCGGCGCCGACTTGGCCGCTGCGTACGCCTGCAGGGCGCTCCGGGCCCGGTCGTTGAACCGGACGCGGCGGTAGGAGGAGATCGGGCCCGCGGTCACCGGGAACGGGTCCGGCAGCTCGGACTCGAACGCCAGCTGTACCCGGTACGGGATCGGGGAAACCGTCTTCTTCTGCGGGGCCGAGGCGCACCCGGCCACGGCGAGGGCGGCCACCGCCCAGCCGATCGTTGCGGTACGGACGTGCATGGGGACTCCGTCAAGGATCGTTCGAGGTTTCGGGTCGTCGCTTCTCCGGCGCAAGTCTTGTCCCAGCCGGCCGGGGGCGCAAGCCGGCGGGCCGATCCCGCCGTCGCCCGTGTCCTACCCCTGGCCCTCGACGGCCCGATCCTCGTCCGGTGTGGCCCGTGATGGTCCACCGCGGCCGGCCGGGCGCCGCCGGCGCCACCGCCACACGTACACGAGGCACAGCAGCGCGAGGGCCGGGGCCAGGTACAGGAACGAGCGGTGGGAGTACCGGGCGATCAGCTCCTGGTTGTTGCCCACCAGGTACCCGATGAGTGCGAGGATCACGACCCAGATCCCGGCGCCCAGGCAGGTGTACACGGCGAACGGGACGAGGGGCATGCGAGCCAGGCCCGCCGGGAACGAGATGTACTGGCGCACCCCCGGCACGAGGCGGCCCACGAAAGTGCTGATCTCCCCGTGGGACCGGAAAAACGCCTCGACCCGGTCGAACGCCCCGGGGGTGAGCCCCACGTACCGGCCGTAGCGCAGGAG
Organism: Deferrisomatales bacterium; assembly: GCA_024277875.1. Classification (GTDB taxonomy): domain Bacteria; phylum Desulfobacterota; class Deferrisomatia; order Deferrisomatales; family Deferrisomataceae; genus JAJRUI01. The sequence continues at coordinate 41,086 of JAJRUI010000001.1, forward strand.
CACCGGCCGGCCCAGCCTCACGGCCAGCCAGTAGTTGAACAGGGCCCCCAGGAGGCTCCCGCCGATCCCGGCCGCGATCACCAGGGCCAGGTGCATCTCCCCCCGGCTGGCCAGGTACCCGGCCGGCGGGATCACCACTTCGCTCGGAAACGGGAAGAACGAGCTCTCCAGGAACATCATCGCCACGATCCCCGTGTAGCCGAGCTTTCCCACCACGGCCACGATCCACGCGACGACCTGGTTCAGGATCCGGCTCACCCTCGGTCCTCCCGGTCAACGGGTTTCACGGCGCGCCCCATCGTCTCAGAATCGGCCCCGGACCGCCACGCCCCCGCCGCCGGGCGCGACCCACGGCAGCCACGTCACCGCGGACCGTTCGCCGGGCCCGGGCCGCCGGCCCACCCACAGCCCCGTGGCCGTTCCCAGGAGCGCGCCGGCCACCACGTCGCTCAGCCAGTGCTCGTCGTCGTGCAGGCGCGACCATCCCACCGCCGTTGCCAAGGGGAACCCCGCCCACCCGGAGCCCGGCACCCGCACCGCGAGCACCGCGGCCACCGAGAACGCGAACCCGGTGTGCTGGGACGGCAGCGAGCCGCGGTCTCCCGTGAGGGAGCCCCCGAACCAGCGAAACGACGCGTGGCCCTCGCCCACGTCCGGCCGGGCCCGGCCGAAGACCCCCTTGGCCGCGGCCGACACCGCTGCGGTCAGCAGCCCTGCCTCGGCCATCCGGAACCCCGTCTCCCGGAGCCGGTCCCGGCCGCCGAGCCACCCGGCCAGGTAGGTGGCGGCCACGGCCGCGCCCCCGAGGCCCAGGGGATCGCCCAGGGTCTCGGCGGCCGACGCGAGCCGGTCGGCCCCGGCTCCCCTGCGCCCCGCAGCCCGGTCCCGGGCCGCGTCGTCCAGGAGATACGCGCCGGCCACGGCGATACCGGCAGCGGCAGCCCCGGCCCATCCCCGGGCGTCCCATCCTGCGGGTGCCGTGGCGTACGCGGGCAGGTCGGTCCGGAGGAGCCGGGCCGCGTCGTCCCCGGGCCCGGCACGGACGGCCCCGGCCGCGAGAACCGCCAGGCCCGCGGCGAGGGCCGCGAGGCAGCGCCGGCTCACCGGTTGGCCACCAGCACGTACCCGCCGCCCCGGGCCAGTTCGGTGCCGCCCGGGATCCCTCCCCGGTGCTTTGGCCGGGTGACCGCGAGCACCCGGCGGGGTCCGGTCCACAGCGCCCGGAACGCGTCCATGGACAGCAGCCTCTCGACGGTCCGGGGCTCGAACCGGGTCTCCCGCCGGATCCCCGCGAGCAACGGCATCCGGCCCGCGTAGAACGGCAGGCCCGCGGCAAGGTCCCGGTACTCCACGAGCACGTCCCCGTCGCGCAGCTGTCCGGCAGCGGCCAGGCCCACGGTCCGGGCCGACCGGACGGGAAGGGCGTCGCCCCGGCTGAATGCCCACGCCGGCGCGAACGCCAGGGCCCCGGCCAGGGCCAGCACGGCCGCCGGCACCGGCCCCCGGGGCGACGCGGTCCACGCCAGGGCCAGGGCCCCGGCCACGCCAACGGCTCCGGCCAGGGGCAGCAGCAGGGCAGCGGCCTGGTCCGGTGTCAGCCCTGCCAGGTCCCCCCCCCGGACCGGCACCGCGCCGAGACCCACCACCCCGAGCGCGAGGGCCAGGACCACGAATCCCGCGCCGATCCACCGGACCTCCCGGCGGGGTGCCTCGTCCGGATCTCCCAGGGCGGCTGCTGCCAGCAGGGCCACGGCCGGGTAGGCCGGCAGCACGTACAGGGGCAGCTTGGTGGCGGGCAGGGAAAACAAGACCGGCGGTACCACGGCCCACAGGGCCAGGAAGCCGGCCGCCGTGCGCTCGCGCCCTCCCAGGGCGCGAGCGCCCCGGGGCGCGAGAACGAGCCACGGCAGGCCCAGGGCCGGGAACACCGCCAGGTAGTAAGTCCACGGGTGGGGGTGGCCCATCCCGCCCGCCCGCAGGCGGCCCGCCAGCTGGCTGTTCAGGAAGTAGTCGAGCAGTCCCGGCGTCTTCCACAGCACCACCGCGTACCACGGCACGGCCACGGCCAGCACCAGCGGGATCCCCCACGCGAGACCCCACGGGACCCGCCGCTTGCCCTGGCCCCTGTTGAGCGCGGAGAACGCGAGCACCACCGCCCCCGGCACCAGCCACGCCACCGGTCCCTTGGCCAGGAACCCGGCACCCAGCGCCAGGTACAGCGCGACCCGGCTCCCGCGGCCCCCGGTGCCGGACCACAGGTCGAACCACGTGGTCAGGGCCACGACCTGGCACAGGGCCACCAGGAGGTCCGTGGTCAGCATCCGGGACGCGCCCACCACGGCCGGGGTGGTGACCAGCAAGAGCACGGCCCACGGCGCGCACCCTGGCCCCAGGTGGCGCCGGGCGAACCGGTAAACCACCCAGGCCAGTCCCGCGGCCAGCGCCGCCAGGCACAGCCGGGCGCCCCACTCGCTGGGGCCCAGCAGGGTGTAGCCCGCCGCAGACAGCCAGTAGATCAGGGGAGGCTTGTGGAAGTGGAGGATGCCCAGCAGCCGGGGGAATACCCAGTCCCCGGCCACCCACATCTCCCGGGCGATCTCCGCGTACCGGGCGTCGCTGGGCTCCACCAGGCCGTACGCGCCGAGGCCGGTGCACACGGCCACGGCGGCCACGGCCCAGGCAGCGGCGTCAAGCGGCCGCTTCACGGCCGGGCTCGCCCTTCCACAGCATCAGGTTGCGCACGTACACCACCGCCCCGAACGACTGGCCCAGGATGAACACCGGGTCGCGCCGGTGGACCGCGTACACCAGCAGCAGGGCGCTGCCGGCCAGGGACAGGTACCAGAACGCCTTGGGGATCGTGCTGCGGTGCCGGCGCTCGGTCACGATCCACTGCACCAGGAACCGGGCCGAAAACAGGCCCTGGGCCCCGAAGCCGAGGACCATCCACGGATCCAGCCTCATGGGATCTCCTCCCAGCGGTACCCCAGGTGGCGCTTCTGCATCCACCGGACCGCGAACAGGTCGAGCAGGGGGCCCACGAGCCGGTTCCACAGGTGGTACTTGGCCCGGCCGTGGACTCGTGGACGGTGGTTCACCGGCACCTGGACCACCCGGGCCCCCTCCAGCCGGAGCAGGGTGGGCAGGAACCGGTGCAGGCCGGTGAACAGCTTGACCCGGTCCAGGTACGCCTTGCGGTACACCTTGAGGGAGCACCCGGTGTCCACGATGTCCTCCCCGGTGGCCCGGTTCCGGACGGCGTTGGCGATCTTCGAGCTCACGCGCTTGACCAGCGGGTCCCGGCGGTTCACCCGGATCCCGATCACCACGTCGGCCCGGCCCAGTTCGGCCAGGAGCCGGGGCAGGTCGGCCGGGTCGTTTTGCAGGTCCGTGTCCAGGGTGGCCACCACGTCCCCCCGGGCCGCCCGGAACCCCGCGTCCATGGCCGCGGTGAGGCCCCAGTTGCGGTCCAGGGCCACGAGCCGGATGCCGAGCTGCGGGTACGCGTCCCGGGCGCGGAGGATCTCGTCCCGGGTGCGGTCGGTGGACCCGTCGTCCACGAACACGCACTCCACCTCCCATCGGTCCCGGAGGGCCGGGAGCACGGCGGCCAGCTCCCCGGCGAGCGGGGCGATGTTGTCCTGCTCTTCGAACGCGGGCAGCACGATCGAGAGTCTGTCCACTCCGCAGTTCCGGGCAGGGGGTGAGGGGGCGGTGGCGCCCCAGGGCTCCACCGGCGGCCAGGCGGCCGGCGCGACCCCGACACTATAGCAGCCCGGCAAAACCCCCGTCCACGCCGCCCGGGATACCGCCCCCCCCCCCGGGCGCGGGAGCGGATGTGGAACGGTCTTGACTTCCCTCCCGAGTTCGATTATCTCAAAACGGTGTTTCGGCATTGTTCCCTCGAACCTGCAAAAAGGAGGTCCACATGGAACGGCGCAGTTTCCTCAAGAAGGCGGGGGTGGCCGCGGCGGCCGGGGCGGTGACGTTCGGCAAGGCGCCCGCGGTGCTGGCGGCCAAGAAGTACAAATGGAAGATGGTCACCACCTGGCCGCCCCACTTCCCGGTCCTCGGCGAGGGTGCCGACTACCTGGCGCAGTGGATCGAGGAGATGAGCGACGGCCGGATCAAGATCCACGTGTACGGCGGCGGCGAGCTGGTGCCGCCCCTGGGGGTGTTCGACGCGGTGAGCCAGGGCACGGTCGAGATGGGCCACGGCGCGGCCTACTACTGGGCCGGCAAGATGCCCGCGTCCCAGTTCTTCGCAGCGGTGCCGTTCGGGTTCAACGCCCAGCAGATGAACGCGTGGCTGTACGGCGGCGGTGGGTGGGACCTGTGGAAGGAGCTGTACGCGGACTTCGGCGTGGTGCCGTTCCCGGCCGGGAACACCGGCGTCCAGATGGGCGGGTGGTTCAACAAGGAGATCAAGTCCCTGGACGACTACAAGGGCCTGAAGATGCGGATCCCGGGGCTCGGGGGCAAGGTGGTGGCCAAGGCGGGCGGCAACGCGGTGCTCGTGGCCGGCGGCGAGATCTACACCAACCTGGATCGGGGCGTCATCGATGCCACCGAGTGGGTGGGCCCGTATCACGATCTCAAGATGGGGTTCTACAAGGCGGCCAAGTACTACTACTACCCGGGGTGGCACGAGCCGGGCACCGTGCTCGAGTGCATCGTGAGCAAGAAGGCGTGGGACAGCCTGCCCAAGGACCTCCAGGCCGTGATCGAGACCGCGTGCTGGCGGTCCAACCTCTGGATGCTCTCGGAGTTCGACGCCAAGAACAACGACTCCCTGCGCGAGTTGGTGGACAAGCACGGCGTGCAGCTCCGGAAGTTCCCGGACGACGTGCTCCGGGGGCTCCACAAGCTGGCCAACGAGGTGGTCGCCGATCTCGCGGCGTCCGACCCGGCGAGCAAGAAGGTGTACGCGTCCTACCAGGCGTTCCGCGAGAAGATCGACCCGTGGACCGACATCTCCGAGCGGACGTACATGGAGGCCCTGCGACTGTAGTCCCAGTCCCGGGACGAGAGAACACGGCGGGCGGCCGCGCCACGAGCGGGCCGCCCGCCGTTTTTCGTCCCCGGATCAGCCGTCCGGCCGGGGCAGCCACTCCCCGATCCACCGGGCGATCCACCGGCCCGCCCGGCGGGCGTGCCCGGGCCGGGACAGCAGGTGGTCGGCCCCGGCCAGGGGCACGAACGCCTTGGGCTGGCGGGCCCGGGCGAACAGCTGCTCCCCCTCGGCAACCGGCGCGATCCGGTCCCCGGGCGCGTGGAGCACCAGGAGCGGCCGGCCGAGCTCGTCCAGGACCCGGCCGAGGTCGGCGCGTCGCAAAGACCCCAGGAGCCCGGGCGACAGCCGAAAGCGGCGGCCCAGCACCGTGACCGGCACCGGCCGGCCCGCGGCCTCGGCCTCGGCCATCTGGGGGAACGACCCGGCCACGTGCACGGCGTCGGCCGGGGCCGCGATGGTGACCACCCCGGCCACCTCTGCCGTGGCCCGGGCCGCCAGGAGCGCGGCCGCGCCCCCCAGGCTGTGGCCCACCAGGAACACGGGGGCCTCCCCCCGGCGGCCCCGCAGGAACGCCAGGGCCGCCCCGAGGTCGGCCGCCTGGGTGCCGAGGTCGGCCTCCTCGAACGCGCCCCCGCTCTCCCCGAGCCCGGTGAGGTCCACGCGCAGCGCAGCCACCCCCCGGCGGGCCAGCTCGCCGGCCAGGTGGTACAGGCCGGTCAGGTCCTTGGTGCAGGTGAAGCACGGCGCCACCACGGCCCACGCCCGGGGCGCGCCCCTGGCCGGCCGGTCGAGCCGGCCGGCCAGGGAGATCCCCCGGTCGTTCGGGAACCGGACCGCCTCCCGGACCACCCCGGGAGCCGGGGTCACACCGCGACCAGTTCGAACGCCGGCGGCTCCACGATGTGCCGTTTCACCGCGCACTGGTCCATCGCCCGCAGGATCGCCTTGCGGTACTTGTCGGGGAACCCGGCGGGCAGGTGGGCCTCGATCCGGATCCTGGCGATCCCGTGGCCGTCCTCGGCCCGCTCGGTGTCCAGGGTGACCCGCAGGTCCCGGGTGTCGATGCCGCGCTCCTGGCAGAACCGCAGGGCGAAGAACCCGGCGCAGGTGCCGATGGACGCGAGGAACAGATCGAACGGCGCCGGGGCGGTGCCGCCCCCGCCGGCCCGCTCGGGCTGGTCGGTCCGGATCGTGTGGCCCCGGTACTCGGCGTTCACGGCCACGCCGCCGGGAAAGGTGATCTCCATGGCCATGGGGGCTCCTCTTTTCGGGTTCCAGGTTCCGGGTCACCGATCACTGATCACGGCAGTTCCCACCGATCACTGCCCCCAAAGTACCGCCGGGGACGGGGGTCGTCCAGGTGGTCGGGTCAGTGGACGACGGCGGTCAGGGGGGTGTTGGTCACGGCGTGGGTCGGCCGGCTGAGAACCGCTTCCGGGTCAAACCCCGCGGCCGACGGGTCCTGCACCCGGTCCACGGAGCGGGGGTACGCGGTGTCGTCCCCGGGCTCGGTGGCCGACAGGTCCACGTCCACGGGCGACGGCAGCCGGCGGCCGTCCGGGGTGGTCACCAGCCGGACCCACGGCCGCAGGAGGTGGTTGCGGTTCTGGCGGACCACCACCCCGAGTTCCCCGGTGTCCAGGACGACCACGGTGCCGATCGGGTGCACCCCCATGCACTGGATGAACCGCTGGACGTACAGGGGGTGGAACAGGGCGCCCGCCCACTCGAACAGCCTGCGCAGGGCCTGGGCCGGCGCAAGGGCGGCCTGGTACGGCCGGCGGGTCGTCATGGCGTCGTACACGTCGGCCACGGCCCCCACCAGCCCGAACTTGCCGATGGACGCCCGCTCCAGCCCCCGCGGGTACCCGGAACCGTCCCACCGTTCGTGGTGGTTCAGGGCCACGGCCGCGCTGGCGTCGTGCACGTCGTGGGCCTCGAGCAGCTGGCGGGCGCCCCGGGCCGCGTGGGACCGCATCACCTCGTACTCGTCGGGGCTCAGGGGCCCCTCCCGCTTCACCAGCTCCGGCGGGATCTCCAGCTTGCCCACGTCGTGCAGCAGCGCGCCCACCCCGAGCCGCTTGAGTTCCTCGTCCAGGATGCCCAGGGACGCGCCCAGGTTCAGGGACAGCACGGCCACGTTGATGCTGTGCTCGTAGGTGTACTCGTCGTAGTTCTTGATGCGCGACAGGCTGATCAGGGCGTCCCGGTTCCGGAAGATCGACCCCACCATGTCCTCGACCACCGCGTGGGCCCGCGCCCCGTCCACGGGTTCGCCCCGGGCCACCCCGTCGAACAGGGCCCGCACCACCCGTTTGGCCTCGTCGTACAGGGCCCTGGCCCGTTCGAGTTCCACGTCGAACGGGTCGGTGGCGGCCGGCTCGTCCCCCCCTGGCGCAGCCGTTTCAGCGGGTTCCCCGGCCTCGGGTTCCGGGCCCCGGGCGGGGCGCTCGAGGGATGCCTCGGCCTCCTCCCGGAGCCGGCGGTCCAGGTCCTGGTCGTACTCGTGGGCCGCGGCGGCGTGGACGCTGTCCAGGCCCCTGGACGTGTCGATGTACACGTGGGAGATGCCGTGGTCGATGATCTTCTGCACGTCCCGGACCGACCGGACCTTGCGCCGGCTGGTCAGGAACGGGTGGTTGAACCACGGCGTGTTGAAATCCGTCACGTACATGCCCGGGACGAGCTTGTCGGACGGGATCTTCTTGATCATCGGACCCCCCGGGGCCGGCCGGAGGTGAGGGAGCGTCCCGGCCCCGTCGGAGCCGGATCGGCCGGAGCGGCCTGGAACTTTACCGGAGCGGCGGACGCGCGACGGCCCGGCGGAACGTCCGCCGGGCCGTCGCAGGCAGCGCGCTTCGTTCCAGGCCGGTCAGCCCTTGATCAGCCGGGGCAGGATCATCTGGTGCTGGGCGCAGATCGACTTGGGGTTCTGGTAGGCCGCTCCGGCGAACGCCTTCAGGTACTGGCGGATCGCCGGGAAGTCCACCACCTCGTCCACGTACCCGTGCTGGGCGCAGTACAGGGGCCGGGACCGGTCGTAGTACTTCTTGACCAGCGCGTTCATCTTCTCGATCGTGTCGTCCAGGGCCTTGCCCGCGTCCTGGTCTTTGACCAGCCGGCGCGCGTAAGACGCGGCCGCCGCGGTCTCCCCGTGCATCACGTACACCTCGGTGGTGGGGGTGCCCAGGGTGAACGCGTTGTGGTTGTTGGCCGTGGGGCCGCCCATCACGTAGTGGGCCGCGGCCGTGGCCTTGCGGAGCACCACCAGCATCTGGGGCACGTCGGTCTGTTCGATCGAGTAGATCAGGGACTGCCCGAGGCCCAGCAGTTCGGCCTTCTCCGCAATGTCGCCCACGTCGATGCCCGTGGTGTCCTGGAACCACACGATCGGCACCCGGTCCCGGCCGCACAGGGTCACGAACTCGTTCATCTTGATCAGGCCCTGGCGGTACAGCTTGCCGCCGATGCCCGGGTAGTCGGCGTACTCGGGGTAGCCCGGCGGCAGGAACCCCTGCTGGTTGCCGATCACCCCGCACAGGAACCCGTCGATCTTCACCAGGCCGCAGTAGATCTCCGGCCCGTACCCGGGGCGGAACTCCATGTGTTCGCTGCCGTCCACCAGCCGGGCCAGCACGTCCATGAACGAGTACGTGCGCTTCTGGTTGTACGGGACGATCTGGCTGATCTCCTCGGGCGCGTACTTGGGCTCCTTGGGCTCGGCCACCCGGAAGAACTTGGGCGCGTAGGCCGGCATCTCGGCCATATACTCCTTGATCCCGGTGAGCACGGCCTCCTCGGTGTCGTACACGTACCGGAAAAACCCGGTGGCGTCGTGGTGGATCTCCACCCGGCCCGGGGCCACCGCCTTGAACTTGCGGGTGGCCTCGATCAGGCTCAGGCAGCCCTCCTCGTCGAAGTAGCCCTTGGGCTGCATGCCGCTCACGATGCCGCCGCCGCCCACGGCCATGTTCGCGTCCTTGTGGGCGAACATCACGGTGGGGCTGATCGCCTGGTACCCGCCGCCGGCCGGGTTGGTGCCGTAGATCGCGGCCAGGATCGGGATCCCCATCTTCTGGAGTTCTGCGTGGCGGAAGAACGTGGCGCCGCCGCCCCGCCGGTCCGGGTACACCTGCTCCTGGTTGGGCAGGTCCACGCCGCTGCAGTTCACCAGCCACACCAGGGGCACGTTGAGCCGCTTGGCCAGGTCGGTGACCCGCAGGATGTTCTCGGACTGGCCGGCGATCCACGCACCGGCCATCACCTTGTTGTTGAACCCGATGATCACGGCCCACTTGCCCGAGATCCGGCCGATGCCGTCCATCACGCCCGTGGTGCCGAACGCGTTCTCCTTGGGGTCGTACAGGGTGTGCAGGGGGCACCAGGTACCCGGGTCCACCAGGTACTGGATCCGCTCCCACACGGTGAGCTGGCCGCGCTTGTGCACGCGCTCGTCGGGGATGCCCTCGTTGCGGATCCGCTCCTGCTCGGCCTCGAGCGCGTCCAGGACCTTGCGGATCTCCTCCAGGCTCTCCTTGGCCGCCTGGGCCTGGCGATCGGTCAGGGGTTGGCCGAAGTCGGCCATCTTCTCGAAGTAGGGCCTCATCCCAGAATCCTCCCTTTTCTAGATGAACGGACGCGGTCAGAGTATCGGCGAACCTGCCTGCGGGATGCAAGAACCGGCCCAGCCCCTGCCGGGCCGGGCGGGGCGATCGGCCGGGGGCCGGGGGCGGTCCTGCGGTGAAATGTCAACGCTCGGAGGCGAAAACTGCTCCGGCCCGGCCTTGCCCGGCCAGCCCGTGGCGGCGGTGCCGGTTCTCCGGGTCCAGCAGGTATCCGTGGCGCACCCGTCCCAGGCTCGACAGCATGCTCGCCTTGATCCCCGGGTGTTCGGCTTCCAGCCGGCCGAGCAGCGCCTTGACCTGCTTGCGCTTCTGCTGGGTGCCGCACACCGGGCACCCGCAGCACACCACCGGGAACCCGCGGGCCGCCGCGAACGCGCGGATGTCGGTCTCGAACACCCGGCACAGGGGCCGGATCACCACGTTCTCGCCGTCCTCGGCCTGGAGCACCGGCGGGATGCTCTTGATCTCCCCGGTGAAGAACTGGCTGAGCAGCAGGGTCTCGATCAGGTCGTCGGCGTGGTGGCCGAGGGCGATCTTGTCGCACCCCTCCCGCCGGGCCACCCCGTACAGCACCCCCCGCCGGAGCCGGGCGCAGAACGAGCAGTAGCTCGACGCCGGGTCCCGCCTGGCCTCCACGATCTCGTAGATCCGGGACGGCTCCGTGAAGTGCGCGTACCCCCTGGCCCGGCAGTAGGCCTCGATCGGGCCGGTGTCGAACCCGGGAAAGCCCGGCTGCACCGTCACCGCGACCACCTCGAACCGCACCGGCGCCCGGCGGCGCAGGGCGTGGAGGCAGTGGAGCAGGGTCCACGAGTCCTTGCCCCCGGACAGGGCCACCAGCACCCGGTCCCCGTCCTCGATCATGCCGTAGCGCACCACGGCCTGGCCGGCCCTGCGCAGGATCCGGCGTTCCAGGTTGGTGCTGCCGGCGCTCATCCCACCCCCTGGAGCATCTCGACGAAGCTCTCGAGCCGGGTGCGGGTGCGGGCGTCCACCGCCATCGGCCGGTCCCCCTCCAGGGTGAGCACTGGCACCCCGACGGTCTTCCGGAGGATCATGTCCTCCATCTGCCGGAAGCAGAACGCCTGCACGTAGTGCACGATCCCGTGGATCCGGCGCCGGGCGATCTCCCGCCGGATGTCCTCGACCCGGCCGAACACGTCGTACGGGTAGGTGTACCGGCGGTAGGCCTCGTCCAGGGGCAGGTCCGGGTACGGCAGGCAGAACTGGCGCTGGGTCTCGTTGAACACTACCCGGGCGCCCAGGGACTCCAGGAACCCGTACAACCCCTCCACGATCGGCGGCACCCCCACGTACCCCAGGCGCACCGGCCCGGCCAGCGCCGGCCGGGTCCGTGCCTCGTCCAGGAACGCGTCCAGGCGGGCCGCGTACGCGTCCGGGTCCCCCTCGAAGTCGCTGGCCGACACCAGCCACAGGTGGTTCTCGGCGCCAGTGACCCGGTCTTCCTCCCAGGTGAGCCGGTCCACCTCCAGAGCCCGGGCCCGCACCGCGTCGAGCCGCGCCTTCTGCGCTTCTGCCTCGGCCCGGGTCGTTCCCAGGCGCTCGCACAGCCGGTCGATCTCGGCCGACAGGGCGGCGCGGTCGCGGTCGTACGGGTACGCGAACGGGATCGTGGCAAGCCCCTAGTACTGCCAGATCTCCACCAGGGCCTGGGTGTTGGAGCAGTCCCCCGACATCACCCCGACCACGGCCTCCACCCCGGCCCGGTGGGCCGCAGAGTAGATCCCCTTGATCCAGCCGCAGGTGCTGGCCGGGAACCCCGCGGTCTCCGCCTGCTCCACCAGGGCCCGCCGGTCCGGGGCGGTGATGAACGCGTTGTTCAGGTCCACCGGCACCCGCCCGGCCGCGAAGACCGCCTCCACCGGGATCGTGGTGGTGAGGCCGACCCGGCCCGCCGCGTCACTCATCGCGGATGAACAGCCAGTAGATCAGGAACGCGCCCACCACCACCGCGCCCCCGCTCAGCAGGAGGATGTTCTTGTTCGGGCCCGACTGGGGGCCGGCCACGGTGGACCGGACCACGAAGCTCAGGGCCAGGGCGCCGGCGAGAACCGCGAACGTCACCCGCCACTTGAGCACGAGGGACACCACCAGCAATGCGCCCAGGCCCGCCATGCCGTACGGGTGGGTGAACAGGGCGATCAGCTTGTCGTTGGTCACGTTGGCGAACAGGGCGTTCCAGTCCACCGACGCCAACCACTCCCGGACGGTGTCGAACATGGGCGTCCTCCGGTCGGGGCCACGGGCGTGCGCGGGCCGAGTCTAGCAGAGGCGGCCGGGCCGCACCAACCGCCGCGGCTTGACGCGGGGCCGCCGGATCGGCGACAAAGGAAGAACCGCCCCGGCGCGTCCGGCCCGGGGCCACTCCCCGTTCCCGGAGGCGCCCGTGGGCTCGTACCTGGTACTGTTCGGCGCCGGCCTGGTGGCCGGCACCCTCAACGTGATCGCCGGCGGCGGCTCGTTCCTGACCCTGCCGATCCTGATCTTCCTGGGCTTGCCGCCCACCGTGGCCAACGGCACCAACCGGGTCGGCATCTTCCTGCAGAACGTGGCCGCGGTGTGGGGGTTCAACCGCCACCGGGTGCTCGACTGGCGGTACGTGGTGTGGGCCGCCGTGCCCGCCACCTTCGGCGCGGCCCTGGGCACCTGGGCTGCCGTGCGTATCGGCGAGGACGCGTTTCGCAACGTGCTCGCGCTGCTCATGATCGGGGTCACCCTGTGGACCCTGTGGGATCCGCTCAAGAAGGGCCGCCGCCTGCTGGAGGCGGGAGAGCGGCCCCGGGTGGCGCCCCTGGCCGCGGGGTTCTTCCTGGTGGGGATCTACGGCGGGTTCGTCCAGGCCGGGGTGAGGTTCCTGATCCTGGCCACCACCACCCTGGCCGGCCTGGACCTGGTGCGGGGCAACGCGGTCAAGGTGCTGAGCGTGCTGATCTACACCGCCCTGTCCCTGGCCATCTTCGCGTGGCAGGACAAGGTGGTGTGGGACCTGGGCCTGGCCCTGGCCGCGGGCACCGTGGCCGGCAGCCAGCTCGGGGTGCGCCTGACCGTGCTCAAGGGCCACCGGTGGGTCAAGGCCGTGGTCACCGCCGCCGTCATCGCGTTCGCGGTCAAGCTGTTGGTGATGGGATGAAGCCGGTTCGAGGTTCGAGGTAACCGGTGATCGGTGACCGGTAACCCACGACTCAAAACGCAGAACCTGCATCGCCTGACCGCTGACAGCTGACAGCTGAACGAAAGTTTTGCCGGTTTCTCTCTTTTTTGGGGCTGTTCGGGGTGGGGCCCGGTGGAGCGCCGGGTGCGGCCCCTCGGCTCGCCGCGCACCGGGACGTCTGGCGCGCCGCCAGGGCTCGACACACCGCCTTCCAGGGCCTACGGCGTTGCTGCCGGGCACCCTCGCGCGGCGATCGGGTGCTGCCATCGCACCCGGCCGGAACCGGGCGCCGCCCTGGGGGCGTGCGGTAATACTTTTGAAGGTCCCTATAACAGCTGACAGCAACGGCCGAGGCGAACGCCTCGGCCGTTTTGGTCGGGGGGGGTGACGGGCGGCGCCTACGCCGCCTTCTCCACCTTATTGGAACGCAGGCAGCGGGTGCACACCTTGATCCGCTTGTTGCCGCCCCCCACCCGGGCCCGCACCGTGTGCAGGTTGGGGTAGAGCACGCGCTTGTTGCGGTTGTGGGCGTGGCTCACGTGCATGCCCCGCACGGGGCCCTTGCCGCAGATCTCGCATTTCCTGGCCATATCGGTTCCTCCGGGAGGGCGTTCGCACGAAAAGAGGGGTCTTCTACCACGCCGGCTCCCAAACCTCAAGGGTTTTTGGTCACGGGAACGGCTTCCACCACGGCTTGCGGTCGCCGGACAGCCGGTAGGTGCGGCCCCGGCTCTTGATCTCGTGGAGCTCGTCCTCGAGTTCGATGATCCGCTTGTCCCGCTCCCGGACCTGGGCCCGCAGGGCCTCGGCCTGTTCCTTGAGCTTCCGGATCACCGTGTCCCGGGGGTCCGGGCCGCTCGTGGCGGGCCGGGCCGGGGCCGGGGGTTCGGCCGCGTCCGGCGGGGGCTCCGGGGCTGGTGCCTCCGCCGGACGGTTCCACCGCATCGAGAACGCCTTGAGCTGCAGGAGGGCGCTCGGGGGCAGCCGGTACGTCTGCGCCGGGCCCACCGTCCACCCGCCGTCCCCGGCCGCGCACGGGTGCACCCGGAACTGGGCCGTGTCCAGGAACGCCTGCAGGAACCGGAGGTCCCCGGGGTCGGCCGGGTCGAACACGAGGTCGTACCCCACTGGCTCGGAAGGGATGTCGTACAGCAGCAGGGCCAGCGCCACCGAGCCGCCGTCCCGCAGTTCCACCTCGATCCCCAGTTCGGCGTCCCGGGCCCGCTCCAGGTCGGGCACCGGCACCAGGAAGTTGGGCTGGCCCGCCCGGTCGATATCCCGGGCCACCTCGCCCGTGGCCAGCAGGCGGGCCGCCTCCGGGTCGATCGCGATCTTCCTGTGGCTGGCCTTGGGAGCGGTGGGATCCATGCCGGGTCGTGTCCGTCTGGAAACGGGCGCCGAGCGCGCCCAGGAGGAAGCGGGGCCGGGGCCGGCTGCCGCGTTCCGGCGGCCGCCCCGGTGCCTACCTTACCCCGAACGCCGCAGGCCGGGCAACCGCGGATCCGCCGGCTGCTACGCGAACTCCCGGGTCTCGCCGAACCCGAGCACCGCCACCTCCACGCCCCGGTCCGCGGCCAGGGCCGCGAAGCCGGACGGGTCCTGCACCAGCACGTCGAACGTGGCGTAGTGCATCGGCACCGCGACCCGCGGCCGGAGCAGTTCGGCCGCCCGGGCCGCGTCCTCCGGGCCCATGGTGAAGTTGTCCCCGATCGGCAGGAACGCCACGTCGATCGGGGCGTCCTCGCCGATCAGCTTCATGTCGTAGAACAGGCCCGTGTCCCCGGCGTGGTAGAACCGCTTGCCGCCCAGGTCCACCAGGAACCCGCACGGGTTCCCCGTGTACTCGGTGGTCTTGTCCACGAACGCCGACCCGTGGTGGGCGATCGTCAGTTTCACCCGGCCGAACTCGAACCCGTGCCCGCCCCCGATGTGCATCGGGTGCACGCTGGCCCCCCGCCGCTGGCAGAACATGGCCAGTTCGAACGGCGCCACGATCGGCGCGCCCGTGCGTTTCGAGATCTCCACCGCGTCCCCCACGTGGTCCGGGTGGCCGTGGGTCACGAGCACGGCGCCGAGGTCGTCGAACGCGTCTGGCCCGACCCGGGCGTTCGGGTTGCCGGTCAGGAACGGGTCGATCAGCACCCGGTGGGTGCCCGAGTCCAGCAGAAAACACGCGTGGCCGTGATAGGTGATCTTGACCATCCTCGCTCTCCTTTTTTCAGCGCGCCCGGGGCGCAACGGCGCGTCCCTGCGGGGGATGCGCGCGATCGGCGGCTGTTGATAGACGGACGGTCCGGTCCCGGCCGTCGGCGCAGATGCCCGGAATTACGGTGTTTTAGTGTAAGTATGTGATATCATGGATGTTTTGTGCCATGCACAATCGTTGTGCAAAGACGGCTCCGGGCCGGACCCGCTGGGGGAAACCGGCCGTGTCCACAGCCCGGTCCACAAGTTGTCCACAGGTTGTTGTGGAACGCCGGGCCGTGGTGCGTTCTTAGCGCAACGGGTGGCCGGGCGCAAGCGGTCCGGGCCGCTTTCACCCGGCGGACGGCTCGGGGTCCCGGGGCTGCGGGGGGACGGACGGGCCGTGGGTCGGGCGCAGGCCGGACACGCGTTTCAGGTCCTCCAGGGCCAGGTACAGGGCCGGGATCAGCACGAGGGTGATCCCGGTGGCGAACAGGATGCCGAACGCCAGGCTGATCGCCATCGGGATCAGGAACTGGGCCTGTACGCTCGTCTCCAGGATCATTGGCGTCAGCCCGAAGAACGTGGTCAGCGACGTGAGCAGGATCGGCCGGAACCGGCGCACGGCCGCCTCCACCACGGCCTGGGCCGGCGGCAGGCCGTCCCTCAGCGCGGTGTTGGCCCGGTCGATCAGCAGCAGGGAGTCGTTCACCACCACTCCGGCCAGGGCCACCACCCCGAACAGGCTCAGGATGCTCAGGTCATAGCCCATGATCACGTGGCCGAGCACCGCGCCCACCACCCCGAACGGGATCGCGGCCATGATCAAGAGCGGCTGGCTGTAGCTCCGGAACGACACCGCGAGCAGGGCGAAGATGCCCACCAGGGCGAGCACGAACCCGTCCTTCATGCTGGCCAGGGACTCGCGCCGCTCCTTCTCCTCGCCCTCCAGGGAGTAGGTGAGCCCGGGGAAGTCCCGGGTGAGCCTCGCCAGGATCCCGCCCTTGAGGTCGGCCAGGATCTCCTGGGCGTTGGCCCTGTTCTCGTCCACGTCCGCGGTGATGTCCACCACCCGCTTGCGGTCGGTGCGCCGGATCTCGCTGAACCCCCGGCCCCGGAGGATCTCGGCGGCGTCGGCCAGGGGCAGCTCGCCCCCGTCCGGGGTGCGGATGCGCAGGTTCTCCAGGTCGGCCAGGCTCCGGCGGTCGGCCTCGGGGTAGCGCACCATCACCCGCACCTCGTTGCGGCCCCGTTGCAGGCGCAGGGCCTCGGCGCCGTAGAACGCGGCGCGCACCTGCCGGCCCAGGTCCTCCTCGGTGACCCCCAGCGCCCGGGCCGCGGGTTTGAGGCGCAGCTTCAGCTCCCGCTTGCCCTGGGTGTACGAGTCGGTGATGTCCCCCACCCCCGGGTACCGGGCCAGGGCCGCCTTGAGGGCGTCGGACGCCCGGGCCAGCACCCCGAACTCCTCGTGGGCCAGCTGCACGTCGATGTTCGCACCCAGGCGCATCAGGCTCGACTTGAACGTCAGGGCCTCGGCCCCGGCGATCTCGCCCACGGCGGCGCGCCACCGGTTGGCCACCTCGGTGGACGAGATGCCCCGGTGTTCGCTGCCCACCAGGAACACCGCCGTGTCCGCGAGGTTCGACGCCGAACTGGTCACCGACACCGGACCGCCCCCGGCCAGGGTGCCCCCGGCCAGGGCGTAGATGTTGCGCAGCACCGACGGCTTGCCGGGCCGCGCCCGGTCGATCTCGGCCACCACCTCCTGGGCCTTCTCCACGAGGCGTTGCTGGATGCGCGCGGTCTCCTCCACCGGCGTGCCCTCGGGCATCCGGAGCACCGCGGTCACCACGTCGCCGTCCACCTTGGGCAGGAACACGAACCGCACCACGCCGCCCTTCACCAGGCCCACCGTCAGGAGCAGGGCAGCCACCCCCGCGGCCAGGGTGGTGTACCGGTTGCGCAGGCACGCGGACAGAAACCACCGGTACGGCCTGCCGATGAACCAGGCGAGGCCCCGGCCGAACCCGCTCCGGACCCACTCGATCGCGCCCAGCAGCCCCCGGGGCTTCTTGCGGGGCCGGCCCCCGGCCAGGTGGGCCGGCAGCACGAACAGGGACTCCACCAGGGACACCAGCAGCAGCGAGATCACCACCAGGGGGATCACCCGGATGAACTTGCCCATCATCCCGGTCACGAACACCAGGGGCAGGAACGCCACCACCGTGGTCAGCACCGAGAACACCACGGGCACGGCCACGTCCAGGGCGCCGTCCACCGCTGCCTCGGGAAGCGACTTGCCCCGCTCCCGGTGGGCGTAGATGCTCTCGCCCACCACGATCGCGTCGTCCACCAGGATGCCCAGGGCCAGGATGAACGCGAACAGCGAGATCATGTTGATCGACACGCCGAGCACGGGCATCACGAACAGGGCGCCGAGCACCGAGATCGGGATGCCCAGCATCACCCACAGGGCCAGCCGGATCTCCAGGAACAGCCCCAGGGTCAGGAGTACCAGCACCAGCCCGATCCGCGCGTTCCGGAGCAGCAGGTCCAGCCGGCTCCGGAACAGCTCCGACCGGTCGTACCAGGTGGCCAGGTGCAGGGAGGGGGGCAGGCCCGCCTCGTGTTCGGCCACGTATCCCTTGACCAGGTCGGAGATCTCGAGCGGCTTCTGGTCGCCCACCCGGTACACCCGGACCATGGCCGCGGGCAGGCCGTCGAACCGGGCCGAGGTGTCGGTCTCCCGGAACGTGTCCCGGACCCGGGCGATGTCCCCCAGGCGCACCCGGGTGCCGTCCGGGGCCGTCAGGAGCGCCAGGTCCGCGTACTCCTGCCCCCAGTACCGGCGCTCCTTGGTGCGGAGCAGGATCTGGCCGCCCCGGGTCTTGATGGTGCCACCGGGCAGGTCCAGGGACGCCCGGCGCAGCCGGGCCGCCACCCCCTCCAGGGTCAGGCCGTACCGCCGCAGGTTCTCCTCGGGGATCTCCACCGAGATCTCGTACGGCCGCACCCCGCTCAGGCTCACCTGGGTGATCTGGGGCAGGGCGAGCAGGTCGTCCCGGATCGCCTCGGCCCGTTCGCGCAGGGCCCGTTCGGGCACGTCGCCGTACACCGCCACCGAGATCACCTCGCGCCGGTTCAGGAGCTTGGCGATCACGGGCTTCTCGGCGTCCTCGGGGAACGTGGTGATCCGGTCCACCTCGCTCTTGATGTCCTGGAGCACCCGGTCCGGGTCGGCGCCGGTCTCGAGTTCGGCCGTGACCGTGCCCAGGCCCTCCACCGCCACCGCCTGGAGGGTCTCGATCCCGTCCACGCCGGTGAGGTTCTCCTCGATCTGGAGCAGGATCCCCTCCTCGACCTCGGCCGGCCCCGCCCCGGGGTAGGCCACCGACACCCGAACCCGGTCCAGGGAGATCTCGGGGAACACCTCCTGCTTGATCGACAGCACCTTGACCGCGCCGCCCACCACCAGCACGAGCATCAGCAGGTTGGCGGCAACGTGGTTGCCCGCCATCCACCGGACCGCTCCCCTCACGGCCGGTCCTCTCCGGCCCCTGGGGCCACCCGTACCCGCTGCCCGGCCACCGCTCCGGGCAGGGCCGACACCACCACCCGGCTGCCCTCGGGCACCCCCGAGCGCACGAACACCTCGTCATCCTGGCGGCGCGCGATCTCGATCCGCCGGACCTCCAGCCGGCCGTCGCCCGACACCGTCCACACGGTGTCCCCGTCCCGCACGGCCCGCCGGGGCAGCACCACCACCCGGTCCAGCACCGGTCCGTCCAGGACCACGTCGACGAACGCGCCCAGCTCCAGCACGGGCCCGGCGCGCCCGCTCTCCAGGCCGCACGGGTCCGGCACCAGCACCACCACCCGGGTCATCCGGCCCCGGGGGTCCACCTCGCCCAGGGCCCGGACCACCCGGCCGGTCCACTCGGCCGGGGCGCCCGCCGCGTCCAGCCGCACCACGGCCCGGGAGCCCTGCCGGCCGCTGCCGGCGCGCGGGACCCGGAGCCACCGGAGGTCCTGGGCTGCCAGCGGCACCACCACCTCGGCCGCGTCCGTGCCCACCACCGTGGCCACGGCCTCCCCGGCCCGGACCACCTGGCCCACCTCCACCCGCTCCGTGCGCACCAGGCCGTTCAGGGGCGCCCGGATCACGGTGCGCTCCAGGTCCAGTTCGGCCCGCGCCACTGCGGCCTCGGCCGCAGCCACCCCGGCGCGGGCGTTCTCGAGTTGGGGCTCGTACAGCACCAGGGGGTTGGGCGGGGGGCTGTCCAGACCGAGCCGCTCCCATTCCTCCCGGGCCACCCGGGCCTGGCTCTCGGTCCGGACCAGCTCGTACCGGGCCTGGACCAGGCCGGCCCGGGCCCGGGCCACGGCCAGCTCGTAGTCCGCGGCCTCGATCGCGAGCAGCTCCTCCCCCTGCCGGAAGAACCCGCCGGCCACCAGGTTGGGCGACACCCGGACCACCCGCCCCCCGACCTGGAAGGTGAGGCCCAGTTCCCGGCACGGCTGCACCGTGCCCGTGGCCCGCACCCGGACCCGGCGGCTGCCGGCGCGCGCCGTCACCGCGTCCACCAGGGGGCCCCGGTCCTCCTGGACTACCTTGCGCGGCGGCGGGCGGCTGGCGGCCAGGTACCGCATCCCCAGCACCCCGGCCGCCACCAGGGCCAGGGGCAGCGTGATCTTCACGAGCAGTCGCAGTGCGCGCATGGTCTCCTAACGCCTCTCCCGGGCCACTTCCTTCTCGGCCCTGCGGTCCAACTCCTCGGCCATCCAGTCGCCCCCCAGGGCCCGCACCAGGCTGATCCGGTCGGCCAACAGCTGGCGCCGGGCGGCCAGCAGCTGGCGCCGGGCGTCGAACAGCCGGGCCTGGGCGTTGAGCACCGGCAGGTAGTCCGACAGCCCCTGCTGGTAGCGCTGGGCCGCCGCGTCCAGGCCGGCCTCGGTGGCCCGGACCACGCGGCCCAGCCGGTCGATCCGGGCCTCGGTGGCCCGGTTCGCCGCGATCGCGTCCTCCACCTCGCGCACCGCCACGAGCACGGCCTTCCGGTACGCGGCCGCCGCCTCCCGGAACGCGGCCTCGCTGCGCGCCACCTCGGCCTTCCTGCGGCCCGCGTCGAACACCGGCTGGGTGAGGTTCGCGAGCAGATTCCAGAAGATGCCGCTGACCGTGCCCATCTCGAACGCGGTGCGCAGGGTGCCGTAGGTGCCCCCGATCCGCAGGGATGGGAACCGGTCGGCCACGGCCGCGGCCACCCGGGCGTCCTGGGCCTCCAGGCGGGCCAGCGCGGCCCGAACGTCCGGCCGGCGGGTCACCAGCGAGGCCGGGACGCCCACCGGCGGCACCGGGGGCGGGGCGGGCAGGGCGGCCCGGTCGCCGCCCACGGCCGGGTCCGGGAACCGGCCGAGCAGCACGGCCAGGGCGTGACGGGCCCGAGCCTCGGCCGCCTCCAGGGGCGGCCGCACGGCCCGGGCCGCGGCCAGGTTCTGGCGGGCCTGGTACACGTCCAGGGCGGGCACCAGGCCGGCCCGGTACCGGCGCTCCACCCGGTCCAGGGCGTCCTCGAACGACGCGATCGTCCGGTCCACCAGGGCCATCTGGGCCCGCTGCTCCACCAGCAGGTAGTACAGGTCCGCCGTCTCGGCCGACAGGGACAGGTACAGGGCGAGCACCGCCTCCCGGGACGCCAGCACCTCGGCCCGGGCCGCCCGGGTGCGGGCGTCCAGCTTGCGCCACAGGTCCACCTCGTAACTGGCCGCCACCGACAGCCGGTAGTCGGTGGTCACCGTGTCCTCCACGAGGCCCGGCTGGCGGGCGCGGCTGGCCTGGCCGTCCACGTCCACCTGGGGCAGCCGGGCCGCGCCCGCGATCCGGGCCACGGCCCGGGCCTGGTCGAGCCGCGCGTACGCCCGCTCCAGCTCCGGATTGCCTTCGAACGCCTCGGCCAGCAGGCCGTCCAGGGCCGGGTCCCGGAACCGGGTCCACCACCGGTCGGCCGGGGCCGGGGCGGCCGGGGCTTCGGCCGTCTCGGCGTACCCCTCGGGCACCGCAACAGCCGCGTCGTCCACCCGGGACCGGTGCACCGCGCACCCGGCCACGGCCACGGCCACGGCCACGGCCAGCACGCCCGCCCGGCCGTTCACGGCGCCTCCATCCCGGCCGCGATGAACGCCACGAGCCGGTCGGTCTGGGTCTCGGTGCCGGGCGACGGGTCCACGCCCGGGGGCAGCGACGATCGGCCGATCTCCGCCCCGAGGCCACCGGTCCACCGCAGGGTGTGGCCCATGGCGCCGAGGGCGGAGTTGACCCGCCAGAACACCACGCCGGGGTCCAGGTGCGGCAGGGCCTCGCACAGGGCCTGGTACAGGAACCGGAAGGTGGGGGCCACCAGCCGCAGGAACGGGGCGCGCAGGCTCGGGTCGGGCTCGGCCAGCACCCGGCCCACCAGCACTGCGAAGTTCTGGCCGCCGGGACCCTGCTCCAGCAGCCGGAAAGTGGGCTCCACGAACGCCCGGAGCACCTCGGCCACCTCGGGCCGGCCGCCGCGCTGCCGGGCGGCCCGGAGCACGGCCTCGATCCGCTCCCGGCGCTCCTCGTTCAGGGGCCCGAGGCGCCGGGCCAGCACGGCCTCGATCATCCCTTCCTTGGAGCCGAAGTGGTAGTTCACCGCAGCCACGTTGGCCCCGGCCTCGGCCGTGATGTCCCGCAGGGGGGTCGCGTGGAACCCCTGCCGGGCGAACAGCCGCTCGGCCGCGTCCAGCAGGCGCTGCTTGGTGTCGGGACGGGACATGGGGGCCTCGGAGTCAAAAAGGTGCTTCAATCGCATGATTGAAGCACATGTTTGAATCGAAGGCAAGACAAGGACGGGGTTCGGGGTTCAAGTGTTCGTCGTTCGACGTCCCCGATCCCCGATCACGAGTCACGAACCGCTTGTCGGTGTTACAGCCAGTTAGAGGCGGCCGAGGCGTACTCCTCCAGGTCTCGGATCGCCTCGGGTAGAAAGTCGTACACCAGCCCGTAGTCGACGTCCCAATACAGGTGAACCAATCGGTTTCGGAACCGGGCCATCAGTGCCAGGCGGTTGGCCAACTCTTTGGACAACAGCCCCCCCTGTCCGAGCAGGAGAAAACACTGGGCATACTCTTCGGGCACCTGGCCCAAACGTTTGGCGCTGGCGTGGTAGCAGATGTTGAGGGCAGCTTCAATGGCGGTGAGCAAGCGGGACCGGGCAATGTCTTGGCTGTCCGGGTCTTTCAGGAACGCATCGCGACCAAGCGCGTGGAGCGCCCGCAACCGTTCCACCGACCGGGCAATGTCCCCGAGTTTTGCGCGGATCCGTTCAGGTTCGAGACTCACGGCCGAACGCCTCCCGGGCGAAATGGTCGAGGACCGGTTTGATGTCGAAGTATCGGGACAAGACATAGGCGGTGATCTCGGCTCGAAAGTCCGGATCCCGGTCCAGCAGCAGTTGACCCCGAAGCACATGGAACTGGAACGCGATCGGGGCTTTGTTGCACACGCGGACGTCCAGCGGGAAACCGGCCTGGAGCGCGGCTTCGAGTTCCTGCTCCGTTCGTAATTCGTACAGGATCACCGGGCAGTCCGGGGTCCGGTCCAGGTAGAGCCCGATGTCGAGGTCGCGAAACGGGCCTTCCGCGAGGAACGACCCGTGGACCGTGGCGAACACGATCTCTTCGTGCCTGCGGAGGGCCTCGGAAAGGGCCCGAAGGATCTCCCCTTTTTGCTCCTCTGTTCGCCGGTGTGTCTTGATTCGGTCTGGAATGGCCATCAGGGGACTCCCGCACGGGCTGGGGAGCGTCCATTCTACGGTCGGTCGGGAGGAGGGGCAAGGCGGGGGGAGAGGTTCGGGGTTCGGGGTTCCCGGTCACGAGTCACCAGTCACCAGTCACCGAACCTTGAGCCTTGGACCTGCCTTTGTCACTCCCCCGCCGTGATCGCCGAGGGGTGCAGCCGCACCACGGCCTGGTCGGGCCGCTGGGGGCGGTACTCGGGCACGATCTCCTGGAGTTTCTGCACGGCCAGGTCGCCGCTGCCCTTGCGCACGCAGAAGATCAGTTCCTGGACGTGGCGGTCGAGCGTCCGGGCGTCGGCGCCGCGGGCGTCCGCGATCAGGATCTTCTCGTGGCGGGTGGGCTTGATGCCCTCGCCCGAGGTCAGGAGTTCTTCGAACAGCTTCTCCCCGGGCCGCAGACCGGTGAACGCGATCGGGACGTCCTCGTCCGGCTCCAGTCCGGACAGGCGGATCAGGTCCCGGGCCAGGTCCACGATCTTCACCGGCTCGCCCATGTCCAACAGGAAGATTTCGCCCCCCAGGCCCATGCTGCCCGCCTGGAGCACCAACTGGGCCGCCTCGGGGATCGTCATGAAGTAGCGGATCACGTCCGGGTGGGTCACGGTCACCGGGCCGCCCCGCTGGATCTGCTCCCGGAACAGGGGCACCACGCTGCCGTTCGAGCCGAGAACGTTGCCGAACCGGACCGTGACGAACTCGGTGTCACACCGTTCCCCCTGGCACCGGACCAGCATCTCGGCCACCCGCTTGGTCGCCCCCATCACATTGGTGGGATTCACGGCCTTGTCGGTGGAGATCATCACGAACCGCTCCACCCCGGCCTCGCCCGCGGCCTCGGCCACGTTGCGGGTACCCAGCACGTTGGTCTTGACCGCCTCCACCGGGTAGTACTCCATCATGGGCACGTGCTTGTACGCCGCGGCGTGGAACACCACGTGGGGACGGGCGGTCTCCAGAACCTCGGCCACCTGCTGGCGGTCCCGCACGTCGGCCAGCACCGGGGTCACGGCCAGCTCCGGGTGGTCCCGCTCCAGTTCCAGCTGGATCTCGTGGAGCGGCGTTTCGGCCACCTCGAACAAGAACAGCTCCCGCGGCCGGAACCGGGCCACCTGGCGGCACAGCTCGCTCCCGATCGATCCGCCCGCGCCCGTCACCAGCACGCGGCGGCCGGCCAGGTACGCGGCGATCGCGTCCGAGTCCAGCCGCACCGGGTCCCGGCCGAGCAGGTCCTCCAGGTTCACGTCCCGAAGCTGGGCCGCGAGCCGTTTCGGGTCGAGCATGTCCGTGATCGCGGGCAAGGTCTGCACCTCGAGCCCGGCGTCGTGGCACTGGCGCACCACCTTGCGGATCAGCTTGGACGGCGCCGAGGGGATCGCGATGATCACCTTGCGCGCGTGGTGCAACCGGGCGAGCCGGCGCAGGTCCCCGATCCGGCCCAGCACCGGAACCTCGTTGATGCGGGCGCCGATCTTGCCCGGGTCGTCGTCCAGGAACCCGACGACCCACAGGTTCATGTCCGGGTTCTGGCGGATCTCCTGCAGCAGCATGCGGCCGGCCATGCCCGCGCCCGCGATCAGCACCGGTTCGCCCCGCCGGTCCCGCAAGCGGGGCTGGCGCTCCAGGAATACCCGCCAGCCCAGGCTGCGGCCCATGATCAGGCCGTTCAGGAGCACCCAGTCCAGGATCGGGATGGTGCGGGAGTATGCCTGGAAGTGGGTGAAAAACAGGGTGACCACG
>JAJRUI010000076.1 GCA_024277875.1 Deferrisomatales bacterium
GGCCGTGGACAACGCGATCATGGTCTCGACCCGGGGCGGTGGTCCAACCCGACACGGTGATCGGCGACCACGTGATCGTCAATACGGGCGCTACCATCGACCACGACTGCAGGCTTGGCGATTACGTCCACGCGGCGCCCGGGTCCCATCTGGCCGGAGGAGTCGGTCTGGAAGAGGGGGTTTTGTTGGGTATCGGCTCCGCTGTACTCCCCGGAACCACCGTGGGGGCGTGGGCTACCGTGGCGGCCGGCGCCGCCGTGGTCCGGGACGTTCCTGCCGGCGCAACGGCCGTGGGAGTGCCCGCCGAGGTGGTGCTGCGAGCCGGCAAAGGGACTTGAGCAGGAGCGACGAACCAGGATGAACAAGCCTCGACTTTTTCTCTCTCCTCCCCACATATCCGGGGAAGAGCAGCAACTCGTCCAAGAGGCGTTCGCCTCGAACTACATCGCGCCGGTAGGTCCGATGGTGGACGCGTTCGAGCAGGAGTTCACCGAATACACGGGCTTGTCACACGCGGTGGCGGTCGCCAGCGGCACTGCGGCCCTGCACCTGGCATTGCGGCACCTGGGCGTCGGCGCGGGTGACGAGGTGTTTCTCTCCACCCTGACCTTCATCGGCAGCGCGACCCCCGCGGTGTACCAGGGGGCCACGCCGGTTTTCATCGATTCCGATCGGCAAACCTGGAACATGGACCCGGACCTGCTCGCCGAGGAGTTGGCCGGATGCAAACGGCGGGGGAGACGGCCCAAGGCGGTGGTCCCGACCGATCTGTATGGCCAGTCGTGCGACCTGGACCGGATCCTGGCGGTGTGCGCCCCGTACGGGGTGCCGGCGGTCACGGACTCGGCCGAGGCCCTGGGCGCTCGGTACAAGGGGCGTCACGCCGGCAAGGGGGCCCGCGCGGCCGTGTTCTCGTTCAACGGGAACAAGATCATCACGACCTCGGGCGGCGGGATGCTGGCGTCCGACGATCGCGAGTTGGTCGAGAACGCCCGCTTCCTGTCTCAGCAGGCCCGAGACCCCGCGCCCCACTACGAGCACAGCGAGATCGGGTACAACTACCGCATGAGCAACATCCTGGCGGCGATCGGCCGGGGGCAGCTCCGGGTGCTGGACGAACGGGTCGAGCAGAAGCGGCGGATCTTCGCGTTCTACCGGGAGGCGTTGGGCGATCTGCCCGGAATCGCGTTCATGCCCGAAGCGCCGTACGGCGTGTGCACCCGGTGGCTGACGGTGATCCTGATAACCCCGGAGGCGTTCGGCGCCGACCGGGAGGCCGTGCGCCTCGCCCTGGAGGCCGAGAACATCGAGTCGCGCCCGTTGTGGAAACCC
Organism: Deferrisomatales bacterium; assembly: GCA_024277875.1. Classification (GTDB taxonomy): domain Bacteria; phylum Desulfobacterota; class Deferrisomatia; order Deferrisomatales; family Deferrisomataceae; genus JAJRUI01. Next base: position 1,333 of record JAJRUI010000076.1, read on the forward strand.
ATGCACCTGCAGCCCGTATTTAGGGGCTGCCGTACGGTGGGCGGCGGGGTGAGCGAGAGCCTGTTCCAGGCGGGTCTGTGCCTGCCGTCGGGCACCGCGATGACCGGCGCCGACCTCGCGCGGGTGGTGGAGGTAATCCGGAACGTGCACTCGCGCGTCTAAAACCTCACAGGCCGCTGGGCCGGTTGCGGATCTCGCGCGGCCGGCTATCCTGCCCGGAACGCGAGCGGGGCAAACGGGGAGCCGTGTTTGGGATCCCCTGTCGTTTATTGCCCCCCCCCGGGCGAAACGCTCCTGCAAAGGTTCGCGATCCGCTCAAGCATCCCGCGCCCCGGGCCGATGGGGATGGACATGTCCGGGGACAGCGCCTTTTCCTGGACTCCCAATGAGGATCTCTGCCCGTCAGCATCAACACCCAAGCCAAAAACAGCTTATTGAGGAGGGATTGAGGACGTGCCGAGCCCGGCTCGCGTGGCGCCACCCGGCGAACGTCGTCCGGCCGTTGCTGGACGGGGGCTTTTTTCTCTGGTAAAAGCCCTGCGTCCCGGACGGGTTTCGCCCCTGAGGGCGGCCGGTCCGGCCGGCCTGTTCCCGGACATCCTTCGTGGGGGAGTTGCATGAAACGGTATCGCAGGCTGTTCCTTCTGCCGGTGGACGTCGTCCTCGTCGCGCTCAGCCTCGTCCTCGCCTACCTGATCCGGTTCGAGTGGTCGATCCCGCCCGACCAGCGGTCCATGCTCGCCCTGGGCGTGGCCGTGGCCGTGGTGGTGAAGCCCGCGTTCTTCTTCTTTTCGGGGTTCTACCGCCGCCTGTGGCGGTACGCGTCCATCCCCGACCTTGTGCACATCGTCAAGGCCGTGTTCGTGGCGTGCCTGGCCGGGACCGTGGTCACCCTGTTTTTCACCCACTTCCAGGCATACTCCCGCACCATCCCGATCCTGGACTGGGTGCTCCTGAACGGCCTGATCATGGGCCGCAGCCTGGGCTGGCGGGTGTTCCTGGAGCGCCAGCCCCGCTTGCGGGACCGGCGGGGCGAACCGGTGCTGATCGCGGGCGCGGGCATGGCCGGCCGCATGCTGCTGCACGAGATCCGCCAGAACCCGGACATGAACCTGTGGGTCGTCGGGTTCCTGGACGACGACCCGGGCAAGATCGGCGCCCGCGTCAACGAGGTTCCGGTGCTGGGCCGGATCGGGGACCTGCGCCGGCTCGCCCGGTTGCACCACGCGCGCAAGGTGATCATCGCGATCCCCTCGGCGCCGTCCAA
>JAJRUI010000077.1 GCA_024277875.1 Deferrisomatales bacterium
CGGGAGCCGCGGGTCCTGGAGGGTGACGTGCCGAGCCCGATCGCCCCCCCGCCCGGGTGCCCGTTCCATCCCCGGTGTCCGGACCGGTTCGAGCCGTGCGGCCACCGGGTGCCCGAGCTGCGACCTACCGGCACGGCCCGGGCCGTCGCTTGCCACCGGTGCGGGTGAGGATAGCCATGCGAAGCGCCTTTCGCAGCATGGAGCGGACCGAATGGCGGCTGTTCGCCGTGTGCGTGGTGGTGAGCCTGGCGATCCACGCGGTGCTCGCGTGGGTGGTACTGCCCAGCGGGAGCCGGGAGAAGGCCGAGGTCGGGGGGGTGGCCGAACGGTTCGCCCAGGCGGTCAACGCGGCCACCGACCTGGACCTGCGCACCCGGGCGCGGGTACGGGACGCCCTGGACAAGCTCCCGGCCACCGCGTGGAAGCTGGGGGAGATGGCGGACACGATCCAGTGGCAGGCCAGCGAGATGGGCCTGCCCGTGAGGGACTGTGACGTGGTCCGGGCCCTGGACACTGAGCGGTCCCGGGAGGGACGGTGGGACATCCGGGTGTGGCTCGACTGGGACCCGGACCGGACCGTAGCCGATCTGCTGATGCTGGCGTTCCTGGTGGGCGAGGGCACCCTCAAGAGCGACTTCGGGTCCCACCGGCTGTGGGTGCACCTCCAGGCCGGCGACGGCACCGGCCGGGTGGCGTTCCAGACCATGGACTGCCGGCTGTACCGGGCGGGCAAGCTGCCCGCGTCCGACCTGCTGCACCGGGCCGCGTGGTTCGACCGGTAGGGGCCGTCCTCCCCCCGTTGCCAACCCCTCCAACAGGACTTATCGTAGCCCTTCCGCACGACTTCCCCTACCAGACCGGAGGTGAACCGAGGTGATGCTGTTCGATCCCGTGTACCTGTTGTTCGTGGGGCCGGCCCTGCTCCTGTCCGTGGTCGCCCAGATGTGGGTCAAGTCCGCGTTCGCCAAGTACGGCCAGATGGCCAACCGCAGGGGCCTGACCGGCGCCCAGGCCGCCCGGGTTATCCTGGACACGGCCGGCCTGGCCGGGGTGCGCATCGAGGCGGCCCAGGGGTTCCTGTCGGACCACTACGATCCCCGGAGCAAAGTGCTCCGCCTCAGCCCGGACGTGTACGGCAAGCCCAGCCTGGCCGCGGTGGGCGTGGCAGCCCACGAGGCCGGCCACGCCCTCCAGGACGCGGCCGGGTACGCGCCCCTCCAGGCCCGGTCCGCGCTGGTCCCGGTGGCCCAGATCGGGTCGAACCTGGCCTGGCCCCTGCTCCTGGTGGGGTTCCTGCTCCAGGCCACGAGCCTCGTCAAGTTCGGGGTGGTCCTGTTCTCGGCCGCCGTCCTGTTCCAGCTGGTCACCCTGCCCGTGGAGTTCAACGCGAGCCGCAGGGCCCTGGCCGCCCTGGGAAGCACCGGCGTGCTCGCCCCGGACGAACTGCCGGGCGCCCGGCAGGTGCTGTCCGCGGCAGCCCTGACCTACGTGGCCGCGGCCGTGGCCGCGGTGGCCCAGCTGTTGTACTTCCTGGTCCGGTCGGGAATGCTCGGGGGGCGCGACGACTGACGGTGAAGGTTCAAGGTTCAAGGTCACGGGTCACGAGTCACGAGTTTCCGAACTCTGGACTAGACTAACAGGACTAGATCCGGACCCGGGAGGCGACGTGCGTTCTGTCAACATTCACGAGGCCAAGACCCATCTGTCGCGGCTGGTCGCCGAGGCGGCCGCGGGTAACGCGTTTGTCATCGCAAAGGCGGGCAAACCGATGGTCAAGGTGATCCCGTACGAAGACGGGCCCGGGGCTGGCCAGCGTCTGGGGTCCATGGCGGGCGAGACCGTCGTACCCGACGACTTCGACGAGATGGGGGATGCCGAGATCCGGGAGGTGTTCACGGGGGAGGGGCGGTGAAGCTTCTGCTCGACACCCACATCCTCCTGTGGGCGGCCGGGCAGCCGGACCGCCTTTCCCCGGCGGCCAGGGATCTGTTGCTGGACCCCGGAACCGGTAACCGAAGAAAACGGGGAGGCCCCGTGGGACCTCCCCGTTTTCGCCCTTCGTCCGGGCGCCGCTACTGCTTGCGCTCACTCTCCCGGATCATCTGCTTCGCCTCGCTCTTGATCTCGACGAGGTCCTTGTTGAGTTCGGCCAGGCCGTACCACGTGACGTAGTCGGGGTTCATGTGGAACGCGCCCTGGAACGCCCGCATCCGGTGCTCCAGGAACATCACGTACAGGGTCTGCTCGATCGGCGTTATCGCGTCGTAGAACGTGAGCAGGTCCGGGTAGGCTGCCTTGCCGGGCTGGGCCTCGATGATACCGCGCTCGTACAGGTCGGCCACGATCTCGATGGCCTCGGCCATCAGCTTGTCGGCCTCCTTGATCATCTGGTCCGCGTTGCCCAGGTTGGTCTTGGCGTAGGACTCGGAGTGGCACTGGGTGCACACCTTGATCATCCGGTCCCGTTCGGCCTGCCACTCCTCCCTGGTCAGCCGGGCCAGCTTGCCAGCCTTGACCACGTCGAGGCGGCCGGTGGGGTTGCCGTCCGGGTCGAGCACGTGCAGGCCTTTGAGGATCGTGGCCCGGTAGCCCATCCACTCCGGATCGTCCTCGGGCAGCCGCAGGGCCAGGAACCCCCAGGCGGTCATCACCCGGTGGTCGCCGTCCTGCATGTGACAGGTCTGGCACTTGGGCGCCCGGCCGGTGTCACCCTCGGTCTGGTAGATCACGCCGTGCTTGGAACCGGACCACATCTCCCACTGGGGATGATCGAACCCCATGTGGCAGGTGCGGCACGCCTCGGGTTTCTGTGCCTCGGCCTTGGAGAACTTGTGCCGGGTGTGGCACGAGTCGCACGGGCTGCCGTACCGAGAAGCGGCCCGCTGCTCCTCGGTGCGAACGCCCACCTTGTGGCAGCCGCCGCACCCCTTGAGGCCCTGGATGTACGCGTGGGGCTGGATGCGGTTGGTGGGCATCGCCGACATGGCCACCCACCCCAGCGCGTGTTTGCCGGCCATGTACTGGTCGTGCTGGGTCTCGTGGCACTGTCCGCAGGTCTTCTCGGTGGGCAGCTTGACGTTGGCGACGTCGTCCGCGCCCTGGTGGCCGTCCCCGTGGCAGTTGGAACAGTCCACCTCGCCGCTCTTGCCCATCTCTCCGGAAAGGAAGTCCTTGACGATGTTGGGGGTCACCTTGCGGTGGCACTGGATGCAGTTGCTCTCGGCGGCCCAGGACGGGCCGAGAACCCCGAACAGTGCGAGGGCGCCCACGAGCGCCGCTGCCAGCCAACGGGTCCGACCGGGTGGTGCGTGGTTTGGTGCCATGGTGTTCCTCCTCTTTGTGGTGATGCGCCGGGCTCCTCGGGCCCGTGGGTTGGAGATCAGGACAGATCTTGCTCCTGGAGCACGTCGCCGCCCCGGCCGATCACCACTTCTCGCAGGGGAACGGACGAGCCGGCTTCCTTGCGGGCCTCGGCCACCATGTTGGTCAGCCCGCCACAGCACGGCACCTCCATGCGCACGATCGTGGCCGACGCGAGGCCCGCGTCCTTGAAGATCTGGATCAGCTTGGCGAAGTGGGGGCCGGTGTTGTCCAGCTTGGGACACGCCACGGCCACGGCCCGGCCATCCAGGAACCGGCGGTGGAAGTCGGCGAACGCGAACGGCACGCAGTCCGCGGTGATCAGCAGTTCCTGGTCTTTGAAGAACGGCGCGGTGGGGGGCAGCAGGGTGAGCTGGACCGGCCAGTGGCCGAGGAGGGAGGCGGGGGCGTCGCCAGCGGCCGGTTGGGCCGGGCCGGGCCGGGGCGCCTGGGCGAACGGCTGGGCGCTCGGGCACCCGCCGCCGGCCGGCGCGGCGTGGGGCGCGGGCTTGCGGCCGATCTCGGCGAGGCGCTGTTCCACCAGGTCCTCGTCGAACGCCTCGGCCTCGCGTTCCTCGATGATCAGGGCGCCCTCGGGGCAGTGGCCCAGGCACGCGCCCAGGCCGTCGCACAGGGCCTCCTTGACCAGCACGGCCTTGCCGTTGCGGATCTCCAGGCTTCCTTCGGCGCAGTTGGGAATACACTCACCGCAGCCCGTGCACTTGTCTTCGTCGATCCGGATGATCTTCCGCTTCATCGTCTTCCTCCTGCGGCAGGGTGTCATCGTTTCTCCTACCGTAACGGTCTTGTCTTAGCTCCGCTTTGACCGGTGTCAAGGGACGGGGGTTCACGGCTGCCGGGCCGGGCGTCTTGACTTCCCCGGGCCGCCCCCTAGACTCGTGGGACACCCCGGGGGAGAAGGAGGCCCATGCCATGCGTGAGTACGTGATCCTCGGGTGCGGGCCGGCGGGCCGCGCCGCGGCCCGGGAGGCCCGGCTCCAGGACCCGGCAGGCCGGGTCACCCTGGTGACCAACGAAATGTCGCCGTTCTACCTGCGTCCGGCGCTGCCCGACCTCGTGTCCGGCGCCCTGGAGCGGTCGTCCCTGGTGCAGCGGGATGAAGCGCTCCAGGGGGACGCCGGGGTGGACGTGCGCGCCGGCCGGCGGGTGTACCGGGTGTTTCCCCACGAGTCCAGGGTACTCCTGTCGGACGGGACCAGCCTGTACTTCGACCGCCTGTTGCTGGCCACCGGGGCGAGTCCCCGGTTGGGGGACTACGCGGTGAGGCTCAGGAACAAGGTGTACACCCTGTCCACCCTGGCCGACGCGGTGCGGCTGTCCCGGCTCGGCCTGGGGCCGGGCACGTGGGTGGCCGTGTCCGGGGAGGGCCACACCGGCCTCGAGGCCGTGCGGGCGTTCGCAGCCCGGGGGTGCCGGGTGGCGTACCTCACGAGCCACACCCGGTTCTGGAGCCCGCGTTCGAGCGTGGCCCGCAGCGACGTGCTCCAGCGGCTCCTGTCCGCCAAGGTGGAGGTTTTGTTCGACGAGACGGTCCTGGACATCCTGGACGCCAACGGCGACGGGTACCGGGTGATCACCTCGACCCGGCGCACCCTGGACGTTGCCGCGGTGTGCGAGGCCCGGCGGCTCGTCCCCCACCTGGACTACCTGGGGGGCAGCGGGGTGCTGGTGGACGAGGGCGTGGTGGTGGACCGGGAGCTTCGCACCAATTTCGACAATATCTTCGCGGCCGGCGATGCGGCCCGGGTGTACGATCCGGACGCCAACGAACTGCGCGCCAATTTCGGGTGGGAGAGCGCGGGCGAGCAGGGCGCGGTGGCCGGCCACAACCTCGTCCACGGGGGCGGCCGCTTCGTGGAGGCGGGCGCGTTCCGGCGGCTCCACGGGCCCGGGGTGCTCGAACGTTGGAGGGGCTGAGCCGGTCTCCGTCCGTCACGGTCGTCATCCCCACCCGCGACCGCCTCGGGTTCGTCACCGAGGCGGTCGCCAGCGTTCTGGAACAGACGTTCCAGGACCTGGAACTGGTGGTGGTGGACGACGGCAGCCGGGACGGCACGGCCGGCCACCTGGCCAGCCGGTTCCCGGACGACCGGGTGCGGGTCGTGGTCCAGGACAACCGGGGGGTGAGCGCGGCCCGCAACCGGGGGGTCCGGGAGGGCCGGGGCCGGTGGGTCGCGTTTCTCGACTCGGACGACCGGTGGTTGCCCCGGAAGCTCGAGCGCCAGCTGGCCGCCCTGGACGCGCACCCCGACCACCCGGCCGCGTACACGGAGGAGGTGTGGTACCGCGACGGCCGGTGGGCCAACCCCCGGAACGTGCACGCCAAGCACTCGGGCCGGATCTTCCGCCGGTGTCTGCCCCTGTGCATCATCAGCCCGTCGTCCGTGGTGCTCCGCCGGGACGTGTTCGGCGCCCTGGGCGGATTCGACGAGAGCCTGCCCGCGTGCGAGGATTACGACCTGTGGCTGCGGCTCGCGGCCCGGCACCCGGTGCTCCTGGTGCCCGAACGCCTCATCGTGAAACAAAACGGCCACCCGGGCCAGTTGTCCCGGGCCCACTGGGGGCTGGACCGGTTCCGGGTGCGGGCGCTGTGGAAGGTGGTGTACGATCCCGAGATCCCGGACGAACTCAGGGCCGCGGCCCTGGAGACCCTGTCCGGCAAGGCCCGGGTGGTGGCCCAGGGCGCCCGGAAGCGGGGCGCCCTGGAGCGGGCCCGGGTGTTCGAACACTCGTGCAGGGAGGCGGACGCGTGGCTGCGCAGAATCGCTGGGTGAGCGTGCCCGTGGACGCGCTCGCGCTCCGGCCCGACCGGTACCGGTTCTCGTGCCCGGCCGGCTCCTCCCAGGAGGCCCTGGCCGGCAGCGTGGCCCGCCACGGCCTGCTCCGGCCGCCCCTGGTCGCGGGCCGGGACGGCGGCTGGGTCCTGGTCGCGGGCCACCGGCGGGTGGCCGCGGCCCGGGCCGCCGGGCTGGACCCGGTGCCGGTGCGGGCGGTGGACCCCCTCGACCGGCCGGCCCTGTGGGACCTGCTGCTCGAGGACCAGCTCGCGTCCGGCTCCCTGAACCCGGTGGAGCAGGGCCGGTACCTGCGGCTCCGGACGGCCGACACGGGGGAGACCCTGGGACAGCTCGCGCCCGCGGTGTTCCCCCGGCTCGGCCTGCCCCCGCGGGCGGGCGCCGCCCGGGACCCGCTGTGGATCGCGGACCTGCCCGGGGACCTCCTGCAGGCGTTCGCCGACGGGCGGCTGCCGGCCCCGGGGGTGCGGCTCCTCGTGGGCGCCCCCCGCGACGACGCCGTGGCCGTGCTCGAACGGTTGCGCCGGTTCCGGGTGGGGGTGAACCGGTTCGGGGAGCTGGTCCAGGGCATCCTCGAGTGCGCGTGGCGCGATGGGCTGCCCGTGGCCGCCTGGCTCGAACGGGAGGGGCTGGCCGACCGGCCCGGCGACCCGGACGCCCTGCGGGCCGCGGTGCGCCGCCGCCGGTACCCGGCCCTGGCCGGGTACGAAGACCGGTTCCGGCGCGACCTGGCGGGCCTCGGCCTGCCCGACGGCGCCCGGATCGCCCACCCCCGGGGGTTCGAGGGCGGCCGGCTCACCCTGTCGGTGTCGTTCGAGACCCTCGACGACCTGGGCCGGGCCCTGGACCGGCTCAGGGGCGACCTGGGCGCGGGGCGGCTCGACCCGCTCCGGCGGTACCTGCGGTGAGGCCGCCGTTCCGCCGGGTGGTGGTGGACGCGGACGCGGCCGATCTGGCGTTCACCCGCCGGGTCCTGGACCGGGTGGGCGGTGAGGTCGCCGTGGTCGAGCGGGCTCCGGGAGACCCGGCGCCCAAGGGGCGCGACGCGGTCCACCTCACCCGGGAGCCCGGCGCGTTCCTCAAAGATTGCCCGTGCAGCCCCGGGGTGGTGCGGTGCGGGTACCGGGTACTGACCCCGGTGTTCCAGTGCCCGTTCGGGTGCACGTACTGTTTTCTCCGGTTCTACGCCCCGGACGAGCCCCTCACCCTGTACGCCAACCAGGAGGACGCTGCGGCCGAACTGCGCCGGGCAGCGGCCGGGTGGAGCGGCCCGGTCCGGGTCGGCACCGGCGAGTTCGCCGACTCCCTGGCCCTTGACCCCTGGACCGGCCACGCCGGATGGCTCCGGGATCTGGTGGCACCGCTCCCCGGCGTCCAACTCGAGTTCAAGACCAAGAGCGACCGGGTGGACGGGCTGCTGGACGGGCCGGTCGCGCCCAACGTGGTGGTCGCGTGGTCGGTGAACCCGCCGGCGTGGATCCGGGACCTGGAACCCGGCACCGCCCCCCTCGACGCCCGCCTCGGCGCGGCCCGCCGCGCAGCCCGGGCCGGGTACCGGGTGGCGTTCCACTTCGACCCGATCGTGCTCCTGCCCGGCTGGCAGGCGGCGTACGACGCCGTGGTGGACGCCCTGTTCGGTGCGGTTCCCCCGGACCGGGTCGCGTGGGTGAGCCTCGGCACCTTGCGGTTCCCGCCCCGGTTCCTGGAGCGGTGGGGGCCGCGACTCCGGGGCCGGGCCGCGTTCTTCCACGAGTTCGTGCCGTGCGACGACGGCAAGCTGCGCTACTTCTGGCCGCTGCGGCGGGAGGCGTACCAGCGCCTGGCCCGGCGCGTGCTCGCGTCCGGCCTGGACAGGCGGCGGCTGTACCTGTGCATGGAGACCCCGCCCATGTGGGAGACCGCGCTCGGCGAGCGGCCCGGCAGCGATGCGGTCGCCCGGCGCCTCGCCGCCGGGGAGGAGCCGTGGGTCTGAGTCCCCCTATCAGGTTGCGGAAAAAGCAACCTGCTAAGGGGAGACCCGGGAGGACGGGGCGTGGGGCCGGCCTCAGCGCAGCAGGAACGCCTGGAGGGCCGCGATCCGCTCCTGTTCCTGTTCCGGCGTCAGGTCGGCCCGCCGGCGGTTCGCAGCCACGGCCATCACGAACCGCTTGACCCCCAGGTTCAGGCACCGGGGCCGGACCCCTTCCACCAGCAGCACCGGGATCGTCTGGCCCGCGTCCGGGCCCGCCTGGAGGGTGCGCTCCACCCGCTGGATCGACAGGTAACGGGCCTGGGGGTGGAACAGGTCGTCCAGGCTCCCCCTGCCTCCGGCCCGGTAGTCCCTGGGGTCGATGCCCAGGGGGGTCTCCACCACTTTGTCTGCGTTCATGGGCTCGCCTCCTGTGCCGATTCCGGGCCTCCACCCGTCGCGTCGTACTGTACCAGCAAAACCGGGATCCCCGAAACACCCCGGGGTTTCTCGCCCCGGCAGAGGGCGTTGACATCCCCAGTGGCCGGGCGTATACACGGTCGCTCCCGGCCGGTGGCGCCCTGGGTCCCGGCCGATCCCGACTCCCGGAGGACGGTTCATGGGGCTTTTGAGCGGTGCGGTTCGGTTCCGGCGCTACCAGGTGCTCGGAGCGGTGGACCCCGACGCAATGGAGCGGTTTGCCGACGCGGTCGAACACAACGCGTTCGAGGAGTTCCGGCCCGATGACGAGCGCGAACAGGCCGTCGGGTGGGTCGGGACCGACGACTGGTTCGAACCGGGCCTTCCCTCCGACCGGTGGTGGGTGGGGCGTACGGTGTGCCTGACCGTGCGGGTGGACACCCGCCGGGTGCCGGCCCACTACCTGAAGCTCCAGTGCCGCAAGACCGAGGCCGAGTGGCGGCTCAAGGCGGGGCGGGAGGACCTGACCCGGGCCGAGCGCGACGAGATCCGGGCGATCGTGCACCGGCGGCTGCTCGAGCGGGTGATCCCGTCGTGCCAGGGGGTGGACGTGGTGTGGGACCTGGACCGCCGGGAGGTCCTGGTGTGGAGCACGGCCGAGCGGATGAACGAGACGGTCCGGGCCCTGTTCGAGCGCACCTTCGGCTCGCGACTGCGGCCCCTGTTCCCGTACGTCCTGGCCGTCCGGGCGGTGGGGGACGACAGGGCCGAACTGCTCGACCGGGTGGTGCCCGCTTCGTTCCGGCCCGAGGGGGACGCGTGATGGACGTTCTGAAGAACCTGGAGGAGAAGGCGTTCTGGGGACACGAGTTCCTCACCTGGCTGTGGTACCGGATCGAGACCGGGGACGGGGACCTGGACGTGCCCGGGGTGGGCGCGGTGACCCTGTGGGTCGAAGACCGGATGACCCTCGGCAGCCTGGATACCGAGAGCAAGGAGAACATCCTCCGGAACGGCGAGGTGGCCCGGTCGGCAGAGGCTGCGGCAGCCCTGGCCGTGGGCAAGAAGGTGCTGTCCGTGCGCCTGGGCCTCGCCCGGGGGGACCGGGAGTACGGGCTGACCCTGTCCGGGGACACGTTCGACCTGGCCAGCGTGCGGCTGCCCAAGGTGGAACCCGACGAGGACGGCGAGTGGCACGGCACCGCCCTGGTCCGGTACGGGCTGCTCAGAGAAGTGCTGGACGTGGTGGACGGCCTGTTCGGCGCCTTCGTTGCGGCAAGACTGTCCGCCGAGTGGCCGCAGACCGTGGCTGCCATGTCCCGCTGGGTCGCGACCAAAGAGGGAGGCTGATCCGCGCCCCTGGCCGTGCTCCTGGCCCTGGCACCGTTCTTTCCCCAGCCCCACCTGGTGGAGAAACTCCGGATGCTCGCAGCCGGCGAGTTGGTGCGGCCCCTGGACATTTTCGATCTGGTCTTCCGCTGCGCGCCCCTGGTGCTGCTCGTGGTCAAGCGGGCGAGCTCTCGATAGGTATTTTTCTTCCTGGTGAGTGGGTAGTTTTATTCCGTTGCAGGACTCTCGTTGCCATACATTCCGCCTTTTTGGTTTGCTTTTTGACCTGAAACCCTGTTTTTAACCGCCTGACGATGGGCACGGAAGTTGCTAACCCCTCTGACAAGGAAACACCACGGAAGACGTCCAAGGAGGGAACCCGATGCGCACCCAGTGGCAGATGGTGGGTCCGGCTGCCGAACCTGGCGGGGACTATTTCGACCCCGTTCTGTGGGACGCCGTGCACGGCACGGCCACGGACGTGTTCGAGGCGGTGTGCGAACCCGTGATCCGAGCCGTGCTGGATGCCCTCGGTGCCCACCGGGACCTGCTGGGATACCCGGACGTGGACCCCGGCGACCACGAGTTGTGCGGGTTCGCGTTCGCCCTGGCCGCGATCACCCTGCAGCGGGCCGACGGCACCCGGGAACGCTACGAACTGATGCTCCAGAGCGTGGCCGCCCAACTCTACCGGCGGTACGCCCGGCACGCGGTGGCCGGCGCCCCGGGGTTTTGGACGTTCCTCCAGAGCCGCCTGGACGTTCTGTACCGGGACCCCAGGGCTGCCCGCCGGGGCTACGACATCGGCCTGCTCGTGCAGCGGTTTCTGTCGGTGTACGGGATGGGCGGACCGGACGACCGGGACCTGGCCGTGTCGATCCACCGGCTGATTGCGCCCCACCTGTACCGGGGGCTGGAAGCGGCCCGGGGTAGCATGGCGGGCCGGGACGAACGGATGAACTGACGCGCTGTCGGCGCCCTCTGCGCAAGGCTCCAGCAGAGGTCTCCCGGGAACCCCTGGGAGGCCTTTTTTTTATGCGCCCCAAAAAAAAGAGTCATTCGGTCATCTTGACGGGATCGGCCCGGGGTGGGAAGGTTGTGGACACGGTTTCTTCAAGACGGAGGGTGTGGCGATGGCGCGGCGGAGCGGGTGGTGGCTGGGCGTGGCAGCGGTGGTCGTGGCCGGCTGTTTCGGGGGACCGGCGTGGGCCCGGACGGTGCTGTTCGACCAGGGGCACGGCCAGCGGTTCGTGGCCGACCAGGAGGGGGAACTGGACCTGTCCGGGTTGGCCGGGGTGTTCCGGGCGGGCGGGTTCTCGGTGCGCACGTCCGGCGGCCCGGTAACGGAGGCCGGCCTCGCCGGGGTGGATGTGCTGGTGGTGTCGGGCCCGTTCGCGCCGTACACGCCCGACGAGCGCCAGGCTGTGGCCGGGTTTCTCGGCCGCGGTGGCCGGCTCGTGGTGCTGCTGCACATCCCCCACCCGGTGCTCGGGCTGCTCGACGACCTGGGGGTCGGGGTGTGGAACGGGGTAGTGAACGAGCGCGACGGCCTCCTGGGGGGCCGGCCCACCGACTTCCGGGTCTCGGACCTGTCGGACCACCCGGTCAACCGGGGGCTCGGCGGGTTCGCCCTGTACGGCGGGTGGGCCCTGGAGCCCCGGGACGGGGTGGAGGTGCTCGCGCGCACGAGCCCGTTCGCGTGGGTGGACAAGGATCGGAACCGGCAGTACTCGGCCGGGGAGCGCAACGGGTCGTTCGCCGTGGCCGTGGCCGGCCAGCTGGGCCGGGGCCGGTTCGTCGTGTTCGGGGACGACGCGATCTTCCAGAACCGGTTCCTGGCCGGGGACAACCGCCGCCTGGCCGAGAACCTGGTGGCGTGGGTGGGGGCGACCGAGTTGTGAACGGGCGGGTTCAGCCGCTCCTCTCGGCGAACCGTTCCGGTGTCCGGCGCAGCCGGTCCACCACCCGGTCCTGGCCGAGCACGTCGAGCACCTCGAACAGCCCCGGCCCGGCGAGTTGGCCCGTGACCACTGCGCGCACCCCGTTGATCAGGACCCCCGGCTTGACCCCCAGGCCCTCGGCGTACGCCCGGATCGCGGCCTCGGTGGCCTCCGGGGTGAACGCGGCCAGCCCGGCCAGCCGGTCGGCCAGCCGGGGCAGCCACCCGGCCAGGTCCGGGTGCTTGGCCAGGTTCTTCTTGTACGCCCGGTCCTCGATCGCGTAGTCGTCGGCGAAGTACGCCCGCCCGGCCCGGGGGAAGTCCTTGAGGGTGTGGAACCGGGACCGGATCAGGTCCAGGGTGCGCAGGAACCAGTCGCGCCGCTCGCCTGCGTAGGCGTCGTCCCACAGCCCCTCGGCCCGCAGTTCCGCTTCCACCAGCCCGGCCAGGTCTTCGACCGGCATCGTGCGCAGGTAGTGGGCGTTGACGGCCAGGGCCTTGGGGTCGGTGAAGAACTTCGGGTCGTTCTTGTTGTAGTTGAACACCGAGTTCGCGCGGTTGATCCGCTCCAGGCTGAACGCCTGGATCAGCTCCTCCCGGGTGAACAGCTCCCGGTCGTCTCCCGGGGACCAGCCCAGGAGCACCAGGAAGTTGCACAAGGCCCACGGAAGGAACCCGTTGTCCCGGTAGAACTGCACCGCCACGATCTCGCCGTGCTTGCGCTTGGAGATCTTGGCTTTCTGGGGGTCCAGGGTCAAAGGCATGTGGGCGAACACGGGGATCGGCGCCCCGAGGGCGCGGTAGATCAGGATCTGGCGCGGGGTGTTGGCCAGCCCGTCCTGTCCCCGGATCACGTGGGAGATCCGGTCGCGCACGTCGTCCACCACGTTGCTCAGCAGGTACAGCGGGCTGCCGTCCGAGCGCACGATCACGAAGTCCTCCAGGTCGGCGTACGCCTTCTCGAGCCGGCCGTACACCTTGTCCTCAAACACCACGCTACCCGCTTCGTCCGGTACCCGGAACCGGATCACGTGGGGCTCGCCCCGGGCCACCCGGGCAGCCGCCTCGTCCGGAGCCAGCCGGCGGCAGGTGCCGTCGTACCGGTAGTCCCCCTTGGCGGCCCGTGCCGCCTCGCGCCTGGCGTCCAGTTCCTCCTTGGTGCAGAAACACGGGTATGCGTGCCCCTCGGCCACCAGGCGCCGGGCCGCGGCCACGTGTTCGTCCCGGAACGCGGTCTGGAAGTACGGGCCTTCGTCCCAGTCGATCCCGAGCCACTCGAGCCCTTCGATGATGCCGCGGATCGACGCCTCGGTGGACCGCTCCGCGTCGGTGTCCTCGATACGCAGCACGAGCTTGCCGCCGTGCTTGCGGGCGAACAGCCAGTTGTACAGGGCGGTCCGGGCGCTGCCAATGTGCAGGTAGCCGGTGGGGCTGGGGGGGAACCGGACGCGAACGTCGCTCATCGGGGGTCGTCCTTCCTGGGGGCGCGGCCGGGCGCGCCGGGGCCGGGGTTCACCGCCCCGACCCCGGTCCGGAACCGTGTATGGGTCGAGACTACCGGCCCGGGCACTGGCTGGCCACGGCCGGGTCGATGTTCTTGTTGCCGTAGGCTTTCTGGAAGTGGGTCGCGAAGTCCGCGGCCAGTTTGCGGGCACGGGCGTCGTAGGCAGCCGGGTCGGGCCAGGTGTTGCGGGGCACCAGCAGGTCCGGCTGGACGCCGGGGCACTCGGTGGGGATCGCCAGGTGGAACAGGTCGTCCTCGTGGCAGGGTACGTCGTCCAGGGCGCCGGACAGGGCAGCCTCCACGATCGCCCGGGTCAGGGCGATGTCCATCCGTTGGCCCGCGCCGTACGGGCCGCCGCTCCACCCGGTGTTGACCAGGAACACCCGGGTGCCGTGGCGTTCGAGCTTCTCCCCCAGCATCCGGGCGTACACGTCGGGGTTGCGGGGCATGAACGGCTCGCCGAAGAACCGGGAGAAGGTGGACACCGGGTCCACGATCCCGGTCTCGGTGCCCGCCAGCTTGCTCGTGTACCCCATCAGAAACCACAGCATCGCCCGGTGCCTGTCCAGGCGGGCCACCGGCGGCAGCACGCCGTTGGCGTCGGCCGTGAGGAACAAGATCGTGGTCGGATGGCCGCTGACCGGCGGGGTCTTGATGTTGGACAGGAATGACAGGGGGTAGGACGACCGGGAGTTGGGCGTGAGCCGCTCGTCGTCCACGTCGAACGTGCCGTCCGGGTACATCATGCAGTTCTCGATGATCGCCCCGTGGTCCAGGGGGTCGGCCCGGTGGAACGTGGCGTGGAAGATCTCGGGCTCCTTGTCCTCCCGGAGGTTGATCAGCTTGGCGTAGCACCCGTGCTCGAAGTTGGCGATGCCCCGGTCGCCCCACCCGTGCTCGTCGTCCCCCAGCAGGGCCCGGCGAGGGTCGGCCGACAGGGTGGTCTTGCCCGTGCCGGACAGCCCGAGGAGCAGCGCGCTGTGGCCGTCCGGGCCCTCGTTGGCCGAGCAGTGGAGCGGCAGGACCCCGGCGCCGGGCAGCAGGTAGTTCATCACGGTGAACATCAGCTTCTTGTTCGTGCCGCAGTAGGCCGATCCGTACACCAGCCCGAGGCGGCGGTCGAAGTCCACTGCGATCGCCATGTCCGAAGTGCGGCCGTCGGGCAGGGTGCGCAGCCGCCCCTCGTACCGGGACCGGTCCACCTTGTCGTCGGGCAGGGTGAGGAGCAGGAACGGCCGGTCCGCGAAGCAACTCGCCTCGATCCCCTCGGGCGGGGGGGGGAACATGTTGTCCGCGAACAGCGCCATGAGCGCCCGGGGGGTCACCGTGCGCACCGGGAGGGCGTAGGCCGGGTCGGCACCGATCGCCCGGTCGGTCACGTACACCCTGTCCTTGGCCGCCAGGACCTCCAGGGCGTCGGCCCACAGCAGTTCGAAGGTGTCCGGGGCCAGGGGCACGCAGTTGGGGGAGTCCCAGTCAATGCTCCCCTCGCTCTCGGGCCTGCGGACGATGTACGTGTCCTTCGGGCTGCGACCCGTGCTCTCCGGACGGGTCCAGGTGGCCAGGGCGCCGCACGCCGACGCCAGGGCCTCCCGGTTGTCCAGGGCGTGACGGATCAGGTCTCTGCGATCCGGGTTGGCCACGACGCCCGCGTGCGCATGCAACACGGCGTCGAGGCGGGAACGGAACTCCATGCCCGAACTCCTCGGTGAACAACGGGTGCACTGCCGGGAAAAACGGTCGCTGATTGTACGCCCGGCAGGGGGCGAACGCAACGACGGCGTCCCGGCTGGGGCCGGAACGCCGTCGGGCGCAGGTAGGTGCGGTCGGAGGGGTCAGGCGGCGCCGGCCAGGGCGCCCTCGTCCGCGGGCTCGGTTCCCACTGCGGCCGGTCCGAACAGTTCCGCAAAGATCTCGCGGACCGTGGTGATCAGGTCTGCCTTCCACGCGTTGGAGCCGCAGAACACCAGGCCGGTCTCCACGTCACCCCGCTGGGACCGGTCCAGGGCCTCCACGATGCAGAACCGGTCCCGGCTGTCCCGGTAGGTGCACTTCTTCAGGCACGAAAGGGGACAGCGGTGGTCCCTGGACCGGTCGTATTCCCGGATCCGGTCCAGGTTGGATACCAGGGCGCGGCCGGGCAGGCCGGCCGGGCTCATCAGGAGCCCGATGTCCTCGGGCCGGCA
>JAJRUI010000078.1 GCA_024277875.1 Deferrisomatales bacterium
CTGGCGCGGGGACAGGTACGGATCACGCCCGGGAGTCGGCGAGGTTGCCGGCGGGAACGGCCGCTCGGGGCGGGGTGTCCGGCCCCCCGGCCGGGGCCGCGCTCACCACGTTGGGGAACAGAAACTCGGGATACGCGCTCAGGCCGTGTTCGGAGAAGTCGCACCCGGTGAGCTCTTCCTCTGCCGTGAGCCGGATGCCCATGGCCGCCTGGATCGCCTTGAACAGGGCGAAACTCGAACCGAACGCCCAGGCGAAAGCCACGACGATGCCGAGGGCCTGCACGCCGACCACGCCCCAGCTGAAGCCGCCCGCATCGAACAGGCCCGCAGCCAGGGTTCCCCACGCGCCGCACACACCGTGGACAGACACGGCGCCCACCGGGTCGTCCACCCCGATCCGGTCGAAAAACACCACCGCCTCGGTCACGAGCACTCCGGCGATGAGGCCGATCAGCACCGCCGACAGGGGACTCACGGTGGCGCACCCGGCCGTGATGCCCACCAGGCCGGCCAGCGCGCCGTTCAGGGTCATGCCCACGTCGGGCTTCCCGAACCGCAGCCAGGTGTAGTACACGGTCGAGACCAGGCCGCCGGCGCCGGCCAGGGCGGTGGTCACCGCGATCAGTGCGATCGAGGTGTCGCCGGTGGTGGTGGACCCCGCGTTGAACCCGAACCACCCGAAGAACAGGATCAGCACGCCCAGGGCGGACAGCGGGATCGAGTGGCCGGGCAGGGCCTGGGGCTTGCCGTTCTTGTACTTGCCGATCCGGGGGCCGACCACGATGGCCCCGGCCAGGGCTGCCCAGCCGCCCACCGAGTGGACCACGGTGGACCCGGCGAAGTCGATGAACCCGAGCCCTTCGAGCCACCCGGACCCCTTGTACAGGCTGCCCCACGCCCAGCTGCCGAACACCGGGTACACGATCGCGGTGATCAGCACGCTGAAGATCAGGTAACTGCTGAACTTCATACGCTCGGCAACCGCGCCCGAGACGATGGTCGCAGCGGTGGCCGCGAACACCACCTGGAACATGAAGAACGCGTAGATCCAGGGATCACCGTCGGCGGCGAAGTCGCCGAGCATGAAGCCCGACGTGCCCAGCCACCCGTTGGACACCCCGAACATGATGCCGAAGCCGACGAAGAAGAACGCCAGGGCGCCCATGCCGAAGTCCATGAAGTTCTTCATCAGGATGTTGCACGCGTTCTTCGCCCGGGTGAACCCGGCCTCGACCATGGCGAACCCGGCCTGCATGAAGAACACCAGGAACGCGGCCACCAGGGTCCACACGTAGTTGAGGTGGGTCTGGACCACGTCGGCGGTGAGTGGGGTGTCCCCGGCGGCGGCGATCGCCGGGACGGCAAGGACCAGGGCTGTCACGGCCCAGCGCAGCGGTCTGGCGGTTCTTTCACGCATCTGTCGTCTCCTCAGGGGGTGCGGTTCGCGAAACGAAAGCGGGCTGGTGTCGACGGGTGGGCGTATTTCAAGGCGCGTGCCAGCCCGGGCCCGAGCCCGGATTTCGCTTCCAACCTGCCGTGGCTGCGGCGGAAACCGTTGTTCGTGCGCTGGGATGCAGGGGATGGGGGAGGGGGTATGCAAAACAATAATGTTTTTATTTTATATAAAAATACAAAAATGTTTTACAAAAGAGCGACCGAGCCGTAAAAGTTATTTGAGCCCCCTGGTGTCCCTAAAACGGCCTGGAGCCTGTTTTCCGGCGTGTCGTCGCTGGGGCGGGGACGGCCGGGCGGCTCCGCCGTCCGGGTTGGCACGAAAGGTGAACGGGTACGGGCCGGACCGCCGAGGCCGGGGGGGCGGACGCCGTTCCGGCCGGATGACCCCCAACGCGACGACGGCGCACGGGCGCCGGGAGGAGCACACATGATCAAGATCGACGCCATCATCAAGCCGTTCATGCTCGACGCGGTCAAGGAGTCCCTCCAGAACCTGGGCGTGTCCGGCATGACCGTGACCGAGGTGCGGGGCTTCGGGCGGCAGAAGGGGCACGCGGAGCAGTACCGGGGAGCCGAGTACACGGTGGACTTCGTGCCCAAGGTGAAGGTGGAGGTCGTGGTGGGGGAGGACGTCGCCCCCGGGGCGGTGGAAGCCATCGCGTCCCACGCCCGCACCGGCAAGATCGGGGACGGCAAGGTCTTCGTCTACCCCCTGGCCAGCGTCGTCCGGATCCGGACCGGGGAGACCGGAGAAGAGGCGATCTGAACCGTCGCCCGGCGGTGGTGTTTAGCAGGTTGCGGAAAAAGCAACCTGCTACGCGCCCCACGGAAGGGGCGCCAAATCGCGAGGTTTGAAACCCGAGTGATTTGAAAGGCCTCGACTGGGTCGCCCCCGAGAGGCCGTTGCGGAAAAACCCACGGACGGGTTTTTCCGCATCCTGTTAGAAGCCCGCCGGCCGGAGGTCCTTCGGGAACTCCAGGGCGTACTGAAGCCGGAGGACCTCGTCGGCCCCCGGGACCAGGGTGCGGCGCCACAGGAGGACGCCGGGAAGGTCCTGGAACGCGGTGTCGTCCGGGGGGGTGGACCCGTCCAGGCTCACGCTGAGGCGCTCGTCCTTGGAGACCGGTGTTTCCACCACCACCTCGATCCGGACCGGGTCGGGGTGGCGGTTCGCCAGGTCGATCCGGTACCGCCGCTCGACCCGCCGCTTCCCGCCGAACAGCCCGGTCTTTTCCTTGAAATCCCGGTCCAGGCGCAGCGTCACGTCCACCTGATCGTCGGGCCCGAACGCCCACGTCAGCTTCTCGCCGGGGCGAAGGGGCGACTGGGAGCCGGTACCCACGTAGTGGGGGCCCCGGAACCGGTCCGCCCGGCCGCCGGGCCAGATGCCGTCGGCGTCGTAGGTGAACCGGGCCATGACGAACGCCGTGGGCGACCGCCGGGGAAACGCGCGCAGGAACACCTTGGCAGGGAACGCCCGGGAGGCCACGGGGAACCGGTGCTGCCGGGCGCCCGAAGGCACGGTGACCCGGCCGGGCACCCGGTACACGGTGACGCCCGCGCGGGTGGTGGCCCGGGCGTCCGGGCCCGCGCCTGCGACGGCCTCTGTCCGTGCGCCGGCGATCATCGCCTTCTCGGCCCGGGATGCCAGGGGGGCCGGCCGGGGTTCCCACAGATCCACGAACCACGGAGTCGGCCGGGGCGGGGCCACGGCCCGCCGCGGATCGGCCGTGGCCACCGACAGGGAGACCGCGTCCCAGTCCTCGCCCGTCCGTTGTGAGACCACCGCGGCGGTCTCCAGCACCACTTCGCCCGGGCCCCACAGGAGCCTTGCCGCGGCCCGGGGCTCCCACCGGGCCTGTCCCACCCGGTAGGACAGCCGGACGACCGCCTCGCCCCCGGGGTCGGCCGCGACGCGCACTTCGGCCCACGGCCGCTCCCTGCGCCGGGTGCGCAGGTCGTCGAGCTGCGCGCGCACCGCGTCGGCTCGCCCGCGAAGGTCCTGTTCGGCCTGCCGGGCGTCCCGGATCCCGGCCAGGGCGGTCTGCGCGCCCGCGGAGACCGCCTCCCACTCGGCGGCCCACTGCCCGGGCGGCTCGCCGGCGCGGGCCTGGCCTGCGGCTCGGATCACGGCGTCGATGTACGCGAGCCGCCGGTCCAGGGCGTTGGCCCGGTCTGCCGCGCCGTCCGCCTGCCGCACCAGGTCCCGGAGCCGCGTCTCGAGGTCCCGCTCCCGGTCGGTGGGGGCCTCCACCGGGTGGTCGGTGCGCACCGCCACCGACAGGACCGTGGCGTCGCCGGTCACGACCCGGACGGCCAAGCTCTCCGGGTCGAGTTCCGGAGCCAGGGGGCCCACGGTCCACGCGCTCTCCCCGGGGGGAAGGGTGAGGTCGAGTTCCCGCTCTACGAGCGCGCCGCCGGGGAAAACGGTGACCGCCGCCACGGTGCCGGAGACGGTTGCGGCCCGGGCGGCCGGGACGAGGAGCGCGGCCACGGCGAGTGCAGCGCAGACGATTCGCATCGGGACCTCCGTGGAGGCGGGGCGGTGCACACGCGGTCGAACCTACCAGCCTCCCAGGTCCACCTCAAGCGGGCCGCCGGGCACTTCCCTTCGCGGGTTTGCCGGCGGCGGCCGCCCCGGGCGGCCGAACCCCCAGCACGAGGCCGCTGGAGGCGAGGCACAGCGCTCCCAGGTACCCGCACACCAGGGCCAGGTTGCCGTCGCTCACGTCCAGCAGGTGGCCGCTGAGCCACGGCCCGAGGATTCCGGCCACGAACCCGTAGGCGGTGAACACCAGGCCGAACACCGCGCCGAAGTGGGCCGGGCCGAAGCACTCGAGGATCAGCGGGGCGGACACCGCGAACAGGGTTCCGAACGCCACGCCCACCAGCGCGGTCAGGGCTGCCGCGGTCGCGGGGGTGTGGGCAAGCGGCAGGGCCAGGTACGCCGCGCCGGCCGCGGCGAACGCGGCACACAGGGTGACCTGGCGGCCCACCGCGTCTGACAGGGCGCCCATGGCGATCCGGCTCACGCCGTTGGCCGCCCCGAACGCGACCAGGAGCGCCACGGCCCGGTCCGGAGTGAACCCCTTGAGCCGGCCCACGGTGGTGGCCAGGGTGACCATCGCGATCCCGGCCGCGCCCTGCATCGCCCACACGGCCCACAATAGCCACAGGGCCCGGGTGCCCAGGCTCTGCCGGGCGGTCAGGGACGGGACCTCCGGGCCGGAACCGGCCGGCGCCCCGGCGGGCCGGACCACGAACGCGGCCGAAACGCCGCCCACGACGAGGATGGCCCCGGCTGTCACCAGGTTCATGGCCCGGTACCCCAGCGCCTCGGTCATCGCCCGGAACGCCGGGGCCATCACCGCGGCCGACCCTGCGAACGCCAGGTTCACCACCCCGGACGCCAGGCCCCGCCGCCGGGGCCACCACAGCTGGGCCGCGGTCTGGGTCGGGATGTACACGAAGCACGATGCCGCGCCCACCGCGAACGCCCACAGGTAGATCGCGGCCATGGACGGCGCGAACGCGGCCAGCACCAGGGCCCCGGCGGTGAGGGCCTGGCCCGCGAACACCAGCCGCCGGGTGCCGAGGCGCTCCTGCCACCGGCCCACCGGGTACATCAGGAGCCCGATGGCGCCGAGCATGAAGAACAGCGTCGCGCCCACCGCCCCGCGCCCCACCCCGAACGACGCCTGCCAGTAAGGGGACGCGATCCCGGGGTATCCGAAAACGACGGCCCCGTTGCCGGCGATCGCCACGCAGCTGGCCGCCAGGGTGCGCGCGGCGGTCCCGGTTTCCGGTTTCCGTTCCATGTCCTCTCCCGTCCCAACCGTCGTTCCGGCCCGGCCACGGTACCGGCGGCGGGCCGGGGGATCAAGCCCCGGCCCGGGTTTGACCCCGGTCAAGGCGCGGCCCCAAGCCGCCGCCTACCCTAACCAGAGAAATCAGAAACCGGGAACCGGTCACCGACTTCCTAACAGAATGCGGAAAAACCCCATCCGTGGGTTTTTCCGCGACGGCCTCTCGGGGGCGGCCCCGTGACTCGCCCCATCCATGGGGCTCGCCCGTTGGGTGTTTCTGCGAAACGTCCGATTCCGTTTTCCTGCGGAATCGTCGAGGCCTTTCAAATCACTCGGTTTTCAAACCTCACGATTTGGCGCCCCTTCCGTGGGGCGCGTAGCAGGTTGCTTTTTCCGCAACCTGCTAAGGAGGATCGAAGATGACGACGGAGACGGCGGGCGTGGCCCGGCCGGCGGGGGACCCGGACCGGGCGTTCCGGATCGGCCGGCGGGTGCTCCTGGCGGCTGTGGCGGTGTTCTGCGGGCTGTACTACCCGGTGCCGGGTCTCCTGGCGTCGAGCCTGATCCCGTTCGTGGCCCTGGCGGTGGTCGGGTTCGTGGTGGGGTTCGCGGCCCGGGGCCGCACGGCCGGCGCGTACAGCGTGGCGGCCGGACTGGTGGTGGGCGCGACCCTCCTGCGGCGGATTGCTACTTGGGAGTACGGTCCAGAGACGTTCATGTTCGACGGTGTCCTGGCCGGGTACCCGGCGTGGAGCGTGTGGCTGGCCGAGGTGCTCCGGGTGGGCGCAAACCTGTGGCTGCTGTGGACGGGCGCCCGGGCGGGCCGGGCCGTGCGGTACCGGCTGGGCCGTTCCCGGGGTCGGTGACGGGTCACCGGAAGTCCCGGCTGGCCGGCGCGGGCACGGGCGGCAGGCCGGGATCCCACAGCCGGTCCGCCACCAGGTGCACCACCCCGCGTTCGGCCCGGATCCGGCCGGTCACCCCCAGCACGGTCGCGGTGGCGAGCAGCGCGCCGTGCCGGTCGGCCACCCGTTTCCACACCACCACGTTCACGAACCCGGTCTCGTCCTCCAGGGTGAGAAAGGTCACCCCTGCCGCGGCCGCCGGCCGCTGGCGGCAGATCACCATGCCTGCGTAGCCGAGGCGCGTTTCGTGCCGCGCCGCCCGCACCGCCCGGGCGTCGGGCAGCCCCCGGCCCGCCAGGAGGTCCCTCAGGGGCTCCAGGGGGTGGCCCCGGGGGCTGAGGCCGGTGGCGGCGTGGTCCCACCGGATCGCCTCGCCGGGCCCGAGGGGCGGCAGGCCGGGCGGGGGCGGCGCGGGCAGGGGCAGGGCGTCCGGCCGGCGGGGGGGGCGCCCCAGGGCCTCCCACAGGGCGGCCCGCCGGTCCGGCTCCAGGCTGTTCAGCGCGCCGGCCTCGGCCAACAGCCGCAGGGCCCGCGTGCCGAGCCCGGTGCGTCGGGCGAAGTCGCCGGGGCCGGCGAACGGGGCGCGGCCCCGGGCGGCCAGAACGGCGCGGGCGTCCCGGTCCCGGGACAGGCCCTTGACGGTCCGCAGCCCGAGGCGCACTGCGAACCGGCCCGGCCGGCCGGGGATCGACTCCAGGGCGCTGTCCCAGCCGCTGTGGCACACGTCCGCTGGCAGCACCCGCACCCCCCGGCGCCGGGCGTCGTCCACCAGGGTGGCCGGGGAGTAGAATCCCATGGGCTGGGCGTTCAGCAGGGAGCACAGGAACACCTCGGGGTGGTGCCGCCGCAGCCACGCCGTGGCATAGGCCAGCAGGGCGAAGCTGGCCGCGTGGCTCTCCGGGAACCCGTACTCCCCGAACCCCTGGATCTGCTCGAACACCCCCTCGGCGAACGACCGGTCGATCCCCCTGGCCACCATCCGGCCCACCAGCCGGTCCCGGTGGCGGGCGATCCGCCCGGTGCGGCGCCACGCGCCCATGTCTCTCCGGAGCTGGTCGGCCTCGCCCGGGGTGTAGTCGGCCGCCGCCATGGCCAGGCGCATCACCTGCTCCTGGAATAGGGGCACCCCCAGGGTCTTGGCCAGCACCGGTTCCAGGCACGGGTGGGGGTAGGACATCGGCTCCTCCCCGCTGCGGCGGCGCAGGTACGGATGGACCATGCCCCCGGCGATCGGGCCGGGCCGGACCAGGCTGATCTGGATCACCAGGTCGTAGTAGGTACGGGGTCGCAGCCGGGGCAGCATGGCCATCTGGGCCCGGCTCTCCAACTGGAACACCCCCACGGCGTCCCCCGCGCACAGCATGTCGAAGGTGGCCGGATCGTCGGGCGGGATCCTGTCCAGGGACAGCCGCAGGCCGCGGTGGGCCTCCAGCAGCCGGAAGGCCCGGTCGAGCTGGCTCAGGGCGCCCAGCCCCAGCAGGTCCACCTTGAACAGCCCCAGGGCCTCCACGTCGTCCTTGTCCCACTGGATCACGGTCCGGCCGGCCCGCCCGCCCGGCTCCAGGGGCACCAGGCGGTGGAGGGGCTCGTGTCCCAGCAGGAACCCGCCCGGATGGGTGGACCGGTGTCGGGGGAACCCGAGCAGGTCGCCGGCGAGCCGCACCAGGTGGCGGAGCGCCGGCGCAGCCGGGTCCAGGCCGGCCTCGGCCACGGCTCCGGCGTCCACCGGGCCCCGGCCGGACACGGCCCGGCAGAGCCGGTCGAGGGCGGTGTCCGGCAGGCCCAGGGTCCGGCCCACGTCCCGCACGGCCGAGCGGGCCCGGTACCGCACCGTGGTGGCCACCAGGGCGGCCCGGTCCGGTCCGTGGACCGCGTACACGTGGCGGATCACCTCTTCCCGGCGCTCGTGCATGATGTCCAGGTCGATGTCCGGGGGTTCGGCCCGCTCCCGGGACAGGAACCGCTCGAACAGCAGCCCCATCCGGACCGGGTCCACCGCGGTGATCCCCAGGCAGTAGCACACCGCCGAGTTGGCGGCTGAACCCCGGCCCTGGCACAGGATGCCCCGGTCCCGGCAGAACCGGACGATCTCCCACAGGGTGAGGAAGTAGCCGCCGTAGTCGAGTTCGTCGATCACGGCCAGCTCGCGCTGCACCTGCTCGCGTACGGCGGCCGGCACCCGGCCGCCGTACCGCCGGCGGGCGCCCTCCCAGGTGAGGGCGCGCAGCCGTCCGGACGGGGTGGCGCCGCCGGGCAGGCGCTCTTCGGGGTACCGGTACCGGAGCTGCCCGAGGTCGAACCCGCATCGGTCGGCGATCTCCCGGGTGCGGGCCGCGCCAGCGGGGTCGTCGGCGAACAGCCGGGCGAACGCGCCGGGCTCGGGCAGGGCGTGGTTCGCGTTGGGCCGCAGCCGCCGGCCCGCGCCAGCCAGGGTGACCTTGTGGCGCACGCAGGTGAGCACGTCTTGCAGGGGGCGGCGCTCCGAAACGGGGTAGAGCACCTCGACTCCGGCTGCCACGGGCACCCCGGCCCGGCGGGCGGCCCGGCGCAGGGCGGCCTCGGCCCGGGGCTCCCCCGGCGCCCGGTGGCGGGCGGCCAGGGCGTACAGCCGGTCGCCGAACGCCTCCCGCAGCGTCCACAGCCCCTGCCCGCCCGTCCACAGGGCCAGCAGGCCCCGGGCCCGCTCGCACAGCCGGCCGGGGTCGAGGCGGCCGGTTCGCCACAGGTCGGTGAGCGCCCGGCACAGGTTGGCGTATCCGTCCCGGTCCGCGGCCAGGAGGACCAGGGGTCGGCCGCCCACCGCCACCTGGGCGCCCACCAGCAGCCGGATTCCCAGCTCCCGGGCCCGCACGTGGGCGCGCACCGCGCCGTACACCCCGTCCCGGTCGGTCACGGCCACGGCCGGCAGGCCCAGGCCGTGGGCCCACTCCACCAGGTCCTCGGGGTGGCCCGCCCCTTCGAGGAACGAGAAGTTGCTCTTGCACCACAGGGGGACGTAGGCCACGGCTCACGGCCCCTCGCCGTGGCGGTACCACCGGCCGCCGGCCCGGAACACCCACCACAGACCGGCCGGTCCCCGGACGAACCGGTACTCCCGGCGCACCTCCCGGTGCCACCAGCCCCCGCTCACCTCGAAGGGGCCGGCCACGGTGGGGGCCCGGGCCGCCTCCGGCGCGGGAACGGGCCGGTCCAGGAGGCGGCGCACCACGGGGCGCATGCCGACGGCCCGGGGTCGGGGCCCGGGCAGGGGGCCGTCCAGGGGCTCCCACGCGAACCGGGCCTCCGGAAGGTGGGCGTCCCGGAGCACCGCCCGCACCACGGCGCCGTTCCCCAACTCGGCCCGTACCCGGGCCAGGGCCCGCGCCGCCGCGTCCGGGTCCCGGCGGGGCCGGGCCGCGAACAGCTCGACCTGGACCGGCTGCCGGCGCACCGGCACTGCGGTGAGGCGCAGTTCCTCCACCGGCCCGGCAGGGGCCGCGGCCTCCAGGCGTAGGCGCACCAAGTCCAGCAACCGGCGGCCGTCGCAGGCGGGGGCGGCCGGCCGGATCCGCTCCTCCCGGCCGGGCCCCAGGCCCAGACGTAGCTCGGCCACGGCCTCGCCCCGGCCCGCCATCTGCCGGAGCAGGGGATCGAGCCGTTCCTTGATACGGAACAAGAGGCGGTCGGTCCGATCTTCGGGATGATCGAACCGGGCGGCGGCGACGGGCAGGGCCGTGTCGGGGGGCGGGACCAGGGGGGCCCACGCCCGGCCCGTGGCCAGGCGGTGGAGCCGGAGGGCTTCGGGGCCGAACCGCTCGCGCACCCCGCCGGCTGGCAGGGCTGCGAACGCTGCCACCGTGGTGATTCCCAGCCGCTCCAGGGTCGTTGTCAGGCCCGGGGCCAGGCCGAGCCGGGCCAGGGGCACCCGGCCCACGGCGGCGCCCTCCTGTCCGGGATCGGCGAACACGACCCGGCCGCGGCCCAGGCCGGCTCGGGCCGCGGCCCACGCGCCGAACCGGGTAAACCCCACCGCGATCCGGGCGCGCAGCCCCAGCGCCTCCACGGCGCCGGCCACCTCCCGGGCCCACCGGTCCACGGAGCCGTAGAGCCGCTCCAGGCCGGTGGCGTCCAGCCAGAACGTACCCGCCGCGCCGCCGGCGGGCTCCACGGCCGGGCTGAACCCCCGGAGCACGGCCAGGGCCCGGCCCCGGGCGGTCGCGATTTCGGCAGCAGCCACGGGGGCGGCCCGCAGGGCCGGGCAGGCGGCCACGGCTGCGGCGTGGCCGGTGCCCGGCCGGACCCCCGCCCGCCGGGCCGCCCGGTTGGCCCACCGGATCCGCCCCCGGCCCACCACGGCGGCCGGCCCCGACGCCCACCCGGGCCGCCCGAGGAGCAGGACCTGGAGCGGGAGGGCGGGCAGGTCAACGCAGGCCGTCCGGTCCACGCAGCACCTCGGCGCTGGCCCGGCCGGCCGGGCCCAGGCGGTCCTTCAACGTCTGGACCCGGCACCGGAACCGGCCGGGGCCGGCCCGTTCCCACACGGCCTCGGCCCGCACCGACACCCGGGGGCCCAGGGAGGGAGCTTCCGGGGACTTCCGGGTGAGGCACACCCCCGCGACCCGGTGCCGGTCGGCCAGGCCGGCCAGCCGGGCCTGGTCCGGCACGGGTACCGGGGCGCGGCCCAGGTCGAGCACCACGAGCCCGAACCCCCCGGACTGGACCAGCCGGCCGGCGGCCCGCAGGGCCCGGCGGGCGTCCGGCGCCCGGACCACGGCCAGGGCGGCCAGGTCCACGCCGACGTCGGCCGCGTCCGGGGGAAAGAACGTGCCGCCGGCCGTCGCGATCCACGCCGCGGGCTCCCCCTGGCGCTGGGCGTCCCACACCAGGGCGAACGCCGGGGACAGGCAGCTTCCGCCGCCCGGGCCGGACAGTTCGGCCAGGCGGCCGGCCAGGGCGCCCAGGGCCCAGGCGTCCCGGGGCGGGTCCCTGGCGAGCCGCCGGGCCGGGACCACGCCCGGGAAGTGGAGGGCAGGGTGTCCCACGGCCTCAGCCCAGGGACCGGCGCAGCTCGACCACCCGGCCCAGCACGTGGACCGCGTCCGGGTCGGGGACCAGCGGCGGGTAGGTCGGGTTCTCGGCGTGAAGTTCGACCCTGCCGTCCCGCAGGCGCAGGCGCTTGACCGTGGCCTCGTCCCCCACCCGGGCCACCACGATCTCCCCGTCCCGGGCCGTGGCCTGGCGCCGTACGACCACCACGTCCCCGGGCAGGATGCCCGCGCCGGTCATGCTGTCGCCGGTCACCCGCAGGGCGAACAGGTCCCCGTCCCCGGCCGGCAACACCGCCGGGAGGTACCCCTCCAGGTGTTCCACTGCGAGGTCCAGGGGGCCGGCCGGCACCCGGCCGAGCAGGGGAACCCACGTCGGGGAACCCGGTGGCCTGCCGGCCAGCCGGTAGCCCCGGGCCCGGCCCCGGGCGGCCGTGAGCCGGCCGTCGGCCACCAGGGCCTCCAGGTGGTGGCGGGCGGTCTGGACCGACCGGAACCCGAACGCCTCCTGGACCTCTCGCACGGTGGGCGGGTGGCCCGACAGAATCCGGTCGCGGACGAACGCGTACACGCGGCTGCGGGTGTGGCCGGGGGGGGTGCGGCCCATGGCGGTTCCTCCTGGCAGGGGGCAGGGCGTTTGTAGCAGACATATGTACGATATGCAAGCCCCCGGCCCTGGAATCTCGGCGCCCCATCGGATATCTTGGTGCGACGCGGCCCGCCGGGCCGCGCCGAGCCAGGCGAACCGATGACGAATCGTTTCAGACCGTCCCCGCGTGCCGGGTAGCCCCGTGCGGATCCTGGTCAGCAACGACGACGGCGTGCACGCGCCGGGCCTCCGGGCCCTGGTGGACGCGCTCGCGCCCGTGGGCCGGGTGGTGGTGGTCGCCCCGGACCGGGAGCGGAGCGCCGTGGGGCACGCCCTCACCCTGCACCGGCCCCTGCGCCTGGAGCGGATCCGGCCCGACTGGTACGCGGTGGACGGTACCCCCACCGACTGCGTCCACCTGGGTCTGCACGGGATCCTCGACCGCCCCCCGGACCTGGTGGTGGCGGGCATCAACCACGGGCCCAACCTCTCCACCGACATCACCTACTCGGGCACCGTGGCCGTGGCCCTGGAGGGTGCGCTCCTGGGGCTGCCCAGCGTAGCCGTGTCCCTGGCCGCCGACCGGGGGGGCCGGTTCGAGGTGGCTGGACAGGCGGCCCGCCGGGTGGTGGAGGCGGTGGCCGGCCGGGGCCTGCCCCACGGCACCTTCCTGAACGTCAACGTGCCGCCGGCCGGCCGGTGGGAAGACCTGGCCGGGATCCGGATCACCCGCCAGGGCCGGAGGGAGTTTGGCAGCGGGGTGGTGGAGAAGGTGGACCCCCGCGGCCGCACCTACTACTGGATCGGGTCCCGGGAACTGGGCCGGGTCGAGGATGACCTGGACGCGGACGTGGCTGCTGTGGGGGCCGGGTGGGTGTCGGTCACCCCGATCCGCACCGACCTGACCGATCACGGGTTTCTCGAGGAGTTGGGGCGATGGGCGCTGTGAGCGGATACGACGCGATCGTGGTGGGCGCCGGCGCGGCCGGCATCTTCGCCGCCCGGGAACTGGGCCGGGCCGGCGCCCGGACCCTGGTGCTCGAGCGGGGCGGCGCCCTGGACGACCGGCGGTGCCCCCGGCGGGACGGGCCCGACCCGTGCCGCCGGTGCGTGCCGTGCAACCTGCTCGCCGGGTGGGGCGGCGCCGGTGCGTACAGCGACGGCAAGCTGAGCCTGTCACCCCAGGTGGGTGGGTTCCTGGCCGAGTTCGTGGGCCCGCCCGAACTCGAGTCCCTGATCGCGTATGTGGACGCGGTGTACCGGGAGCACGGCGCCCCCGACCGGGTGCACGGCGCCGATCCTGCGGCCCTGGAACCGCTGCGGGAGCGGGCCGGGGCGGCCGGGATGGTGCTGGTGGAGAACCCGGTGCGCCATATGGGCACCGAGGTGTGCCGACAGGTGCTCGAACGGCTCCACCACGAGGTGGCTGGCGTGGCCGAGATCCGGTTCGGCGCGCCGTGCGACGGGGTGGTGGTGCGCGGCGGCCGGGCGCAGGGCGTGCGGTGCGGATATGCGGAGATCCCTGCCGGGGCCGTGGTGCTCGCGCCGGGCCGGTCCGGCACCGGCTGGGTGGCGGCGGTGGCCGCGGAGGCCGGGGTACCGACCCGGCCGAACCCGGTGGACGTGGGGGTGCGGGTGGAGTGCCCGGCCCGCCTGCTGGCCGACGTCACCGACGTGCTCTACGAGGCCAAGCTCTACTACACCACCCCGACCTTTTCGGACGAGGTGCGTACCTTCTGCATGAATCCCAGGGGAGAGGTGGTCCACGAGGTCTACGACGGGTGCCTCACGGTCAACGGACACGCCTACGCCGAGGCCCGGTCGGACGCCACCAACTTCGCCCTGTTGGTGAAGACCGCGTTCACCGAGCCGTTCGACGACCCCACGGCCTACGGCCGGTCGGTGGCCCGACTGGCCAACCTGCTGGGCGGCGGGGTCCTGGTGCAGCGGTTCGCAGACCTGACCGAGGGCCGCCGGTCCACGGCCGAGCGGATCGCCAAACTGGCGATCCCGCCCACGCTGCACGACGCGACGCCGGGAGACCTGGCGTTCGCCCTGCCCCACCGGCACCTCCAGGACGTGATCGAGACCCTGTACGCCCTGGACGTGTTCTGTCCGGGGCTGGCTGGGGACCAGACGATCCTGTACGGAGCCGAGGTCAAGTTCTACTCGAACCGGCTGGCCCTGGATCGGGGGCTCCAGACCCCGGTTCCCGGGCTGTACGGTGCGGGCGACGGGGTCGGGGTGAGCCGGGGGCTGGTGCAGGCCAGCGCGTCCGGGGTGTGGGCCGCGCGGTCGATCCTGGGGCCGGGGGGGGCGGCCGGGTGAGGTTTTCCGAGGCCCGGCGCCGGATGGTGGTGGCCCTCGCCCGGGAGCACGGGGTTCGGTGCGAACGGGTGCTCCGGGCCCTGCTCGAGGTGCCGCGCCACCTGTTCGTGGACGAGGCCCTGTGGCCCCGGGCGTACGCGGATGACGCCCTGCCGATCGGCCACGGCCAGACCATCTCCAAGCCGTCCACCGTGGCCCGGATGACCGAGGCGCTCGGCCCGGGTCCGGAGGACCGGGTGCTGGAGGTGGGGACCGGCTCCGGGTACCAGGCCGCGGTGCTCGGGCGGCTGGCCGGCCGGGTGTACACGGTGGAGCGGATCGCGGCCCTGGCCGTGCGGGCCCGGGGGGTGCTCAACCGGGTGGGTGCGGTGCACGTGGTGGTGCGGCCCGGGGACGGTGCCCTGGGGTGGCCCGGGGAAGGGCCGTTCCACGGCATCCTGGTGGCTGCGGCGGCCGACCGGCCGCCGCGCCCCCTGCTCGAGCAACTGGTCGTGGGAGGCCGGCTGGTGATCCCGGTGGCCGGCGCCGGCGGGCAGGAACTGAGGCGGGTGGTCCGGGAGGGCGAGGACGCGTGGCGCGAAGAGGTTCTCGAAGCGTGCCGGTTCGTTCCCCTGGTGTCGGGTGCCGGACAGGGAACGCGGTGATGGCGATGGGGTCCGGACAAGCAGCCGGCCGGTCGCTCCAGCTCAGCGTGGTGGGGGCGGGGACGGCGGACACCGAGCTGTTCGGGCGGGCCCGGTCCGTGGGCCGGGCCGTGGCCGAGGCCGGTGCGGTGGTGGTGTGCGGCGGCCTGGGTGGGGTGATGGCCGGCGCGTGCCGGGGCGCCCGGGAGGCCGGGGGGCTCACCGTGGGGTTGCTGCCGGGGGACGATCCGGCCGCGGCCAACCCGTGGGTCGAGATCGTGGTTCCTACCGGCCTCGGCCACGGCCGCAACGTTCTCGTGGTGCAGGCCGGGGATGCGGTGCTGGCGTTGCCGGGCTCGTGGGGCACGGCGAGCGAGGTGGCGCTGGCCCTCAAGGCGGGACGGCCGGTGGTGGGGGTGGGGGCGTGGGATGACATGGAGGGGGTCGTGCGGGTGGACGACCCGGCCGCGGCGGTGGCCGAGGCGGTGCGCCGGGCCCGGGGGGGGCGGTGAGCGCCGTGGAACCGATCCGGGTGGCGCTGGCCGTCGCCCTGGCGCTGGCGCTTCTGGCCGGGTGCGGCACCCCCTACGCCCGGCGCCATCTGGTGCAGCCCGGCGAGACCGTGGCGTCCATCGCCCGGTCCGGGGGGGTGAGCGAGGCGGAGCTGCGGCGGTTCAACCGGCTCGGTCCCGGGGACGAGGCCCGTCCCGGGGACATCCTGTTTTTGCCGGGGCCGGGGGGGCGTGCCGCACCGGCGCCACCCCAGGAGCCGCCCGCCCCCCGTCCCCCGGTGGCCGGGCCGGCCCCGGCCCCCCGGCCCGTCCGTCCGGAGGCGACCCCGGAGGGCCAGCCGCTCCGGTGGCCGCTGGACGGGGAGGTGCTCCGGGGGTTCTCTCCCGGGACGACCCGGGGCGTGGACCTGGCTGCGCAGCCGGGCACGCCGGTGGGGGCGGCGGCAGCCGGTCGGGTGACCTACGCGGGCCAGCCGGCCCGGGCGTACGCGCCCCTGGTGATCGTGGAACATCCGAACGGCCTGTTCACGGTGTACGCCAACCTGGCCGGCATCCGCGTCCAGGAGGGCGCCCGGGTGGAGGCCGGGGAAGCGGTGGGAACCTCGGGCCCGGCAGCGGGCGGGCTGGGCCCGCACCTGCACTTCGAGGTGCGCCGGGGCGACGCGGTGCTGGATCCCCTTTTGTTCTTGCCGCCCCGTTGAACGCTCCTTTACCATCGACCGGCGATCCGTCGGGGGTGGAGGGACATGGCCAAACCGGGCTCGGGCACCGAAGACCGCCAGGCTGCGCGCCGCCTGACCGCCAGCGCGATCTCGATCTACCTTTCCGAGATCCGCAAGACCCGCTTGCTGACGCCGGAGGAGGAGAAGTCCCTGGCCACCCAGGTGCAGGCCGGGGACGAGGCCGCCCGCAAGCGGATGATCGAGTCGAACCTGCGCCTGGTGGTGAAACTCGCCAAGCGCTACACCAACCGCGGGCTGCCCCTGCTCGACCTGGTGGAAGAGGGCAACCTGGGCCTGATCCGGGCGGTGGAACGGTTCCGGCCGGACAAGGGCTGCCGGTTTTCCACCTACGCCACCTGGTGGATCCGCCAGTCCATCGAGCGGGCCCTGGTGAGCCAGGGGGCCACGGTGCGGCTGCCCGTGCACGTGTCGGACGACATCTCCAGGCTCCACCGGATCGCCGCCGAGATCCGCAACACCGAGGGCACGGACCCGGGGGCCGAGCGCCTGGCCGAGGAGATGGGCCGGCCGGCCGAGTACGTACACCGGCTCCTGGGCCTGGCCCGCAAGACGTTCAGCCTGGACCAGCCCCTGGGCGACGACGAGGACTACTCCCTCCAGGACGCGCTCCAGGACCCCGACGCCGAAGACGCCGAGGGCGCGGTGCTGGCCCGGGACCGCCTGGAACTGCTGGAGACGTGGCTCGAACGCCTGAACCCCCGGGAGCGGGACGTGCTGCGGCGCCGGTACGGCCTGGCCGGGGATGACCCCATGACCCTGGAGCAGATCGGCCGGCAGTACGGCATCACCCGGGAACGGATCCGCCAGATCGAGATGGGCGCCCTGAAGAAGCTGCGCCGGATGAGCGCCCAGGAACGGGTACCGTTCTCGTTCCTGTACTGATTCCCGTCACTGCCCTGTCGCGGCAGGACCGAGGAGGACCCCGTGGAACTGCTGAAACAGAAGATCCGGGACATCCAGGACTTCCCCAAGGCAGGGGTCGTGTTCAAGGATATCACCACCCTGCTGCGGGACGCGTCCAGCTTCAACCGGGCGGTGGACCTGCTCGGACACCGGTACCTGGACTGGGCGTTCGACCTGGTCGTGGGGGTCGAGGCCCGGGGGTTCGTTGTGGGAGCTGCCCTGGCCTACAAGCTCAACAAGGGGGTGGTGCTGGTGCGCAAGCCCGGCAAGCTCCCGTACAAGACCCACTCGGCCGATTACGCCCTCGAGTACGGCACCGACAGCCTGGAGATCCACCAGGACGCGGTGGAGCCCGGGCAGCGGGTTCTGATCGTGGACGACCTGCTCGCCACCGGCGGCACGGTGGGCGCCGTGATCGACCTGGTGCACCGGACCGGGGGGCAGGTGGTGGAGTGCGCGTTCCTGGCCGAGTTGACCTTCCTGGGCGGACGGGAGAAGCTCGGGGACGTCCCCGTCCACAGCCTCCTCCAGTTCTGATCCCCTCTCCCCGGCCCCGCATCGGGGCTCATGTGTCCATCGCGGGCGGCTTGCACCGGGTGCTGCCCCGGGCCCGCGCCCTTGGGGCGGAGGTGGTCCAGGTGTTCCCCCACGGCCCGCGCCAGTGGCGTGGTCCTCGGGTGGACGACGCCGCTGTTGCCGGCTTCGGGCGGGATCTCGCCGCAGCCGGCATCCCCCTGTACCTCCACGCGATCTACCTGGTGAACCCGGCGTCTCCCGATCCCGGGGTGCGGGAGCGGTCGGCCGCGTCCCTGGGGCGGGCGCTCGCGTTCGGCGGCCGGGCCGGTGCCCGGGGGGTGGTGTGTCACCTTGGTGCCCGGAAGGGTGCGTCTCTGGAGACGGCCGCGGCACGGGTGGCCGAGACCGTGGGCCGGGCCCGGGACGCGGCGCTCGCCGGGCGGGACGGCGTCCTGCCCCGCCTGCTCCTGGAGACGGGCGCGGGCACCCGGGGCGCCCTGGGCGCGGACCCGGCCGACCTGGAGGCCGTGCTGGCCGCCGTGCCCGGCGAGCCGGGCGTGTGCCTGGACACGGCCCACCTGTTCGCAGCGGGATACCCGGTGCACACCCCGGCCGGGCTGGACCGGTACCTGGCCGAGCTCGGCCGCGGGATCGGGCTCGACCGGGTGGGGCTCGTGCACCTGAACGACTCCAAGGTGCCCCTGGGGGCGGGGGCCGACCGCCACGAGAACCTGGGAGAGGGGCAGATCGGCCTGAACGGCCTGGGGGCGTGGGTGCGCTGCCCCGCCCTGGCCGGGGTGGACTTCGCCATCGAGACCCCGGGGTTCGACGGACGGGGACCCGACCGGGAGAACCTGGATCGGGCCAGGGCGCTCCGGTCGGGGTGACCCGCCGGCCAGCAGGTCGCTGAAAAAGCGGCCTGCGCGCACCCCACGGAGGGGGTGCCAAATCGCGAGGGTTGAAAACCCGAGTGATTTGAATGACCTCGGCGGGGCCGTCCCCGAGAGGTCGTGGCTGAAAAACCCACGGACGGGGTTTTAGCATCCTGCCAGGCGCTCACGGGGCCTCGAGGAACGTCTCCACGGCCCCGGCCAGGTCCCGGAGGGCAGCGGCCGCAGGGCTGCCGGCGCGTTCGGTGACCGGGCGGGCGTCCGCCACGCACGCGGGCACGGCCGGATCGTACGGGATCTCGGCCAGGACGGGTGCGCCGAACCGGCCGGCCGCCGCTGCCACCTCCCGGGCCAGGGCAGGGGCCACGTCGGCACGGTTCACGGCCACGGCACACGGCAGTTCGAAATGCCGGCCCAGCTGGAGCACGCGCTCCAGGTCGTGGAGCCCGGAGGCGCTCGGTTCGGCCACGGCCAGCACCGCGGACGCGCCGGCCAGGCAGGCCATCACCGGGCACCCGACCCCGGGCGGACCGTCCACCACGATCCGTCCCAGCCCCTGGGCCTTGGCGAGCCCCCGGGCCTCTTCCCGCAGCAGGCCCACCAGCTTGCCCGAGTTCCCTTCCCCCGGGTGCAGCCGGGCGTGGAGAACGGGGCCGTAGGGGGAGCGTCCCGCGTACCACTGGCCGCTGTGCCGGTCGTCTAGCTGGACCGCCCGTTCGGGACACGCCATCGCGCACAGGCCGCACCCCTCGCACCCGAACCGGTCGACGCGGCCGCAATCGATCGCCCCGAACCGGCACAGGTCCGTACAGGTGCCGCACCCCGTGCACCGGTCTTCGTCCACCCGGGCCAGCTTGCCCCCGAGAAACGGCCCAAAGCCCGTGGTCTCGGGACGGGTGACCAGATGCAGGTTGGCCGCGTCCACGTCGGCGTCCACGAACACGGCCCGGCCGGCCCACAGGTGGGCGAGGGCCGCGGTCACCGTGGTCTTGCCGGTGCCGCCCTTTCCGCTGAGCAGGACGAGTTCGGTCACGGGGAGGTCCTTTCCGGGAAGCGGGCGGCGCAGTCCTCCCAGAGGTCCTGGAAGACCGTCCGGTACCGGGGGAACGCGTCCGGAAGGGGGGTGCCTGCCGCCCCGGCCTCGGCCACGGCCCGGTCCAGGGGGATCTCGAGCAGCACGGGGAGGCCCTTGCGCTCGCAGAACGCGTGGACCGGCCCCCTGCCGCCCACGGCCTTGTTGATCACCACCCCTGCGGGCACCCCCAGCACCCGGAGGGACTCCCAGGCCAGTTCCAGGTCGTGGAGCCCGAACGCCGTGGGTTCGGTGACCACGACGGCTCCGTCCACCCCCCGGGCTGCGGCGGCCAGGGAGCACGCCGTCCCCGGGGGGCCGTCCAGGACGGTCTGGTCGCTGCCCGTCCGTCCCCTCGCCCGGGCGGCTTCGATCACGGGCACGGCCCGGGGCTGGCCCACGTCGAGCACGCCCCAGGTCACGACCACCCCGCCCGCCCGGCCCCGGTTCACGACCCCGATCCTCTGGGGTCGCTCGGACAAGGCGCCTTCCGGGCACACGTACCCGCACGCGCCGCACCCGTGGCAGTGTTCGGGAAACACCACCAGCCGGTCTCCGAACAGGCCCAGGGCCCCGAACGCGCACGCGTTGGCGCACGCGCCGCACCGGCAGCACCGGCCCGGGTCCCACACGGGCACCATCACCGTGACCTCGGTCTCCTCAGGCGCGTCTGGCCGCAGGTACAGGTGGGCGTTGGGGGCTTCCACGTCGCAGTCCACGAGGCGGGGCTCTCCTGCTCCTGCCCCGGCCAGGGAGACCGCGAGCCCCACGGCCACCGTGGTCTTGCCGGTGCCCCCCTTGCCGCTCACGACGCACAGTTCCACGGCAGGTCTACCGGTGCCCGTGGCCATGGGCGCCGCACACGTCGCCGTCGGCGATCGGCCGCACCTCTCCCTGCAGATAGGCGGTCACCACGTCTGCCACCCGCTCGCCGGGGCCGACCAGCACCTCGATCCCCGCCTGCTGGAACCCCATCAGGGGGCGCATGCCGATGCCGGCGACCACCACGGCCGTGGCGCCCTCCTGATAGAGGAGCTGGACCGGCACGAGGCACCCCCCTTCCGTGTGGTCCACGTTGGACACCACCCGGGTCGAGACCGCCTCTCCGCCCTCCACGGTCACCAGGGTGAACGCGTCGCACCGGCCGAAATGGCCGGAGCGGGGAGCCTCCAGGCCGCCAGGAGCCATGGAAGGGATCGCGATGACCGTTTCGTTGTTCATTTTGGGTTCTCCTTCTGGGTATGGGGGGCGAAAAAGGATCGAAAAGAGGGCTCAGGGGTGGCCGAGGGCGTCCTCGGCCGCGGCCCTGCCCAGGCGGCCTGCCTTCCAGTCGGCCACCGCGTCCTCTGCCGTGCCCCGGGCGCCGTGGTACACGGCGATGCCGGCCGCGTCGAGGGCGCGGTAGGCCTTGGGCCCGGTCACGCCGGTCAGTACGGCGCCGACGCCGCGGGACGCGACTTCCTGTGCGGCCCGGATCCCGGCTCCCTGCACCGCGTTGCGGGCCTGTGTGTTGTCCACGGCTTCCCAGGCGCCGGAGTGCTCGTCGTGCACCAGCAGCCAGTAGGCGCGGCCGAACCGCTCGTCCACCGGGCTGTCCGGGGTCGGTCCCCGGGCGGTCACTGCGATCTTCATCGTCCGTTCCTCCAAGGCGGGCAGTCGCAATGCTCCCCGCGGTTTCCAGGGGCCGGGGTCCGGCCGCGCCGCTGGCACGGCTCGGCGGCCGGGGGGCGCGTTTCCCCCCGGGCCCACCGGGCCAGCACGGTGTCCACCTCTCCCCGTTGCCCCCACAACACCCACAGCCCTTCCAGTTCCAGGGCCACCTGGAACCGGGGGTGGATGCCGCCGCACAACACCCCCTCGACTCCCTGGTCCCGGAGCCACCGGGCCAGCCGGGGTTCCCGGGTGGGGTCCCACACCCGCCGGCCCACCTCCCGCACGTCCGCGCCGTCCCTGGCGGCCAGGTGGAACGTCCGCGCCAGCCCGAATCGCGGGAGCACCCGGGATCCGTACACCGGCACGGCCACCAGCCCGGGACGGCGCGTGGCTCCCGGCACGGCCCTGGGGTCCGTGCCGGGGCGGGGGCGCGTCCCGGTCACCGGGCAAGGTCCCCTTCGGGGGGCCGTTGTCCCCCGCCGGCCTCGGTCTCTCTCGGGGGCTGGCGCGGGGCGTCCGTCTCGGTTTGCGGCGCGCCGCGGTGTCGGCACCGCCATCCGGTGCCGTCCCGCAGCCGCAGCCGCCGGCGCAGGCCCGTGCAGGTCCGGTTCGTCGCTCGCCCGCGTCCCGCCGGTCCGGTTCCATCTCTTCCGGGCATGGTGCCCTCCTTCCTCCCCTCCGGCTCGCCGCAGCAACCGCTGTTCGGGTTGCTGGTAAAGCAACCCGCGTGCCAATGCGACCGTGATCGTGAAAGTGTAGTGATAACAGGTGGTTGCTGTGTGTTTGGCGGGAGGCGCGGTTCAGGGGGTGTTGCGGTGCAACGTCTGGGGTGGGCCGTTCTCAGGAAAGGGTGGGCCGTTCGCGTGTTGCTCTCATGTTGCGAGGTTGTTGCTCTGGTCGTTTTTGCAACGATCCTGCGGTGCGATCCCGAGCCGCCTCAGCCACCGCCACAGGGTGGTGCGGTTCACGCCGAGGGCCCGGGCCGCTGCCGTGCGGTTTCCGCCGTGTTCCCGGAGCACCTGGAGCAGGGTCTCCCGGGACGGCGGGCCTGGGCGGCGGGAGAGGGAGCGGGGCGTGCCCCCCCCGGCCAGTTCGGGTGGCAGGAGGGCGGGGGTGATCTCGTCCCCCCTGCACAGGATCACCCCCCGTTCCACCAGGTTGAACAGCTCCCGCACGTTGCCGGGATAGTCGTGGGCGAGCAGGAGGGCCAGCGCTTCGGGGGAGAACCGGACCGCTCGCTTGCCGTACCGGCGGCCGAACCGGGCCAGGGCCAGGTCGAGGAGCAGGGGGATGTCTTCGGGCCGGTCCCGGAGGGGCGGGATCTCCAGGGCGACCACGTGGATCCGTAAGAACAGGTCCTGGCGGAACGACCCGTCTGCGACCATGGCCTCCAGGTCCCGGTGGGTGGCGGCCACGAACCGCACGTCGGCGGTTTCGGTCCGCCGCGCGCCCAGGGGCTGGTACTCCCGGTTCTCCAGGACCCGAAGGAGCTTCACCTGGAGGGGCAGGGGCAGGTCTCCGATCTCGTCCAGCAGCAGCGTGCCCCCCCGGGCCTGGGCCAGCCGGCCGGGCCGGTCTTCCACGGCCCCGGTGAACGCGCCCTTGTGCACGCCGAAGATCTCCGCCTCCAGCAGGTTCTCGGGAAGGGCGCCGCAGTTCACCACCACCAGCGGGCCGTCCCGCCTGGGGCTCAAGTCGTGGACCGCCCGGGCCAGCAGTTCCTTGCCCGTGCCGCTCTCCCCCAGGAGCAGCACCGTGGCATCGGTGGCCGCCACTTCCGGAATCACGTCGAACAGGGCCCGCATGGCCCGGTTGCGGCTGACGAGGTCCCGGAACCGGAACCGATCGAGCACCTGTTCCTCGAGGGCGTGGAGCTGGGACAGGTCGCGGAACGTCTCCACCCCCCCGATCGGGCGGCCGTCGGCGCCGCGCAGCACCGAGGCGGTGACCGAGATCGGGAGTTCCCGGTTCCCGGCGTCGAGGATCTCGACCTCCCTGCGGTGCACGGGGTGTCCGGTCCGGATCGCCTCCCGGACCGGGCAGGCCGAGAAGCACACGTTGGTCCGGAAGATCTCGCAGCACGGCTGGCCGAGGGCCTCCTGCCGCTGAAAACCGGTGATCTCCTCGGCCGCCCGGTTGAACGAGGTGATCCGCATCTCGGCGTCCACGGTGAACACGCCGTCCGCGATGCTCTCGAGGATCGTGGACAGGTGTTCCGGCCGGGTCCCGACGCCCGGGGGTCCGGGGCGGGCGCCGCTCACGGTTTCTCCCGGGGCCCTGGAGGGGGAGCCACCCCTGCGGTGAGCGCGGCCGGGTCGTCCCACCGGGCCCACCCCCCCCTGCCCGCCGGAGCCAGGTACACCACCCCCGGCCCCGCCTCCAGGGTCGCACCCTGGGCCCGGGCCACCCGGACCACGGTCTGCCCCCGGATCCTGACGTTGCGGGCCTCCACCTCGCCGCCGTACACGACCGCCCGGTGGACGTCGTCCCGGACCGCGACCAGGTACGACGCGGAACCGGCGGCGTCCACGTCCAGGCCCCCGGTGCGTACCGTGAACGGGCGGTCGCCGCGGGTCCTCACCAGGAGTTCTCCCCGTTCAAGCAGAACCTCCCGGCACGCGGGGGTCCTCCCCTGGAACGCGAAGTTCACCCGGATCCGGGTGTCCGCGTACAGCCGGAGGGCCGCCTCGGGTAGCAGGATCTCCACCTTGCCGTCCGGGCCGGTCCCGATCCGGTCGCCGGGTTCGAGCAGGAGCGGGCCGCGGAGCGGGCGGCCCTGCCGGGCGTGCCGGGGGCGGAGTTCGGCCGTGCCGGAGACCCGGGAGACCTGGGGGTGGAGCACCCGGGCCGGTTCCTGGGAAGCGGTGAGGGGGAGGCCGGCGCAGCCGGCCGTGGCCCAGGCGGCCAGGGCGGCGCCGGTCGCGATCCGGAGCCACAGGCGGCCCGGCGGCTCAGGCCGGTCCGGCTGCGCAGTCCGACGGGTCACCGTGGATCTTCTCCAGAGCGTGGGGTAGGGCGGGGAGGACCGCTTCGAGGTTCTCGCGCACCGCCTTGGGGCTCCCCGGCAGGTTCACCACGAGGCAGGTGCCGCGGATGCCGGCCACCGCCCGGGAGATGACCGCGTGGGGGGTCTTCTGGAGGCTGACCCACCGCATGGCCTCGGCGATGCCCGGAACCTCCCGGTGGAGCACGGCCCGGGTGGCCTCGGGGGTGACGTCCCTGGGGCCGACCCCGGTGCCCCCCGTGGTGAGGACGAGGTCCAGCCCCCGGTCGTCCACCCACCGGACCAGGGTGGCCACGATCTCGTCGTACTCGTCGGGGATGACCGCGTACGCCTCCACGGCGAACGGTCCCGGCGACAGCAGGTCCCGGATCGTGCGGCCGGACAGATCCTCCCGCTCCCCCCGGGCGCCCTTGTCCGACAGGGTCAGGATGCCCGTCTTCCAGGGGGTGCTCATCGTTCGTCCGCCTCCCCGGCCAGGATCACGACCACCGGGTCGCCGGCCGCCACCTCCCCGGCCGCCACCACCTTGGCGAACACCCCCTCCCGGGGCATGACACAGTCCCCGGCCTGGTAGTAGATGGCGCACCGGTTGTGGCACTCCTTGCCGTGCTGGGTCAGTTCGAGAACGACCTGCCGGCCCACCCGGAGGCGGGTGCCCAGGGGCAGGGCCAGCAGGTCCACGCCGCGGGTGGTGAGATTCTCGGCGAAGTCGCCCGCCCCCACGTCCAGGCCGGCGGCGCGCATCTTGTCGATGCTCTCCTCGGCCAGCAGGCTGACCATGCGGTGCCAGTCCCCGGCGTGGGCGTCCCCCACGAGGCCCTCGGGCCCGATCCGGATCCGGTCCACGGCCGTCTTGCGCACGCCCTTGGTCTTGCTCACGTTGATCGAAACGAGGGTGGCCACGGTACGCGTTCTCCTTGTCACGCCTTGCCCCGCCGGGCCAGCACCCGCATCGCGCCGGACGCCACCTGGGAGGGCACGTTGCGGCTCTTGGAGATCTGGCGCAGGTCCCGCTCCTGGAGCGTCTCCAGCAGGCGCAAGGCCCGGGGCAGGGGGGTTTTCGGGTTTTGCGCCAGCGCGAGCCGGATCTGGTAGTTCTTGAGCCAGTCCTTGCGCGTCAGCACGACCCGGAGCACCTCCTCCGAGGTGGTCCGGTCCTGGACGATCGGGATGATCTCGTCCTCCTGGATCTTGGGGCTCTGGACCACCGCCCGCACCACGGCCCGGTTGGTGTCCTTGACGAGCAGCCTCCGGGCACCCTTGGACCCCAGCATGGCCAGCTTGAGCTTCTGCCCCACGGTGAGGGTGCGCACGTACTGGTACAGGTTCTGGGGGTCGGGCGCCGGTTCCGGGCCGCCGGCCGGGGGATCCGCCACCAGCACCGGCGGCAAGGCCTCGGGCAGGTCCTCGGGTTCCGGTTCCGGCTCCGGTTCGGGGTCGGGCGGCGGAGGGGCCAGGTGCGGAAACAGGCTCTCGAGCCGGCCTCGTTCGGCCGGGCCCAGGTGCTCGTTGGCCAGCAGGGACTTGACCAGCCCGGGGTCCCTGCCCAGGACGCGCTGGTTGGTCGCGATCCGCTCGAGCACGGCGCCGTCCCGGCTCCCCGCGAACCGGGCCAGGGTGCGGACACCCACCCGGGGGTGCTCGAGCACCCGGAGGACCAGCTCGGAATCGTCGCCGTGGCGTGCCGCCACCAGGTCGAGCACGGCCTCGTGGAGCCCGGCGTCCTCCACGGCCTGGAGGAGGAACGTCCGCGGCAGCTCGTCCCAGGCCGTCCGCGCGTGTTCCCGCACCGTTTGGGACGGGTCGGACAGCAGGAGCACGAGGGCGGTGAGCCGGTCGGCCGGGGCCAGGGGTACGGCGCCCCGGGCGGCTGCAATGCGCAGTTCCTCGGGGGCCGACGGGTCGATCCACCGGGCCGCCGCGTCCGGCACGGGGAGCCCCCGGATCACGGTTTGCTCCTCAGGTAGCTCGGAATGCCCTTGCCGGCCAACCTTCTTTTCCAGTCTGCGGCCTGCCCGGCGGCTGGAAACGGCCCCGCGAACACCGTCCAGACCGGGATCTTCCCCGAGAACCGGCCGTAGCCGGCTGCGATGCCGGCGTCGGCCAGGGCCTGGAGTGCGTCCTGTGCCGCTTCTTCCAGGTAGAAGAACGCTTCGAGCCTGCCGCCGGTTTCCCGGAACAGGACACCGTGGCCGGCCAGGATCTGGCCGGCCCGGGACCGGGCCGTGCCGTCCGCCGGGGTCGCCACCAGCCGGTACGCTTCGCCCGTGCGCAGGCGGCGTGTCCGGAACCAGGGGGCGCCCAGGTCGTCCAGTTGCGCTTCCATCTGGCTCCGGTACCGCTGGCTCCGGAAGATCCCCACCTGGAGGGCGTAGCCGTGCCACCCGGCCGGGGCCTCCGGGGCGGTCCGGGACTCTTCGGCAGGCGGCGGCCGCTGCGGTTGTTCCGGCTGCCGGGCGGCCGCCCCGGAGCCGTCCGGCGGTGGGGCCGGCTCCTCCCGTGCCGGGGGAGGTGTCTTCGCCGGTTCATGGGGCGGCGGTTCCGGGGGTGCCTCCTTCTCGGCCGCCGGCGGCGTTGCCGGGCTGGCCACGGCGATTTCCCGGACACCGGGCCCGAACCGGCCCGGGTCGGCCGGCGTGCGCGCCGCGTCCGCGGTCGTCCGGCGCAGGGCCTCCAGGGGGGGGGCTCCTGCACGTACTGCCGGTGCTCGAGCCGGTCCCGCAGCAGGATCCCCGCGCCCTGGAGCGCACACACCCCGACGGCCGCCACCACCGCGAGCCACCCCGCCACCGTCTCCAGCCGGCTCCCCCACGATCGGCCCTTTGGCGGGGCTTCCTCCCCGCCCGCCCCGGAGCCGTCCGGCGTCTCGTCGGGGGCGTCGTCGGGCCGGGGCTCCTCTTCCGGGCGGCTGGCGTGGTCGTCGGCCACGGCTAGTTCCTACTCGTCGTCGTCGCTGGCCTGGGCCGCGGCGATGATCTTCTCGGCCAGCGCGGCCGGGACCTCTTCGTACCCGTGGAACTTCATGGTGAACGTCCCGCGTCCGGCCGTCATGGAGCGCAGGTCCGGGGCGTACTCCTGGACCTCGGCCAGGGGCACCAGCGCTCGGATCAGTTGGTGGCCGCCCTGGGGATCCATCCCCAGCACCCGGCCCCGCCGGGAGTTGAGGTCTCCGATCACGTCTCCCAGGTTCTCGTCGGGCACCGTGACCGTGATCTCGTAGATCGGCTCCAGGAGCACGGGTTTGCACACCAGTGCCCCCTTCTTGAACGCCATGGAGCCCGCGATCTTGAACGCCATCTCGGACGAGTCCACCTCGTGGTACTTCCCGTCGTACAAGGTGACCTCGACGTCCACCACGGGGTAGCCGGCCAGCACGCCCTTGGCCAGGCGTTCCTGGATGCCCGCGTCCACGGCCGGGATGTACTGGCGGGGGACCACTCCGCCCACGATGTTGTTGTTGAACTTGTACCCGCCGCCCCTGGGCAGGGGGTTGATCTTGATGGCCACGTCCGCGAACTGGCCCCGTCCGCCGGTCTGCTTCTTGTGCCGGGCCTGGATCTGCGTGCTGCCCTTGATCGTCTCCCGGTACGGCACCTTGGGGGTGCGCAGGTCCACCTCGGCGCCGTACTTGCGCTTCATCCGCTCGAGCACGATGTCCACGTGCAGGCGCCCCATCCCTGATACCAGCAACTCGTGGGTCTGCTCGTCCCGGGTCAGGCGCAGGGTGGGATCCTCCTCCTGCATGCGCTTCAGGCCCTGCCCCATCTTCTCCTCCTCGCCCTTGGCCTTGGCGTAGGCCGCGAACGTCATCAGGGGCTCGGGCGGCTCGGCCGCCTGGTAGGTGATCGGGTGGG
This sequence comes from Deferrisomatales bacterium, assembly GCA_024277875.1. Lineage (GTDB taxonomy): Bacteria > Desulfobacterota > Deferrisomatia > Deferrisomatales > Deferrisomataceae > JAJRUI01. Next base: position 27,879 of record JAJRUI010000078.1, read on the forward strand.
CCTTGTCGCACAGGGTGTCGCCGGTGTCCGTGCTCTTGAGCTTGGGCACGGCCAGGATGTCCCCGGGAACGGCCACCTCCACCGGCTGGGTCTCCTTGCCCACCAGGGCCAGGATCTGGCCGATCCGCTCGTCAGCGGTCTTGTTGGCGTTCCACACCGTGGAGTCCGAAGGCAAGGTGCCGCTCATCACCCGGAAGATCGACAGCCGGCCGGTGAACGGGTCGGAAATCGTCTTGAACACCAGGGCCGAGAACGGGGCGTCCTCGGCAGGAGCCCGGGTCTCGTCTTCCCCGTCGGGGCCCGTCCCGGTGGCCTCTCCCCGGTCCGCCGGGGACGGAAACGCGTCCACCACCAGGTCCAGCAGGGCGCCGGCCCCGATGTTCTTGACCGCCGAGCCCACGAGCGCGGGCACGAACTGGCCGGACATCACCCCGGTGCGGAGCGCCCGGGCCATCTCGGCGTCCGAGATCTCCTGCCCGTCGAAGTACTTCTCCATCAGTTCGTCGTCGGTCTCGACCAGGTGCTCTAGCAGGGCGTCGCGGGCCGCGGCTGCTGCGTCGGCCAGGCCGTCCGGCACCGGACCCGCCTCGGCCTTGCCCGAGTCGTCGGCAAACGTGTACGCCTTCATCGACATCAGGTCCACGTACCCGTTGAACGAGGCCTCCTCGCCGATCGGGAGGTGAACCGGGACGACCGGCTGCTCAAAGGTCTCCTTCAGGGCGTCCAGCGCGGCGTCGAACCGGGCGTTTTCCTTGTCCAGCCGGTTGACGAACACGGCCCGGGGCAGGCCGTAGTCGTCACATGTCTTCCACAGTTTCTCGGCCTCGAACTTGATCTCTCCGTCCGCGCCCACGACCAGGACGGCGCCGTCCACCGCCTGCAGGGCGGCCTGGGCGTCGAACAGGAACACGTCGTAACCCGGCGTGTCCACCACGTTGATCTTGGTCTTGCGGTGTTCGGCGAACGCGAACGCGGTGGAGATCGACAGGTTGTGCCCCTTCTCCTCGGGTTCGAAGTCGAACACCGAGGTGCCGTCGTCCACGCGGCCGAGGCGGGTGGTGACGCCGGCCGTGTACAGCACGGCTTCGCCCAGGCTGGTCTTTCCGCACCCTCCATGGCCGATCAGGGCCACGTTCCGGATTCTGTCCACCTCGTACCGCTTCATCGCCGCTCCTTTCTGGTCCGAAAGCGAATGACATCCGGGCAGAGGGCGCCCGGCCGTCCGGTCACCGGTTGCGTTGGAACAGGATGCGCAACCCCTCCAGGGTCAGGAACTCTTCAACGTGGTCGATGTGGCGGGTCTCGCTGGCCAGCAGGGGTGCGAGTCCCCCGGTGGCCACCACCACGGGGCGGCCGCCCACCTCGGCAGCCAGCCGCTCGATCAGGCCGTCGACCATGGCGGCGTACCCGAACAGGATCCCCGACTGCATCGAGTGCTCGGTGTTGCGGCCGAGCACCCTGGGCGGCCGTGCCAGGGCCACCTTGGGCAGCTTGCTGGCCCGATCGAACAGCGCCTCCATGCTGATCCCGAGCCCTGGGCAGATCATGCCCCCCAGGTACGCGCCGTCCTCGTCGATGTAGTCGAAGGTGGTCGCGGTCCCGAAGTCCACCACGATCAGGGCAGTGCGGAACCGCTCGTACCCGGCCACCGCGTTCACGATCCGGTCCGCCCCCACCTCCCGCGGGTCCTCGTACCGAATCGGCATGCCGGTGCGGATCCCGGGCCCCACCACCACGGGCTCCCGGTGGAAGTAGTCCCGGGCCACCTGCTCGAACGCGGGGGTCAGGGCCGGCACCACCGACGAGAGCACGATGCCGTCGAAGTCGGCGACGCCGATCCCCGCCAGGTCGAACAGACTGCGCAGGAGCACGCCGATCTCGTCCGCGGTGCGGTGGTGCTCGGTGACGATCCGCCAGTGGTCCAAGAGTTCGTCCCCCCGGGACACCCCGAGCACGGTGTGGGTGTTGCCCACGTCCACCGCCAGGAGCAGGTCGCCGCCCGTCATGCCGTTGCCCTCGTCGTGGAGGCTTCCACGTCGCCGGCCAGGATCTCCACCCGGCCCCCGTCGGGCCGCTCCACCCCCAGCCCGCCGTTTTGGGTCAAGCCCCGGGCCAGTCCCACCACCACCCGGTTCCCCGTCCGGACGTGTACCGGCCGGTTCCTTGCCCGGAACCACCGGTCCCATTCTGCCCGCACGGGTTCGAACCCGTCCCGCCCCAGGCGGTCGTGCCAGGAACCGAACCGCTCGAGGAACCCGCACAACACGTCGAGCCGGTCCGGCGCAGGATCTGCGTGCTCGGCCACGGTGGTGGCCAGGGAGCAGATCTCTTCGGCGAGGTCGCCGGACGTGCCGCCCACGTTCACGCCCACGCCCAGGATCACGTGCTCCACCCGCTGGGCTTCGGCCCGCATCTCGAGCAGGATGCCTGCGACCTTGCGGCCGGACAGGAGCACGTCGTTGGGCCACTTGATCTCGATCTCCTCCGCCGGCATCCACGAACCCAGGGCCTCGGCCAGGGCCACGGCAGCGGCAAAGGTGAGGGTCGGCGCCCGGGCAGCGGGCAGGTCGGGCCGCAGGACCAGGCTAAGCAGGAGGGTTTCACCCGGGCGGTCCAGCCACGCCCGGCCCAGGCGGCCCCGGCCGTCCGACTGGTGGTCTGCGGTGACCAGCGCGCCGTGGGGCGCGCCCCGGCGTGCCCACGCCTCGGCTTCCCGGTTGGTGGAGCCGGCGATCGGGAGGTGGCGACAGGGAAGGCCCAGGCCTCCGGCCGGGAGCCGGGCCCGGATCTCTCCGGCCCGCACGCCCCGTCGGCCGGGGCCGAGACGGTAGCCCCGCCCCGGCAGGCTCTCCACGGGAACCCCCTGTTTCCGCAGGGATTCCACGGCCTTCCACACCGCGGCCCGGGTCACGCCGAACCGGCCGGCCAGGACCTGGCCCGATACGGGCTCGGCCTTGTGCGCCGCCAGGTGTTGCAGGATCTCGTCGGGCAGGGGGTTGGGCACCGAAAAGTCCTTTGATAACACGAACTTCTGGGGCGGAAAAAGAGAGTCGCCACCTTATCAGACGGCCCGGAAGGGTGTCAACGCCAGAACGGCGGCCCCGGCCGGATCATCCGGCCGCCGGGGCCGGAAGCTCGGTTTCGGTGACGGTGCGGTTCCGCCCGCGCTCTTTGGCCCCGTACAGCGCCTTGTCGGCCCGCTGGAACGCGGTCGCCACCGTGTCCCCCTCGCGCAACTGGGCCACCCCGCACGACACGGTCACGTCCACCCGTTTGCCCCGGGAGTGGAACCGGAACCCCTCCACCGCGGCCCTCACCTTCTCGGCGACGACCCGGGCGGCCTCCAGGGGGGTTTCGGGCAGGAGAGCCACGAACTCCTCCCCCCCGTAGCGGGCGAAGAAGTCCACCTGGCGCATCTGGCTCCGGGCGAGCTGGGCCGTGGTCTTGAGGACCAGGTCCCCGGCCCGGTGGCCGTGGTTGTCGTTGATCCGCTTGAAATGGTCCAGGTCGAAAACGATCACCGACAGGGGGGCCCCGTAGCGTTGCCACCGGGCCTGCTCTTCCTCGGCCCGCTCCTGGTACGCGAGCCGGTTGTGGACACCGGTCAGCGGGTCACGGAGGCTCAGCTCCCGGGCGCGACGGGTCTGCTCCCGGTACTCCTCCACCTCGGACTCCAGCTGGTGGACCGTGGCCCGGAGCCTCTCCACCTCGGACTTGAGCCGCTCCTCCTGCTCGGTTTCGTGCTGCTGCAGGGTTTCCAAGTGGGCGCGGATCGCATCCAGGGCGCCCCGGACCGCGCCCTTCAGCGCGTCCAGGTCGGCGGCGTCCCGGCTCGACGACTCCAGGTCCTGGATCTCGGCCCGGACAGCCTCGTCGAACGAGCGGGTCTTGGAGAACCCGTCGCACGCGTGGCTGAGGGCGGCGGCCAGGTCCTGGTCGATCCCCCGAAGGCGCGCGGTGACCTCTTGGAGGAGCGCCTCCAGTTCCCGCTTCTCTTCCTGGACCTTGGCCCGCACCTGGTACACCAGGTGCGTGATCTGTTCGATCGCGTCGGGCAGGCCGTCCGGGGGGATCCCGGCCTCCAGTGCCTCGATCACGGCCACCGCTTCCTCGGACATGTCCGGGGGCAACGGCAGGCGTTCCACCAGGTGGATCAGGATCTGGTGCAGGGGGGGGAACCCGGGGTCGTCCTCCACCCACCGGGTCTCTCGCAGGATCCTGTCCCGAAGGACCTCCAGGCGTTCCTCGATCGCCCCGAGCTCCAGGCCGTTGCGCAACGACTCCCGGATCTGGGCGAGTTCGGCCGAGAGTTCGGGGGTGGACGGGCCCTCCGCGATCACGAGCAGGTGGGCGAGGACCCTGCGAAGGCGCAGGTCCAGCGCTTCCCACTCCTTTTCCTTGTTGTCCAGCTCGTCCACCAGGCTCAGGTACAGCCGCCGGTAGCGTTGCTCGGTGGTCTCGGCCATCGCGGTTCGCTCCTGTCTACGCAGCGTGCGGGAAGCAGCGGCCTGGGTTGCATCCCCGAAAAGGGCCCCCAGCCGCTTGCCGCGGTCAGCCCGCTGCCCGTGCGAGCACGAGGCAGCCCGCTGCCGCCGCCGCGACCGACACGGCCCAAAGCAGGTGTACGGCCCTGCCCACGTCCCGGTGGCCCGGCTCCCGGCCGGGGGCACCCAGCCTGGGCGCCGGGTGGAGCGAGCCCCGATAGGTGCGGGGGCCGCCCAGTACGATTCCCAGGGCCCCTGCCCACGCGGCTTCGGGAAAACCCGCGTTGGGGGACGTGGTGAGCCGGCCGTCCCGGAGCGCGATCCGGGCAGCCGGCCCGCCCCGGCGCCACAGCGTCTGGGCCCCCAGCACGGCGCCGACCGCGGTGAGCCGCGCGGGCACCCAGTTGAGCAGATCGTCCAGGCGCGCCGACGCCTTGCCGAACCGCTCGTACCGCTCGTCCCGGTAGCCGACCATGGAGTCCAGGGTGTTGGCCGCCTTGTACGCCACGCCGAGCGCGGGGCCCGCCCCCAGGATACCCCCGACCACCAGGTAGAACAGGGGGGCCAGCACCCCGTCCGACGCGTTCTCCGCCACGGTCTCCACCGCTGCCCGGGCCACGGCTGTGGCCGGCAGCGCACCGGTGTCCCGGCCCACGATCCGGCCCAGGCGGCGGCGGGCCGCGTCGAGCCTGCCCTGTCGCAGGCGCCGGGCCACGGCCCGCGCCTCGTCGCTCAGGTCCCGGGTGGCCAGGCACGCGTACGCCAGGTACACCCCGACGAGCCGGCCGAGCACGGGGTGGAGAGCCCACGCGGCGGCCCAGGCGGCCCACGCGGCCCCGGCCGCGGCGCCCACCACCGTGACCCACAGTGCGAAGCCCCGGAGCACCGGAAAGGTCGCGTCCGGGCCGCCGTGCCAGGCGCCTTCCAGCCGTCGCACCATGCGGCCCACCACCACCACCGGGTGGGGCCACGGCAGCCGGGCCGGGTCGCCCAGGACGGCGTCCAGCAGCCAGGCAACGGCCAGGTCGGCGGCGCCGAACGTCACGGGGTCTCCCCCAGGATCCCGGCCAGGGCGTCCACCAGGCGCCGGTTCTCCCCGGCCGTGCGCACCGCCACCCGGATGCAGCGTTCCCCCAGTCCGAAGCTCGCGCAGTGGCGTACGAGGATCCCCCGGCGGGCCAGGGCGTGGTAGATCGCGGTGGCGCCGGGGGCGGGTGGCCGGAGTTCCAGGAGAAGGTAGTTGGCCCGGGACGGAACGGGTCTGACCCCGCCCACCCGGGCCAACTCCCGGACGAGGTCGTCCCGGAGCTCGCCCACTGCCGCCCGGGCGCGGCCGGCCCACGCGCCGGCTGCCAGACAGTGGCACCCGGCTTCGTGGGCCAGCGCGTTGACCGACCACGGGACCTGGAGACGGGCCATGGCCGCCGCCACCGGCGCCGGCCCCACCGCGTAGCCGATACGCAGGCCGGGAATGCCGTAGAACTTGGTGAGGGACCGCAGGACCAGGGCGTCGTCCCGGCCGGCCACGGCCACCTCGGGACAGAAGTCGGCGAATGCCTCGTCCACTGCCAGCAGGGCGCCCTTCCGGGCGAGCGCCCGTGCCAGCCCGGCGACCGTGTCCCGGTCCAGCGCCGTTCCCGCCGGGTTGTTGGGGTTCGAGAAGAGGACCAGGTCCCCCGGTTGCGACGCATCGATCAGCGCGGACGGGTCGGGAAGGAGTGTGTCCGGAGCCCGCGGCACCGCGTGTACTGGAAGGGCGCCGGGAGCCAGCTCCTGGTAGAGGCCGAAGTCCGGGGGGCACACCACC
>JAJRUI010000079.1 GCA_024277875.1 Deferrisomatales bacterium
CGTGGTGGTGGCCATGCCCCCCAGGGTCGCGAACACCGCGAAGATGTCGAGCACCTTGCCCCAGGGCCCGTGGATCCGGTCGCCCAGCACGTAGTAGAACGCGCTGGAGAACCGGAACGGCAATCCCTTGGTGTAGCACGCGTGGGCCAGGGGCACCGTGAGCATCAGGTAGATCGCCCAAGCGCTCAACCCCCAGTGGAAGAACGAGTAGGTCAGGGCGGTCTGGGCGGCCTGGGCGGTCTTGGCCTCGCCGCCGTAGAACGGCGGCACGCTCATGTAGTGGTAGGCCGGCTCGGCCGGGCCCCAGAACACGATGCCCGCGGCGATGGCCGCACCGAACAGCATGGCGAACCACGAGAAGTTGGAGAACTCCGGCCCGTCGCCGGGCTTGCCGAGCTTCATGTCGCCGTACCGGGTGAGCATCAGGACGAACGACGCGATGACCAGCACGAACGCGGTGAGCAGGTAACACCACCCCCAGTTCTGGGTCGTCCACCCGAACACGCCGTTGATCGTGGTGGACATGCTGTCCGGGAACGCGACGGCCCACACGGTGAACGCGACGGTGATCAACGCCGACACCCAGGAAACCGTGGGGTCGTAGGCTCGGGCTGCAGGCTGGGTTGCCATGATCTCGATCCTCCGAAAGGGGTAACGGGCGGGGCCTCGGGCTCGGGGGAACGGTAAAGCAACGGCCGTGCCAGGTTTGCTGGCTGGGGCGGCCATGCCCTCAACACCTTGATATCAATCGTGTTTTCGGCGAGCCGTCCTTTTGGGGCCCGGCCGGTCTTCCGGCCGGGAAGGGGTGTTTGTAAAAAAAGTTTGCGCCCGGTGGGGGGTGACCGAAAAAAAATTTGCTTTCCTCCCCCAACCCCCCGGCCGGCACGGCTGTTTTCGTTCCCGGCCCCTCCCCGGCCGGGGGAAGGCGCCCCGCCGGTGCAGCGTTCCGGCGTCGAACCGAAAAGTTTTTTTACGGATTCCGGGCCGGTTTCGGCACGGCCTGCGGTCCCAGACCGCCGGCAGAAAACCCGGGCGTCTTTCCCAACGCCCCGAAACCAAACGGGAAGCCGCGTCCGGCCGCACCCCCTGTCCGGCCGAACGGCGCAGATGGCACGGCCCTTGCTCCGGCCGGCTTCGCAGGACCCCACATCCCACGCCACCGGCGGCGCCCCGGCGCCCCGGCACCAAGAGGAGCGAAACCCATGGGAGCAACGGCAACGGCGCTTCGCCACGACGACCGGGCCCGGGAGCAGTTCGAGCAGGCCCTGGCCCTGGAGAACCGGTTCGCGTTCACGGCCGCGCGCCGGCTCTACGAAGAACTCGCGACCAACGTGGAGGCCGGACCGGTCCCGTCCGAGGCCCGCGCCAGGCTCGCGGCCGTGGACCACCTGGTCGCGGAAAAGGCGGTGTACGAGCGCATCGACGAAAACGCCAAGCGGCTGCTGTGCGAGGTCGGGATGAACGTGGGCGAGTCCGAGCCGATCATGGACATCCTGCTCGGGGCCGACGCGATCGACTTCGACAACGGCACGGCCGTGTTCATCCCGCTCCGGCGCGACTACGTGGACGCGTGCCTGGAGCGGGTGCCCCGGGAGATGCCCGCAGACCCCGGGCCCGACGCGTTCGGCACCGGCGCGACCCCGCCGTTCCTCAAGCGCCCGGGCAGCGACGACCTGTGCTCGGCCGACCGCCGGGAGTTCGAGGAGATCTGCCGGGTCGTGGGGGAGAACGCCGACGTGGTCAAGATCTTCAGCCTGCCCGTGGCCACGGACCGGTCGATCTCCGGCTACGAGGTCGCCCGGTGCATGGACCGCAGCTTCGACGGCCTCAAGATGACCGTCACCAAGGGCATGACCGACGACGAAGCCGCGGTTCTCAACGGCCGGGACGACTGGCTCGACGGCACCAGCCTGATCACGTCCCTCGGGCCGATGGGCTCCATGGTCGACGCGTTCCTGCGCAGCGCCCGGGTCGGCAACAACCTGCTGCTGCTCGACCTGAGCATCGCGGGCTGGTCCGGCGCGGGCACGCCCGAGGCCCTGCTCACCCAGATCCACGCCCAGGTGCTGTTCATGATGGTGCTGGCCCAGACCGTGAACCCCGGGGTGTTCTGCATGCACGGCGGCATCCCGGGCGTGGCCGAGATGTCCGGGGACCTGTCTTACAGCTCGCCCCAACAGCCGCTGATCAACGCGGCCATGGCCCGGGTCAACCGGTGGGTCACCGGGCTACCGTCGGCCCAGTCCGGCGGCAGCACGAGCCGGCTCGAACTCACCCCCGAGGCCGTGGCCGAGTCCACCCGGAGCCGGAACACCCTGCGCCGGTACGGGGTCCACGTGCTGCGCCACGCCATGGGGATCCTGGGCAGCCTGAACTTCTTTAGCCTCGAGAAGTTCGTGAGCGACTGCGCCCAGGAACGCCAGACCCTGCGGGCGATCGAAACCGCGCCCACAAGGGCCGGGATCGTGCCCCTGTACTTCCCGTCCGATCCGGACGCGATGGCCGGCCTGAGGGAGATCGCCGAGCGGGGCTGCAACCCCAAGTCGGCGGACCACACCGTGCGCAACGTGAACGCGTTCGCCGACTGGGAACGCCGGGTTGCGGCCAAGGATGGGGCTGCCGCGTAGGGCCTCGAGCCCGGCGGTATCGGCCAAGGACCGCACAGGAGGGGTGCCGCGGGGCGGCACCCCTCCTGTGCGGTGACCGGCGTGGGGCCGAGCGTTTCGGGGGGCGTCGTGAATCGTCCGTTTTCGAGGTCGGCCGTGCCCTGACCGGCCGGGCAGGGCACGGCCGCGACAATTTGTCCCACCTGGCCCTGGATGCCCCACGGCCCCGCCCGTAGAGGGCGGGGCCGGTCTGCGCCCGGGTGCAGGGGATTCGCCTGCAGTGGCGGGCCGTTTCCCGGGCGGCGGGTCCGTGCCCGTGCCGGTGGCACGGGCCTTGCTTTCCAGGCGGCCGGCGCCGGGTTGGCGGCGCAGACCCGAAACGGGGACGCGGGCATGAAACGATCGTCGAGAAGGGTGTTGGTGGGGGTGCTGGTGGTGGTGGCCGCGGTGGCGTTCTTGATCTACCGGGGCATCTCGACCACGGGCGCGTACTACTTGACCGTGGCCGAACTCAAGACGTCCGAGGTGGGACGGGGGCTCGGCGCCGGCGAGGTCGTCCGGGTGGGGGGCGACGTGGTTCCCGGTACCGTGACGTACGACCAGCGGGCCCTGGTGCTGGAGTTCTCGATCCGGGACCCGGACGAGCCCGACCAGGTGCTGGTCGCCCGGTACGAGGGGCCCAAGCCCGACGCGTTCGAACCCGAGATCGAGGTGCTGCTGGAGGGTACGTTCGACCGCGCCAGCAACCTGTTCCTCGCCGAGAACCTGCTCGTGAAGTGCCCGTCCAAGTACCAGTCCGAGGAGGAGTCGTGAGAACCCGCCCGGATCCGCGCGCCGCCCGGCCAGAAGTCGCTGCACCGAACCCGCTGTCCGGCCGCGTCTCGGGCGCGACCGGCGAACCGCATAGAGGAGGGCTCCGTTGGTAACGCTCGGCACCCTGTCCCAGGGCGCTGCCCTGGTGTTCACCCTGGCCTCCATGGTGCTCCTGCTGGTCGGCCTGATGCGCAACGATCTGCGGTGGATCCGGGCGGGCAAGCGCGGCCTCGTGGCCGTGGCCGCGTTCGCCACCCTGGCGTCGATCGCCCTGGCGTGGCTGTTCCTGAGCGACAGCTTCCAGGTGGAGTACGTGGCCTCTTACTCGGACCGGGCGTTGCCCGTGTTCTACAAGCTCACCGCGTTCTGGGCCGGCCAGAAGGGGTCGCTGCTGTTCTGGGCGTGGGTGCTGGCCGGATTCTCGGCCCTGGTGGTGTACAACAACCGCCGGGAACCCGATTCCAAGGTCACGGCCTACGTGTACCTGGTGCTCGCCGGCACCCTGGCGTTCTTCCTGTTCCTGCTCACCGTGGTCACGAACCCGTTCGAGGTCCTGGGGTTCACCCCGCCCGACGGCCAGGGGCTGAACCCGATGCTCCAGAACCCGGGCATGGTGTTCCACCCGCCCACCCTGTTCCTGGGCTACATCGGGTTCACGGTGCCGTTCGCGTACGCGGTGGCCGCCATGGTCACCGGCACCACCGACGCCGCGTGGATCCGCAAAACCCGGGCGTGGAACGTGCTGTCGTGGATCTTCCTGACAGTGGGGATCATCCTGGGCGGCCAGTGGGCGTACGTGGAACTGGGGTGGGGCGGGTACTGGGCGTGGGACCCGGTGGAGAACGCGTCGTTCATCCCGTGGCTCACCTCCACCGCGTTCATCCACACCGCGATCATCCAGGAACGCCGGGGCATCATGCGGGTGTGGAACATGGTGCTCATCCTCTTGACGTTCGTGCTGTGCATCTTCGGCACGTACCTGGTGCGCAGCGGCGTGCTGCAGTCGGTGCACGATTTCGGCGCCACCGGCCTGGGCGGGTACTTCCTCGTGTTCCTGGGGATCACGCTGCTCGGCGGGCTGTACCTGATCGCCGAGAGCTACGACGAGTTCCGCACCCCGGGCACCCTGGAGTCGTACCTGTCCCGGGAGAGCACGTTCCTGTTCAACAACGTGATCCTCCTGGCCCTGGCGTTCGCCACCCTGTTCGGCACGGTGTTCCCCCTGATCTCCGAGGCCGTGGTCGGCAACAAGGTCACGGTGGGCCAGCCCTTCTTCAACCAGGTGAACACGCCGTTGTTCCTGGTGCTCCTGGGGATCACCGGGGTGTGTCCCCTGATCGGGTGGCGCAAGGCGTCCCCGGCCAACCTCAGGAAGAACTTCCTGAGGCCGGCCGTGGGCGCCCTGGTGGTCGGAGCCGTGCTGGTGGCGGCGGGGATCCGCCAGCCGTACGCGTGGCTCGCGTTCACCCTGGCCGCGTTCGTGGCCGGCACGATCGTGCAGGAGTTCGTCGTTGCGGTGGCGGCCCGCAGCCGGCTCACCGGCGAGGCGTCGTGGAACGCCGCGCTGCGGCTGCTGTGGCGGCTGCGCCGGCGGTACGGCGGACACCTGGTGCACCTGGGGCTCGTGCTGATCGTGGTGGGCATCGCCGGGTCGTCGGCCTACAAGCTCGAGACCCAGGCCACCCTGAGCCGGGGCGAGAGCGTGGAGATCGGCCGGTACCGGCTGGAGTACGAGAACTTCCGGATTTACGACAAGTTCAACCGCACGGTGTACGCGGCGACCCTCGGGGTGTTCGCCGGGGACGACCGTCTCGGGGCGCTGGACGCCGAGCGGCGCTACTACATCAACGCCAAGAACCCCACCACCGAGGTGGCCCTGCGCACCACGCTCCGGGAAGACCTGTACGTGACCATGCCCGGCCTGGCCAGGAACGGGGACATCACCGTGAAGGTGGCGGTGAACCCGCTCCTGGTGTGGATCTGGATCGGGGGCGGCCTGATGGTGGTGGGCGGGGTGCTCGCGGTCATCCCGGCCCGGAGAAAGGGGAGGGCGTCATGAAGGCCGGCCGCGCGTTCCTGCTGGCGGCCGTGGTGGCCGCGGCCGTGGGGGCTGGCGCGCCGGCGTGGGCCCTGACCGAGACCGAGGTGAGCGAGAGCCTGATCTGCTACGCGTGCCCGGGCGAGCCGTTGTCCATCGACCGGTGCAGCTGCGGGGACCAGATGCGGGCGGTGATCCGCAGGATGCTGGCCGAGGGCAAGGACAAGGACGAGATCCTGGCCTACTTCACCGCCCAGTTCGGGGAGGAGATCCTGACGATCCCGCCCAAGCGGGGATTCAACCTGGTGGCGTACGCCGGGCCGTTCGTGGGGCTCGCGTTTGGCGCCGTGGTGGCCGTGCTGGTGGTGCGGCGGTGGTCGGCGGCCGGCGCCCGGGGCGGCTCCAAGGAGACGGACCGGGCCGAGCTGCCCGTGGACGACGCGGTGCGCCGCCGGATCGAACGGGAACTGTCCAACCTGGACGCAGAGGAGTGAGCCGTGGCCCTACCGATCTTCTTTTTCGCCGTGGCCGTGCTGGCCGTGTTCGTGGTGATGCCCCTGTTCCAGCCGCCCGAGCCCCTGGTGAAGACCGGGGACGACGCCCGGCGCCGGGTCGCGGCCCTGGAACTGGAGAAGGTGAGCTACCTGAGGGCCCTCAAGGACATCGAGTTCGAGCGGGCCACGGGCAAGATCAACGACGACGACTACGAGGATCTCAAGGGGTTCTACACCCGGAAGGCGGCCGAGGCCCTGGAGGCGCTCGACCGGCTCGCCGGGAAGCGGGGCGGGGCCGCCTGACCGTGTTCCTCCAGGTGGAGAGCCTCCGGAAGTCCTACGGCGGGGTGGAGGCCCTGCAGGGGGTGGATCTGCAGCTCGAAAAGGGGGAGCTGCTGTGCCTGTTCGGCCCCAACGGCGCGGGCAAGTCCACCCTGCTCAAGATCCTGGCGACCCTGCTCGCGCCCACCTCGGGTACGGTGCGGGCGGCCGGGTTCGACCTAGAGGAGCACCCCGAGGCGTACCGGGCCCGGCTGGGGGTGGTCTCCCACCAGTCGTTCCTGTACGCGGACCTGACCGCCCGGGAGAACCTGGCGTTCTACGCCGCCCTGTACGGGATGGACGATCCGGACGGCCGGGCGGACGATTTGCTCGAGCGGGTGGACCTGGCCCACCGGGCCGACGCGCCGGTCTCGGCCCTGTCCCGGGGGATGCAGCAGCGGCTCACCATTGCTCGGGCCCTGGTGAACGACCCGGACCTGCTGCTCCTGGACGAGCCGTTCACCGGCTTGGACGAGCACGCGGCCGCGCGGCTCCGGGACCAGCTCCGGCTCCTGCACGATCGGGACCGGACCGTGGTGCTGGTGACCCACAACCTGCGGCGCGGCCTGGAGTCGGCCACCCGGCTCGGCATCCTGAGCCGGGGCCGGCTGGTGTACCTGGAGGACCGCGACCGGGTGGACCCGGCTGCGTTCGAGGCCGAGTACTTCCGGCTGCTGGAGGTCCGGTGAACGCCCTGCGGCCGGTGTGGGTGGTGTTCGCCAAGGACGTGCGCATCGAGCTGCGCCGGCGCGAGTCCCTGGCGTCCATGGCGTTCTTCGGCGCCCTGGTGCTGGTGATCCTGAGCCTCGCGGTGGGCGGCGGCCGGCGGGTCGCGCCCGAGACCGGCGCCGGCATCCTGTGGGTGGCCGTGTTGTTCGCGTCCGTGCTCGGGCTCGGCCGGGTGTTCGCCCGGGAGAAGGAGGACGGGTGCGTGTCGGCCCTGCTGGTGAGCCCCCTGTCCCCGGGCGCGTTGTTCGCGGCCAAGGCCCTGGTGAACTTCGCCCTGATGGCCGCGGCCGAGGTGGTGCTCGTGCCCCTGTTCTACGTGCTGTTCGGCCGGGGGCTGGCCGGAAACCCCCTGCCCTTGCTGCCGGTGATCGTGCTGGTGAACGGCGGGTTCTCGGCCGCGGGTACCTTGTTGTCAGCCGTGGCCGCGGGCACTCGCAGGAACGAGGTTCTGCTGCCGATCCTGCTGTACCCGCTGCTGCTGCCGGTGATCGTGCTGGCGGTGCGGGCCACCGGCGGCGTCCTGGCCGGGGGCGGGCTGGCCGCCGCGGCCGAGCACCTGTCGACCCTGGCCGCGTTCTGCGTGATCTACGCGGCGGCCGGGGCGCTGCTCTTTCCGTTCGCCGTGCGGGAAGGATGAAACCGTGACGCTGGTCCCGAAACCCCGAGAGTTCCCGGTGTCTGCGGCGGCCGCGGCCGTGCTGCTGCCCGTGGCCGTGGGACTCGTGTTCTTCTACGCGCCCGTGGAACGCACTATGGGCGTGGTGCAGAAGATCTTCTACGTCCACCTGGCCCTGGCCCTGACCGCGTTCTGGTCGTTCGGCGTGTCGGCCGTGGCTGGCATCGGGTACCTGGTGCGCCGGGATCCCCTGTGGGACGCCCGGAGCGCCACGGCCGTGGAACTGGGGGTGGTCCTGACGACCCTGGTGCTGGTCACCGGATCCCTGTGGGGCCGGCCCATCTGGAACACCTGGTGGACGTGGGACCCCCGGCTGACCACGTCGCTGATCCTGTGGTTCATCTACGCGGCGTGCCTGATCCTGCGGGCGTCGGTGGACGACCCGACCCGCCGGGCCACCTTTTCGGCGGTGATGGCGATCGCCGGGTTCGTGGACGTGCCGATCGTGTTCCTGTCGGCCCGGTTGATGCGCAGCATCCATCCCACCGTGATCCGGTCCGACTCGGTGGGCCTGGAGCCGGCCATGATCGCGACCCTGGTCGTGTGCCTGGCCGCGGTGTTCGCCTTGTGGCTGGCCCTGTTCCGGGTGCGGTGCGGCCTGCACCGCCAGGAGGCCGCCCTGGACGCCGTGGACGCCCGGCTGGACCGGGCCGGGGCGTGACGAGAACAAAACGACCGGATCCCGGCGGATGCCGGGGATCGAGACGGGAGAACGAGATGACGAAGACGGCGTTCGTGGTGGTGGCGTACATGGCGGTCTGGTGCGGGCTGGCCCTGTACGTGGTGGCCCTGGCCCGCAGGCAGGCCCGGGTGGGCCGGCGGATCGAGATCCTGGCGCGCCGGGTCGAGGAAAAAGGAGGTGGCCCGTGCACGTTCTGAGCAACCGGCGGGAGGGCGTCGTCCTGGGGTTCTTCTGGGTCGTGGTGGTGGCCGTGACCGGGATGACCGGCTACCGGCTCGTGACGGGTGGAGAGTCCTCCCGCCAAGTCCACGCCCAGGAGGAAGCGGCCCGAGCCCTGGAGAACAAACTCGCCCGACTCGAGGCCGCGGTCCGGGCCGAGCCCGGGAACCTGCGCAACCTGGTGGCCCTGGGCGACGCGTATCTGGACGCCCGGCAGACCCGGCAGGCCCTGGCCGTGTTCCAGCGGGCCGAGACCGTGGCCCCGGACGATCCCCACGTGCTGAGCGACCTGGGCACCCTGTACCAGGGGCTGGGCCGGTACGACGACGCGATCGCCAAGTTTACCCGGGTGGTCCAGGTGGCCCCCGACCGGCTGGGCGCCCGGTACCACCTGGGCATGATCTACCAGTACAACAAGGGCGACAGCGCCACGGCCCTGGCGATCTTCAGGGACCTGTTGGACCGCAACCCCGATCCGCGGCTGGCCGAGGCCGTGCGGGCCGAGATCGGCAAGATCGAGGGCGAGCACGGAGAAGAATAGGGCACCCTGGAAAAGGGCGCGGGCCGCCGGATCGGCGGCCCGCGCGAACGAAGCAGCGGCCCCCGGGAACCTCAGGGGGTCTTTTGTTGGGCGGCCGCTTTCTTCCCGGCCGGGGACAGGAGTTCCAGGAGCTTGTCCGCGGACTTGTAGCCCGGCACCACCCGGCCGTCCGGCAGCACCAGGGTCGGGGTGGACCGTACCCCGATCTTCCGCCCCAGCGCCAGGTTCTTCTCCAACTGGTCGGTCTCGCACACGGCATCCGGGTCCGGCGCCTTGCCCGCCATCACCGCGTCGAGCACCTCGGCGGAGCCGGTGCACACCACGGCCCGGGCCTTGTCCCGGGACGACTTCTTGAGCGGGTACATCTTCACGTAGAACGCCACGTCCGGCTGCTCGCCGGCCACCTGGGACAGTACCGGGTGGAGCTTGCGGCAGAACGGGCAGTCCGGGTCGGTGAACACCACCACCTTGCGCGGGGCGTCCGGGTCGCCCACCACCACCGCGTCGTCCAGGGGGATCTGGGACGGGTCGATCTTGTTGAGTTCGATCGCCCGGGTCCGGGTCACGTTCTCCCGGGTGGCCAGTTCGAGCACGTTGCCGCTGATCACGAACTTCTTGGAGAAGTCCACGTACACCGGCATCCGTTGCCGCTGCCGCGTCTCCACGTCCACCACCCACAGGCCCGGCACCCGGCTCGGCTCCACGGCCAGCACGTCGTGCACCAGGTCGCTCAGAAGCGTCTTGGCCTCTTTCTTGGACAGGCTGTGGCAGTCGCTGCACGCGCCGTCGCCGCACCCGTCCTTCACGAACGCGCCCGCGGGCACGGCCGTGACCAGCGCGGCCGCGAGCGTGAGCGCGATTCCCGTCGTCTTCATAGCGGATTGTCTCCCTCGAAAAGCGGTCCAGGGGGCCCCGGGCCGGTTGGAAGCGATTTTCCTTGAGGTCACCCGACCCCGATGCAACTCAGTCAGAGCAACTGGCCGTTGAACAGGGTCTCGCCCCACTCGCCCCGGCTCACCCCGAAGTAGAAGCTCAGCACCACCAGGACCACGCTCACCGCCCACAGGGTACGGCGCCAGCGCGGCTTCCACAGGCCGGCGCCCGCCGTGGCCAGGACCAGGATCACCAGCCCGAGGGGGATCGACGCCCAGTTGGCTGCGGCTTCCAGGAACTCCAGAAGGTCTTCCATGGTGCGCCTCCGGAGGAGGGCCGTCCGGGGACGGCAGGGGTGGACGGATGGTGCCGCTCGGGGCGGCGGGCGGTCACGCGGGGAGGATCGGGACGGGCAGAGGGGGCGCGCGGCCAAGGGCCGGAGGGGGGGCAGTGGCTTCCGGTCGCGTGCGGCCGGCTATTGCCAGGGCCGGCGCAACCGGCGGCGCTGCCAGGCCCGGCACGGGGCAGCAACTGCACGGGCAGTCCAGGTGGCCGGCCCTGGGCGCAGCCGGTCCGGGCGCCGGCGCGGTGCAGGTCCACGCCGGCCGGGCGCCGTCCGCCCCGGCCGGCAGGGGACCGGAGCGGTCCGCCGTCCAGAGCGCGCCGGCCGCGATCGCTGCCAGGCCGAGGATCCAGGGGAAAGCGGGTTTCACGGGCGGATCTCCTTGTCGGGCTAGCGTGTAGTGTATCCCACCGGCCCTCCGGGAGCAACGCACCCGTAAGCGGAGCGGGGCGGACCCGGTGGGCCCGCCCCGCTCCGGTTCCTCGGTGCCCGGCCGGGTCAGTACACGGCCAGGTACTCGGACAGCTCCCAGTCGGTGACCGCGACCCGGAACGCGTCCCACTCCTTGCGCTTGGCCTCGACGTACTTCTCGAAGATGTGGTTCCCCAGGGTCTGGCGGGAGATCGGGTTGGTCTCGAACGCGTCCAGGGCCTCGGCCAGGGACGCGGGCATGCTGGGCACGCCGGCCGCCACCTTCTCCTCGCCGGTCATCGCGAAGATGTTCACGTCGGTGGACTCGGGCGCCTCGAGCTGGTTGCGCACCCCGTCCAGGCCGCAGTTGAGCATCATGGCCAGGGCCAGGTACGGGTTGCAGGTCGGGTCCGGGCAGCGCACCTCGACCCGGGTGGACAGGCCCCGGGCGGCCGGGATGCGCACCAGGGCGCTGCGGTTCGACGCGGACCACGCCACGTACACCGGCGCCTCGTAGCCGGGCACGAGCCGCTTGTACGAGTTCACCAGGGGGTTGGTCACCGCGGCGAAGCTGCGGGCGTTCTTCAGGATGCCCGCGATGTACTGGCGGGCGGTCTCGGACAGCTGCAGGGGCCCGCTCTCGTCGAAGAACGCGTTGGTGCCGTCCAGCCGGAACAGGGACTGGTTGGTGTGCATGCCCGACCCGTTGATCCCGAAGACCGGCTTGGGCATGAACGTGGCGTGCAGGCCGTACTTCTTGGCGATCGTCTTGACCACCCACTTGAACGTGGTGGTGTTGTCCGCGCACTCCAGGGCGTTGGCGTACTTGAAGTTGATCTCGTGCTGGCCCTCGGCCACCTCGTGGTGGGACGCTTCGATCTCGAACCCCATCTGCTCGAGGGTCTCGATGATCTCCCGGCGGCACTCGATGCCGTCGTCCTCGGGGTCCACGCTGAAGTACCCGGCCTTGTCGTGGGTCGTGGTGGTGGACTCGCCGTTCTCGTCCCGGTTGAACAGGAAGAACTCGCACTCAGTGCCCACGTTCATCTCGAACCCGAGCTCCCGGGCCTCGGCCAGCACCCGCTTCAGGTTGCCCCGGGGACAGCCCTCGAACGGGGTCTGTCCGTCCGACTTGTACACGTCGCAGATGATCCGGGCCGCGGCCCGGCCGTCCCGGGTCCGCCACGGCAGCACCCGGAAGGTGTCGTAGTCGGGCTTCAGGTACATGTCCGACTCGTTGATCCGCACGAACCCGTCGATGGACGAGCCGTCGAACATCATCTCGCCGTCCAGGGCCTTCTGGATCTGGCTCCGGGGGATGGCCACGTTCTTCATGAACCCGAAGATGTCCACGAACTGGAGCCGGAAGAAGTGGATGTTTTCCTTCTCGACGGTCTGCAGGATCTCTTGCTTGGTCATGGGGGTCCTCTCGTGTCGGGGGAGTGGATCGTCCGAAAGCCCGGAACCGTACCGTTTTTTTGGGGGATAGGCCAGAAAAAACGCGTGGAGCTACCCGGAGCCGGGCCCCAGGGCCCGGTGGGCCCGCTCGAGTTCGTCGCCGATCGCGATGCCCTGGGGGCATGCCTCCTCGCACCGGCCGCACCGCACGCACCGGTCCGCCCACTCGTCGCGGGGGGTGAACCGCTGGTAGCGTTTGCGGATGATCGGCCAGTCGTCGAACATCACGGCGTCGTTGTGGAACTCGAGGATCCGGGGGATGTTGACCCCCTCGGGGCACGGCAGGCAGTACTGGCAGTAGGTGCACGGCACCACGGCCCGGGCCTGGAACCACGCGCGGGCCTCGGCTGCCAGCCGCCGGCTGTCGGCGTCCAGGGACCCGGCCCGGGCGCCGGCCGCCACCCGGCAGTTCTCCTCCACCTGTCCGGCTGCGTTCATGCCGCTCAGGACCGTGGAAACCCCTGGAAGATCCCACACCCACCGCAGGGCCACCTCGGCCGGGGACCGGCCCAGGGGATCGGTGGCCCACAGCCGTTCGAGCTCGGGGCCCCCCGCCCGGGCCAGGCGACCGCCCCGCAGGGGCTCCATCACCACCACCCCGAGCCCCTTGGCCGCGGCGTAGCGCAGGCCCGCCGTGCCGGCCTGGATCTGCTCGTCCACGTAGTTGAGCTGGATCTGGCAGAAGTCCCACGGGTAGGCGTCCACGATCTCGCGGAACACGGGCAGTTGGTCGTGGAACGAGAACCCCAGCCACCCGATCCGGCCGTCGGCCCGGGCCCGCTCCAGCAGGTCCAGGGCGCCCACCGACCGGAACATCGCCCAGTGGCGGGCATTGAGGCTGTGGAGCAGGTACAGGTCGATCCGGCCGGTGGCCAGCCGCTCGAATTGCTCGGCCAGGATCCGTTCGCAGTCGGCCCGGGTGCGCACCGGCCACGGCGGCATCTTGGTGGCCACCAGCACCCGGCGGCGCAGGTCTGGACCCAGCACCCGGCCCAGGAACCGCTCGCTGTCCCCGCCGTGGTACGGGTACGCGGTGTCCAGGTAGTTCACCCCCAGGTCGATCGCCCGGCGCAGCAGGGCGCCGGCCACCTCGTCGTCGATCCGGGTCTCGTCCCCGCCGACCACGGGAAGGCGCATGCACCCGAACCCGAGGGCAGAGACCTCCAGGCCGGTGCGGCCCAGGGTGCGGTACTGCACCGGCTCAGGTCTCCTCGCCGTTGTGGATCCGGCGCCACAGGGCGGCCAGCCGCTCCAGCTTGCGCATCACCTTGCCGTTGACCGTGGCGTCGGGGTAGTTGTCGAACGCGTCCGGCTCGCCCGCGGGCATGCCGGTCAGGAGTTCGAGCCCCTCGTCCACGGTCTCGATCGGGTACACGTGGAACCGCCCCTCGGCCACGGCCTGCACCACCTCGGGGTCGAGCATCAGGTTCTTCACGTTGGCCCGGGGGA
The DNA here is from genome assembly GCA_024277875.1 of Deferrisomatales bacterium. Lineage (GTDB taxonomy): Bacteria > Desulfobacterota > Deferrisomatia > Deferrisomatales > Deferrisomataceae > JAJRUI01. The sequence goes on from JAJRUI010000079.1 coordinate 13,654, forward strand.
TGACCACTCCCTGGGTGCCGGTGAGCCCCTTGACCTTGCAGGTGCGGTAGAACCCCTCGATCTTCTCGTTGACCCCGCCGATCGCCTGGATCTGGCCCTGCTGGTTCACCGAGCCGGTGACCGCCAGGTCCTGGCGCAGGGGGATCTCGCCCAGGGCCGAGATCAGGGCGAACAACTCGGCCGACGACGCGCTGTCGCCGTCCACCCCGCCGTAGGACTGCTCGAAGCACAGGGTCGCGGCGAACGCGATCGGGAACCTGCGGGCGTACCGGGCGCCGAAGTAGCCCTGGAGGATCAGCATCCCCTTGTTGTGGATCCGGCCGGACAGGTCGCTCTCGCGCTCGATGTTGACCAGGCCCTCCTTGCCCAGGAACACCCGGGCGGTCACCCGGGACGGCTTGCCGAACGCGTAGTCCCCCAGGTCGTACACCGACAGGCCGTTCACCTGGCCCACGACCGCGCCGCCGGTGTCGATCAGGATCGTGCCCTCGTCGATCATCCGGCCGATGATCTCCTCCAGGTAGTTGTTGCGCCGGACCTTCTCGGCGATGGCCGTCTCCACGTGCCCGGCGCCCACCCGGTCGGCCCTGTCCCGGCTGGCCCAGTGGTGGGCCTCCCGCACCAGGTCGGTGATCTCCAGGTAGTGGGTGGCGAGCCGGGCCTGGTGCTCGGCCGACCGGAGGCCGTGCTCCACGATCCGGGCCACCGCGGCCCGGTCGAACGGTAGCAGCCCCTCCTCGGCCGCGTGGCACGCCACCAGGAGCGCGTAGCTCATCTGGTTGTCGTCGGTCAGCGGCATGTCGTCGCTGAACTCGCCCTTCACCTTGAACAGCTTGGCGAAGTCCTCGTCGTACCGGCGGAGCAGGTAGTAGATCCACGGCGTGCCCAGGAGCACGACCTTGAGCCGGGCCGGGATCGGCTCGGGCTTCAGGGTGGTCGTGGAGATCAGCCGGAACTGCTCGCCGATCTCCTCCATCCGGATCTCCCCGTCCTTGAGCACCCGCTTCAGGGCGTCGTACGAGAACGGGTTCGTCAGCAGGTCCCGGGCGTTGAGTACCAGGTAGCCGCCGTTGGCCCGGTGGACCGCCCCGGCCTTGACCAGGGTGAAGTCTGTGACGAACGCGCCGAGCTGCACGTGGTGCTCGATGCGGCCCATCAGGTTGTGGTAGGTGGGGTTGGGCTCGTACACCACGGGCGCGTGCTCGGCTCCCCGGTTGTTCACCAGCACGTTCACCTGGTACTTGCGCACCCGGGCCTCGGCCGTGGGGGGCCTGAACGGCAGAAAGGGCAGCGCCGGCTCGTCCCGGGCGCCGGACCGGAACTCGTCCAGGTTCTCCACCACGTCGTTTTGCACCGCCTTCAGGTACGTCACCACCCGGGGGTGCGCCCGGTACTTCTGGACCAGGGCCTCGATCTCGTGGCCCACCGCAGCCAGCGCCGCCCGCCGTTCCAGCTCCCGGATCCGGCCCTTGGCCAGCCGGTCCACCTCCTTGACCTTGTCGATGGTGGCCCGCATGGTGGTCTGGAGCACCTCCCGGGCCTCGCGCACCGTGGCCTGCTCCTCCTCGGGCAGGTCCTCGAAGTCCTTCTGGCTCACCGGCGCGCCGTCCCGGGTGTACACCAGGGCCAGGCCCTCGGCGCTGCGCTGCACCAGAAACCCGTGGCGGTTGGCCACGGTCTCGAGTTCCTTGAACGCCCGGGTCTTCTCGTCCTAGGCGGCCTGGAGGATCGCGGCCTTCTCCCGCTCGTACTCCTCCCCGGACAGGGCCTTGGGGATCTCGGCCAGCAGGCTCCGAACCAGGGCCTCCAGGTCGTGGCGCAGGGCCTCGCCCGTGCCGGCCGGCACGGACAGCACCAGCGGCCGCTCCTCGTCCTCGAAGTTGTACACCACCACCCAGTCGTCCGGGGCGGGCCGGCCCCGGGCCGTCTCGTGGACGATCGCCAGGGCCGCGGTGCGCTTGCCCGCGCCGGACGGGCCGAGCACGAAGATGTTGTACCCGGTGCTCTCCACCTCCAGCCCGAACTCCAGGGCGCGCACCGCCCGGTCCTGGCCCAGGGGCTTGTGCACGGCGGGCAGATCGGCGGTGGTCTCGAACGGCAGGCTGGCCGGGTCGATGCGCCGGCGCATGTGTTCGGGGCCCAGGGGGCTCACCATCGGGTGCCTCCACGGCTTGGCAAGGAAAAGAGCGCCATTTTACCCGTTCGCCCGGCCAGTTCAAGCTCCGGGGTCCGGGTTGCCGTTCCTCCGAACCCGGGTAGGATTGCGACGTTCTACGTTCTACGTTCTACGTTCTACGTTCTACGTTCTACGTTCTACGTTCTACGTTC
>JAJRUI010000080.1 GCA_024277875.1 Deferrisomatales bacterium
CATCTGGGCGGCCTGGTTGTTGTCGGTGTCCACCGACTGCTTGCCGCAGATCACCAGGTCGGGGTTCTCCTGCTGGTACACCCCGGCCAGCAACTCGGCGATGCCGGAACTCTCGTAGCACTCGCCACCCAGGTCCACCAGGTACGCCCGGTGGGCGCCCAGGGCCAGGCCGGCCCGCAGGGTCTCCTCGTTCTCGGGCCCGCCGATCGACACGAGCACGACCTCGCCGCCGTCCTTCTCGGTGATGCGGACGGCCTCCTCGATCGCGAACTCGTCGAACGGGTTGACCAGGAAGTTGACGCCCTCGGTCTCGACGCCGCTACCGTCCTTCTTCAGGCGGACCTTCACGTCCGGGTTGGGGACCCGTCGTACCGGGACCAGGATCTTCATCGGTTGCCCTCCTCTTGATTGCGGTTCGACCGTGCGGTCAGTCCCTGAGCAGCGCCCGGGCGATGACCAGGCGCTGCACCTCGCTGGTGCCTTCGTAGATCTCGGTGATCTTGGCGTCCCGGTAGTAGCGCTCCACCGGGTACTCGTCGATGTAGCCGTACCCACCGAACACCTGGATCGCCTCCCGGGTGGCGTTCATGGCCGCCTCGGACGCGAACAACTTGGCCATGGCGGACTCGCGGCTGAAGTTCTTCAACCCCCGGTCCTTCATCCACGCCGCCCGCAGGGTGAGCAGCCGGGCCGCGTCCAACTCGGTGGCCATGTCGGCCAGCTTCCACTGGATCGCCTGGAAGCTGGCGATCGGCTTGCCGAACTGGGTCCGCTCCTTGGCGTACGCCACCGCAGCCTCCAGGGCGCCCCGGCCGATGCCCACGGCCTGGGCCGCGATCCCGATCCGGCCGCCGTCCAGGGTGGCCATGGCCACCTTGAACCCCTCGCCGGGCGCGCCGAGCAGGTTGTCCTTGGGGATCCGGCAGTCCTCGAACACGAGTTCCGCGGTGGAGCTGGCCCGGATGCCGAGCTTGTGCTCCTCCTTGGCCACCCGGTACCCCGGGGTGTCGGCCGGCACGATGAACGCGGACAGACCCTTGTGCTTGGCCGACCGGTCCGTGCTGGCGATCACCACGGCCACCCCGGCCGGGCCGCCGTTGGTGATGAAGATCTTGGTACCGTTCAGGACCCACGCGTCGCCGTCGAGCACGGCCGTGGTCTTTACGTTGCCCGCGTCGGTGCCGGCCTGGGGCTCGGTGAGCCCGAGGCACCCGAGCATCTGGCCCGACGCCAGGGGGGGCAGGAACTGCTTCTTCTGCTCCTCGGTACCGAACTTGAGGATCGGGTCGCAGCACAGGCTGGAGTGGGCGGACACCACCACCCCGGTGCTCGCGCACGCGGACGACAACTCCTCGACGATGATCGCGTAGCACTGGTAGTCCATGCCCGCGCCGCCGTACGCCTCCGGGACGGCCGCGCCCAGGAACCCGAGTTCGCCCATCTGCTGCACCAGCTCGGGCTTGAACCGGGCCTCTTTGTCCATCTCGGCCGCCAGGGGCGCGACCTCTTCCCGGGCAAACTTGCGCGCGGTGTCCCGCACCATCGTCTGGATGTCGTTTAGTTCGAAGTCCATCGAAGCCTCCCTCGGCTCATCGCCCCACGGGCCGGATCACCGCCCCGTGAACTGGGCCTTGCGTTTCTCCAGGAACGCGCCCATGCCCTCGGCCTTGTCCTCGGTGGAAAAACACAGCCCGAACACCTCGCTCTCCAGGACGCACGCGTTGTCCAGGTCCATGTCCTGGCCCCGCTGCACCGCCTCCTTGACCAGCCGCACCGCCACCGGCCCCTTGGCCGCGATGGTGCGCGCCGTGGCCAGGGCCTCGTCCATCAGCTGGTCCGCGGGCACGACCCGCACGGCCAGCCCGATCCGCACGGCCTCCTCGGCCTTTACGTTGCGGCCGGTGGTGAGCAGTTCGAGGGCCCTGGCCCGGCCCACGAGCCGGGCCAAGCGCTGGGTGCCGCCGAACCCGGGCGTCACCCCCAGGTTGACCTCGGGCTGGCCAAACACCGCCCGGTCGCTGGCCAGGATCCAGTCGCAGCTCATGGCCAACTCGCACCCGCCGCCCAGACAGTAGCCGTTGACCGCCGCGATCGTGGGCACGCCCAGCAGTTCCAGGTTCCGGAACGCGCGCATGCCCCGCTGGGAGAACGCACGACCCTCCACCCCGGTCATATCGCGCATCTCCACGATGTCGGCGCCCGCGACGAACGCCTTGTCGCCCGCCCCGGTCAGGATCAACGCCCGCGCTGCCGGGTCGGCCCCCACCTCCAGGGCGGCCGCCCCGATCTCGTCCAGGGTGGCCGAGTTCAGGGCGTTCAGGGCCTTGGGCCGGTTCACGGTGAGCCGGTAGATCCCGGGCTCCACCTGCTCGAGGATCACGTTCTGGTACGCCATGGTGCCGCTCCTCGTTGTCCGGGGGTCAGCTGCCGTAGTCGTAGAATCCCCGGCCGGTCTTCCGGCCCAGGGTACCCGCGTCCACCATCTTCTTCAGCAGGGGGCACGGCCGGTACTTGGAGTCCCCGAACCCCTCGTAGAGCACCTCCATGATGTACAGGCACACGTCCAGCCCGATCAGGTCCGCCAGCTCCAGGGGCCCCATCGGGTGGTTCATGCCCAGCTTCATCACGGTGTCGATGTCTTCGGGGGAGGCCACCCCCTCGTACAGGGTGAACACGGCCTCGTTGATCATCGGCAGCAGGATCCGGTTCGACACGAACCCGGGGCTGTCGTTGACGCACACCGGGGTCTTGCCGAGCAGCCGGGAGAGTTCCTCGATGCACGCGTACACCTCGTCCGAGGTCTGAAGGCCCCGGATGATCTCGATCAGCTTCATCACCGGAACCGGGTTCATGAAGTGCATGCCGATCACCTGGCCCGGCCGGCTGGTGACCTTGCCCACCTTGGTGATCGAGATCGAGGACGTGTTGGTGGCCAGGATCGCCTCGGGACGGGTGATCCGGTCCAGGTCCTCGAAGATCTTGAGCTTGAGGTCCAGGTTCTCGGTGGCCGCCTCCACAGCCACGTCCACGTCGGCCAGGGCGTCCAGGTCGGTGGTGCCGTGGATGCGGCCGAGGACCGCCGCCTTGTCGCCCTCGGAGAGCTTGCCCTTCTTGAGCATCCGGTCCAGGTTCTTGGTGATGCCCGCGATCCCCCGCTGGACAAACTCGTCCGAGATGTCCCGCAGCACCACCTGGTACCCGGCCGCGGCGAACACCTGGGCGATCCCGTGCCCCATGGTGCCAGCCCCGATCACGCCCACCTTCTTCACGTCGCCTGCTTTCATGGTTCGCCTCCTCCCCCTCAAACGGGTTGTGTCTTGTCCATCGTTGGGCAGGCCCGGCTCAAGGCGCTTCGACCACCATGGCCACGGCGCCGCCGCCGCCCAGGCACAGGGTGGCCAGGCCCAGGCCGGCCCCGCGGGCCTTCATGGCGTACAGGAGCGTCGTGAGGATCCGGGCGCCGCTGGCACCGATCGGATGGCCCAGGGCGATCGCGCCGCCGTTGACGTTGACCCGGTCCCAGTCCCAGCCCAGCTCCCGGCCGTCGGCCAGGCACTGGGACGCGAACGCCTCGTTGGCCTCGATCAGGTCGAAGTCCCCGATCCCGTAACCGCCCTTGTCCATCACCTTGCGCACCGCGTCGATCGGCGCGAAGAACACGTCCCGGGGCTCCCGGTGGGCCGCGGCGAACGTCCGGATCCGGCCGATCACCGGCAGGCCGTCGGCCTCGGCGCGATCCCGGCTGGTCACCACCACCGCGCTGGCGCCGTCGGTCAGGCCCGGGGCGTTGCCCGCCGTCACGATCCCGTCCTTCTGGAACGCGGGCCGGAGCCTGGCCAGGATCTCGGCCGTGGTCTGGGGCTTGACCACCTCGTCGGTGTCGACCCGCTTGGGGTCGCCCTTGCGCTGGGGGACGTCCACCGGGACGATCTCGTCGACGAATGCGCCGCTCTCGATCGCCCGGCCGGCCTTCTGCTGGCTGTCCGCGGCGAACGCGTCCAGTTCCTCGCGGGTCAGGCCGGCCTTCTCCGCGGTGTACTCGGCTAGGTTGCCCATGTGCACGTCGTTGAACGCGCACCACAGGCCGTCGTTGATCAGCGCGTCCACCGTGGTGAAGTTGCCCATGCGCACCCCGCCCCGCAGGTTGTACTGGACGTGGGGCGCGTTGGACATGGACTCCATACCGCCGGCCACCACCACCTCGGCGTCCCCGAGGGCCACGGCCTGGGCGGCCAGCATCACGGCCTTGAGGCCCGAGCCGCACACCTTGTTGATGGTCAGCGCGTTGACCGTGGGCGCGAGCCCGCCCTTGAGCGCGGCCTGCCGGCCGGGGTTCTGCCCGAGACCGGCCGGGACCACGTTGCCCATGATGCACTCGTCCACCTGGTCCGGGGCCAGTCCCGACCGGGCGACCGCTCCGGCCACGGCCTTGCCGCCCAGATCGGTCGCCTGCAGCGGCAGGAAGCTGCCCAGGTACCCGGCGATCGGGGTCCGGCACGCCGCGACGATGACCACTTCCCTGACGCTCATCTCTTCTCCCCGGCCCCTGGGGGCCTCAATGTCGGTGGGTCTCGAACAGAACGGCCATGAACCGGGCCGACCCCTTCACTGCCAGCTTGTGCGGGATCTGGGCGTTGTAATAGATGCTGTCCCCGGGCCGAAGCTCGAACTCCTTGCTTCCGTACCGCACGACCACGCCGCCCTCGAGCACGTGGAGGAACTCCTCCCCCTCGTAGGTGATCTCCTTCAGGGAGAACTCGCACGGCTCGTCGCACTGGACCAGGAACGGTGTCATGTTCCGGTCGTCCATCCCGTAGGCCAGGTCCCGGTACGGGATGGTGTGGGGCAGTTCGTTCCGGTAGACCAGCGCCTCCTCCCCGGCCCGGGTGAGCACGTAGTCCTTGCGCTCCTCCCCGTCCTGCTGGAAGAAGTACCCGATCTTGACCCCGAGGGCTTCCGCGAAGTTCCACAGGGTCGAGATGGACGGAGACACCAGGTTGTTCTCCACCTGGGACAGCAGGGCGGGGCTGAACCCGGTACGCTCGGCCAGATCCTTCAGGGTCAGGCCCCGCTGGAGGCGAAGCTCCTTGATCCGCCCCCCCAGATTGAGCCGCTCCAGGACCTCCTTTTTCATCCAGACCCCGTCCCCCGGACCGTATTCAGAAGGGCTGAAACCGGTTCAGTAGTTCTAAAGGCGGGGGAACGGTAGAAGAATCCGGGAGAGTCGTCAAGGGGATTCAGGGGCGGAAAAATACGAAAAACGCGGGCATTCCAGCCGGTTCAGAAATGCAAAACATTGGCGGTTATTTTCAAACACTCCGCCGGGGATCTGGCTTTATTTATTCTGTATCGACAACAGGTTACAAGATAGTCTGTAAATTCACAATGTTCACAAAAAACGACCTGGAGTTGGGGAGACAAATACAAAACATCGTTTTTACGGACCGGCGGCGACCTTTCCCGCCGAACGACCCGGGGGGGGTTCAGGGTACCCCCGGGAGAAAACACCCCCCTCGACGGGTCAGAAGCAGCCGAGCTGGCACTGCCGGATCTTGTATCCGCGCGCGTTGGCCGCCTCGGCCACGGCCCGCGGCCTGGCGTTCAGTTCCCCGGCCAGGGCGAACACGTTGCTGCAGGTCAACCCGTCCTTCTCGGCGAGCGCATCGACCCCCCGGGAGACCGCCTCGTCGAACGGTTCGGCCACGTCCCCGGAGAACGGTGTCTTGCCCACCTTGAAGCAGCCGAGCTGGCAGTCGGTCACCCGGATGCCCAGCCGGTCGATCATGGCCCCCACGTCGAGGCGGGACACACCCAGGTCTTTGGCGACCCGCCACCCGGACGGGCAGGCCACGTAGCCGTCCCGCACCGCCGCCTTCACCGCAGCCTCGAGCCGGGCCAGCTGCCCTGCAGACAGGTTCCCGGGGTTTTCGGGCAGACGGATCCTGCGGCGTTTTTTCTTGCGGTCGGCGTCGTTGAACTCGCGCATGGCAGACCTCCTGGTCGAGGGGCCGGGCGGACGACGGCGCGCCCTTCCCGGGAAACCGGCGCCCGCTCCCCCCGCCGGACGCTCCGCGCCATTTTGCCACAAGCGCTTCCCCCTGGCCATCCGCCCCCGCCCCCCCTCTGCCGGCTCGCCCCCTCCGTTCACCTCGCCCGCTTTTTCCGTCTTGACACCCGGCGAGACCGGATGCATAGTATCTCCACGCAACGATCAGTTGGGGGAGTTCGGAACCGCATACGCTCTTTGCCCCCCCGGAGAGCAGCGCCGGACTCCCCCTTTCTTTGTGCCCGCGATCTGGCAGGACATTTTTGTACCGGGCCACCCCATAGCATAACATTTCTGTCAGATAACCTGCGCCATCCCCCCTGTTTTGTCCCGTTTTCTCCGTGGCACCCCCTTTGCTTTCTCCCCCGCGACACCGTTTCCCGTGGACAAGGAGAAGCATCCCGATGAATCCCGCCAGCCCCGGGCGCCGAGCCCGACTGTTCGCGCCCGCCACGGTCGCCGTCTTGATCGCCTCACCGGCCCTGGCAGCTGACGCGGTCAGCGCCGGAGACACCGCCTGGGTCCTCGCCAGTTCCGCCCTGGTCCTGCTGATGGTGCCCGGACTCGCCCTGTTCTACGCGGGCATGGTCCGGCCGAAGAACGTGCTGTCCACCCTGATGATGAGCTTCATCGCGATGGGGGTGGTGGGGGTCCAGTGGGTCGCGTTCGGGTACTCCCTGGCGTTCGGGAGCAGCGGCCCCCTGATCGGCGGCCTGGACCGGCTGTTCCTGGCCGGGATCGGGCCGGACGCGGTGTCCGGGTCGATCCCGACCCTGGCGTTCGTGGTGTTCCAGGGGATGTTCGCGATCATCACGCCAGCCCTGATTAGCGGGGCGGTGGTGGAACGCATCCGGTTCGGCGCGTACACCCTGTTCATCCTCCTGTGGAGCATCCTGGTGTACGACCCCCTGGCCCACTGGGTGTGGGGGGACGGCGGCTGGCTGCTGGAGATGGGCGCCCTGGATTTCGCCGGCGGCACCGTGGTGCACATCTCGTCCGGGGTGTCGGCCCTGGCGCTGATCCTGGTCCTCGGCAAGCGCAAGGGCTATCCCACGGAGCCGTTCATCCCCCACAACCTCACCATGACCCTCCTGGGCGCCGGCCTCCTGTGGTTCGGGTGGTTCGGGTTCAACGCGGGCAGCGCCCTGGCAGCCGACGGGACGGCCGTGCTCGCGTTCATCTCCACCAACACCGCTGCGGCCGCGGCCATGGTGACCTGGCTCGTCGCCGAGCAGGTCCGGTTCGGCAAGCCCAGCGCCCTGGGCGCCGCGTCCGGGTGCGTGGCCGGGCTGGTGGCGATCACGCCGGGCGCCGGCTTCATCACACCGGGGTGGGCGATCGTGGTCGGGGGCGTGGCCGGGGTACTGTGCTTCTACGCGGTGTGCCTCAAGGGGCGCCTGGGCTACGACGACGCCCTGGACGTACTCGGGGTCCACGGCGTGGGCGGCACCTGGGGCGCCGTGGCCACGGGCGTGTTCGCCACCGTGGGCGCGGGTAGCCTGATCACCGGGGACGTCCGCCAGTTCGGGGTCCAGCTGGTGGGGGTGGTGGCGGCCGCCGCGTACGCGTTCGGGGTGACCTGGGTGCTCGCCAAAGCGATCGACGCCACCCTGGGCCTCCGGGTGACCCCCGAGGACGAGCTGGCCGGGCTGGACCAGGCCGCCCACGGGGAGGTCGGCTACTCGCTGTGAACACGTCCGTCGACCTGCTCGCCTGGAAGAGCCGTCTCGACGACGCCCGGGACGCGGCCGGCCGGGGGGAACCGGCCGGTTACCTGGGGGCGGTGGACGAGTTGGTGCAGCGTCTCGCCCGGGGTGCGGGGTGGGACGAACCAGGGCGGGCGGTCGTGGCCCTGGGCGGGTACGGCCGGGGAGAGCTGGCTCCCCGAAGCGACGTGGACCTGCTGTTCCTGGTGGCGTCGCCCCGGGACGCGCCCGGGCCGGAGGCGGTGCTGTACCCGTTGTGGGACCTGGGGTTCGAGGTGGGCCACGCCCTTCGCACCCCCCGGGACTGCCGGGACCTGGCCCGCTCGGACCTGACCGCGGCCACCGCCCTGCTGGACGCCCGGGTGCTGGCCGGGAGCCCGGACCTGCTGGACGACACCCTGGCCCGGTGCGAGATCCGGCCCGGGGGGTCCCGCCGGATGCGGCGGTGGGTGGACCCGATCGTCTCGGACGTGGACGCCCGGCGCGGCCGGTTCGGGGAGGTGTCGCACCTGCTGGAGCCCCACCTGAAAGAGGGCCGGGGCGGGCTGCGGGACTTCCACGCGTGCCGATGGGTCGTGCGCTGTCTGGGCCAGGACCCGGCCGAAGCGCTGGAACGCCTGCACGGCGGGCCGGCCGGTGAGGCTGGTGCGACGTTCATCGGCCGGGTGCGGGCCGCCCTGCACAGCGCGGCCGGCCGAAAGACCGACCACCTGACGTTCGAGTTCCACGACGAGGTGGCGGGACGGCTGTCCGTGGACGTCGAGGACCTGTTCGCCCGGCTGCACCGGGCGGGCCACGCCGTGGCTTCCCTGTGGGACACGGTGGCGTCAGAGCTGCCGGCCCGGCCCCGGAGGGTCTCTTGGGTGAAGCGGCCGGAGCCGCGGCTCTCCCTGCCCGAGGCCGTGACGGCGTGGGCCACGGCAGGGGGCCCGCTCCCGGCCGCACTGCGCAACGCCCTGGCCGAAGCCGAGGAGGGCCAACGCCGGGCTGCGCTGCAGGAGGCGCTCCGGCGTCTCTGGACCACCCGCACCCCGGTGGCGCCCGTTCTGCGGGCGCTCCACGGCACCGGGTTCCTGGGAGACGTGGCCCCCGAGGTCGAGGCCGTGGCCCACCGGGCTGCGTACGACGCCCGCCACGTGTACACCGTGGGCGTGCACTGCATCGAGACCCTCGCCGTCGCCGAGGACCTGTGGCGCGGGCTGGACGAGGCGAGCGAGCCCCACCTGTCGCGCATCGCATCCCGGCTCACCCGCCCCGCTGCGCTCCGGGTAGCGGCGTTGGCCCACGACCTGGGCAAGGCCGAGGACGGGGACGACCACGCTGCCGCCGGGCAGGCCCTTGCCGCGGCCCTGGCCCGGCGCCTGGGGCTGGACGAGGCCGACGTGGAGTACGCGGTGTGGCTGGTGGCCCACCACCACCGGCTCACCGGAGTCGCGTTCGGGCAGGACCTGGAGGATCCCCGCGTGGTGGACGCCGTCCGAAACCACATCGGTTCTGCCGAACGCCTCGACGCCCTCACGGTACTGTCCTACGCGGACCTGTCGGCCACCCGGCCGGGCCCCGGGCCCCGGTCGTGGACCGACTGGTCCCGGGCCCTCCTCCTGACCCTCCACGCCCGCTGCCTCGACGAAGAGGCATCGGCGTCCTTCGACCGGGCGGAGCGGTGGCGGGCGGTGGCCGCCGTGCTGGGCCCCGGAGCCGGGCCCGACCTGTCCCGGTCCGTACCCGATCCCGAACTGCGCCAGGTGCCCCCGGACCTGCTGGCCGCCCTCATCCGGCTGTCGGCCGGCACGGGGGAGGCCCCGGCCCGGTGGGCCGTGCTGCCCGGGCCGGACGGTCCGGTGGAGATCCTGGGGGCGTGCCACGCGGCGCCGAGGCTGCTGTCGGCCGCGGCCGGGGCGCTGGCCTCCCTGGGGTTCGACATCCGGTCGTTCCAGGTACACACGTGGCCGGACGGCATCGTCCACCTGTGGTTCCGGGCCGACGGGCCGGCCCCGCAGCCGCCCAGGGACCGGATCGTCGACGCCCTGGACCAGGCGATCACGGGCCGTCGCTCCCCCCGGCTGCCCAAGGGGCTGGCCGACCCTCGCCAGGAGGCCATGCCCGTGGAGACCGTGGTAGACCTCAGGCCGGGATCGCCGTTCCACAGCGAACTGGAGATCCGGTGCCGTGACCGGCGCGGGCTCCTGGCCCAGATGACCCGGACGTTCGACGACCTGGGGCTCACCGTGTCCTACGCCCTGGTCACCACCCACGGCCCCGTGGCCCAGGACGTATTCCACCTGAAGGACATCTTCGGCGGCCGGGTGGAGAGTGAGGGCAAGCAGAAGGCCCTGCTGGACGCCGTGCGCGCCATCGTGGAGCCCCCCCACCGGCCGCCGCCAGGGCCGGAGCCAGCCAAACCGAGGAGAGAACCGTGAAAAAGATCGAGGCCATCATCAAGCCGTTCCGGCTCGACGACGTGAAGGACGCGCTCAAAGAGGCCGGCATCCAGGGCCTGACCGCGATCGAGGTCAAGGGGTTCGGCCGCCAGAAGGGCCACACCGAGCACTACCGGGGTGCGGAGTACACCGTGGACTTCGTGCCCAAGGTCAAGGTGGAGGTGATCGTGACCGACGCGCTGGCGCCGACCGCGGTGGACGCGATCGAGCGGGCCGCCCGGACCGGGAAGATCGGGGACGGGAAGATCTTCGTCCTGCCCGTGGAAGACGCCGTACGCATCCGGACCGGCGAGCGGGGCGAAGGGGCGCTGTAGCCCGACGCACGAAGGTAAGGCCCGGCGCACGGGCCCCCGAGGGGGCCGCCCGGCGCCGGGCCCGTTCTTCCGCGACGGACCGATCCTGATAGGGGCCTTCAGAAGCATTGCCGCACGCTCCCGGGGCGGCGCCCGGTTCCGGCCGGGTGCGAAGGCGGCACCCGATCGCCGCGCGGGGTTGCCCGGCAGCAACGCCGTGGGCCCTGGGAAAGCGGTGTGCCGAGCCCCGGCGGCGTACCGAACATCCTGGTGCGCGGCGAACCGAGGGGCCGCACCCGGCGCTCCACCGGGCCCCTCCCCGAACAGCCCCAAAAAAGAGAGAAACCGGCAAAACTTTCGTTGGTTTCTATATCCTACTTGCGTTCGTCGATCACCCGCTTGGCCTTGCCCTCGCTCCGGGCGATGGTGCCGGCCGGCAGCACCTCCACGGGTGCGTTGATGCCGACCACCCCCTGGATGCGGGCCGCGATGCGGTTGGCCAGGTCCTGGACCGCGTCCGCACCCCGGCCGTACACCTCGGGCTTGGCCTCCAGTTCCACCCGCATCGCGTCCAGATGCCCCTTCTTGAACACCCGCAGCTGGTACTGGGGCTCGGCTTCCTCGAACTCCATGATGATCGACTCGATCTGGCTCGGGAACACGTTGACGCCCGAGATGATCAGCATGTCGTCGGACCGGCCCAGGATCTTGTCCATCACCACCAGGCTGCGGCCGCACTCGCACGCCACCCGGCGCAGGCTCGTGATGTCCCGGGTGCGGTAGCGCAACAGCGGCATGGCCCGGCGCTGGAGCGCGGTGAACACCAGTTCGCCCTTCTCGCCCAGGGGCACCGGCTCCAGGGTGGTCGGGTCCACGATCTCGGGGTACACGTGGTCCTCGTTGAGGTGCAGCCGGTAGGCCTCGCACGAGAACCCGACGCCCGGCCCCATCATCTCGGTTAGGCCGTACGCCTCGTGGGCGGCGATGCCCATGCGCTCCTCGATCTCCTTGCGCATCTCCACGGTCCACGGCTCGGCGCCGAAGCACCCGATCCGCACCGGCAGCTTTCGCAGGTCCACCCCGATCTTCTCGGCCTTCTCCACGATGGTGAGGGCGTAGGATGGGGTGCTGAACAGCACGGTGGAACCGAAGTCCTGCATCAGCATGATCTGGCGCTCGGTCATGCCCGACCCGGTGGGCACCAGGCAACACTGGAGTTCCTGGGCGCCCAGGTAGAAACCGAGTCCGCCGGTGAACAGCCCCATGCCGTACGCGTTCTGCACGATGTCGTCCGAGCGTACGCCCTGGGCCCACAGTTCGCGGGCCATGCAGTGGGCCCATTGGGCCAGGTCGTCCGCGGTGTACGGGCCGGTGATCGGCTTGCCCGTGGTGCCCGACGACGCGTGCACCCGCACCAGGTCCTTCATCTCCACGGCGCACAGGCCGAACGGGTAGTTGTCCCGGAGGTCGTTCTTCACGGTGAACGGGAGTTTCGAGATGTCGTCGATCGACCGAATGTCTCCGGGCGCCACCCCTTTTTCGTCCAGCTTCTTGCGGTAGAACGGCACGCGATCGTACAGCCATTGGACCGTCTCTCGCAGCTTCTGCCCCTGGAACTCACGCATCTTCTCCAAGGGCAGGGTCTCGAACTCCTCGTTCCAGAACTTTTTCATAACGGCTCCTCCGGGAAAGGGGTGATCCACCTCCGGCAACGCGCGACCCGCGGCGAACGGTTGCCGACGGGCGGGGTTCAAGCAAACCCCGTACCGCAAAACACAGTTTCCCAAACGGCCGGTCGTTCGGCAAGGGCAAGATTCCAGAGGAGGAAAAGCGGTGAGTTCTACCCACCCGCCGACGACATTTTATCGTCGGGAACCGGGAAAGGGCCTAGGCGGACAGGCGCTGTTCGAGAGCACGCTTGTAGAACAGGTGGTGTCCGGTGGTCTCGAACGGGCCGCACCACCGCTGCCGGAACCGGCTGTCCAGGAACAGGCGGGTGACGAACACCCGGTAGGACCCGCTGCACCGGCGCGCAGCCAGGATCTGCCGGCGCACCTCGGCCAGAGGGTCGTCCACCTGGCCGCTCTCCAGGGTCTGGTCGCCCCAGCACACCCGGTACCCCGTGCCGCCGGGGAGTTGTTCGATCGTCAGGCCGGTGGGCTTCAGGCCCAGGGCCCGGGCCTCGGCCAGGTACTCCTGGGTGGCCGTGATCACCCGGCACGTGCCCTCGAACACCAACGTGTGGATGCGAACGGCGTCGGGGAAGCCCTGGCCGGCCAGCGGGCTGCCCGGCTGGGCGGCCAGCCTCGGCACGAGGTCTTCCAGGAACGACAGGAGCCGCGCCAACGCGTACGGCTCGGGCGTGAGGGAGACCGTGAACACGCTCAGGTGTCCCACCTCGTCCACCACGAACAGGGTCTCCCGGTCCCGCTCCTCGAGCACGAACACGTCCACCCGGCCGAACTCGGCGGTCTCGAACACCCGCGCGAGCACGGCCAGGCTGCCCGCCTGCCGGTCCACCTCGGTCTCGATCCGGGGGTGGGGGCCCACGCCGGACAGGTACCGCAGCAGGCCGTCCGGGTCCGGGAACTCCCGGTACCGGATGTCGTCCGGCCCGTGCCGGTCCACCACCGCGAACCCGGCCTCGGCCGGACCCACGTACCGGCGCCGGACGCCGGGGGGCGGCGCCAGGCCGCCCAGGAAACCGGCCACGGCCGGGAGCTGGCGCTCGAGCCGCCGGGCCGGGCCAGGCGCCCGGACGACCCGGCGGGCCGGCACGAACACGGCCAGCCGGTCCAGACCCGAGACCTCGCGCAGGAACCGCACGAACAGGGCTTCCACGAACCCGGCCACCGCCCCGGACCCGGTCCACCGGCGGTAGAACACCTCGCCCCAGGACGTGGCATACACCGCGCCCACCTCCCTGGCCCCCACGCCCAGGCCCAACCCGGGCACCACCACCATCCGTTCCAGCACCGGCCGCTCGAGCAGCGCGTCCGGTCCGGGCTCGGCCGCCCGCACCGCAGCCCCGAACGCCACGAGATCCCGCGCCACGGCGTCCAGGTCGGCCGACGGGATCTCCCGGTCCATCCCGGAGCACTGGAGCTGGGTGGCAGGTCCGAGGATCCTGTTGTGGGCGGCCCACACCAGGAGGGCCAGGGGGTCGTCGCCGGTGCGGAGCAGGTCCGCCTCGGTGGCCCCGGCCCCGGACGGGCTCACCCGCCCCCGGTACAGCCCCCACGGCGCGTCCCCGTCCGGCGACACCTCCTGGTACAGGCTGAGCGCCGGCTCCTCGGCGCCGGCCGACGCCAGGTGCACCGTCTCCACCTTGTGGAGCGTGCGCCGGTACACCGCCTGGAGCCGGCGGCCGAGCACGGTGAGGTCCCGGTCGGTGATCCGCTGGGTCTCGCCGGCACGCTCGAGCACCTGCCGGATCCGCTGGTAGGTGTTCAGGAAGTACCGATCCAGTTCCTTGGCCAACGCCTCCACGAACTCGAACCGCCACGCCCCGAACGCGTTCAGGTGGTCCAGGTCGCGCTCGGTCCACCCCCACCGGTTCACGTACCGGGCCAGCACCGCGTCCCGGTCCGGCCCGTCACCGGGCTCCCGGGCCGCGTCCGGCGTGACGCGGGCGCCCGATTTCAGGTAGAAGCACCGGGCCAGGAGGTCCGCCGTATCGTGCTCTCCGGCTTCCCGGTAGTGGGCCGTGACCGCGTCGAACAGCACGCAGTACGGGTCGGGCCGGTCGCCTTCGAACACCGCCCGCTTCACGGCCTCGCACAGGGGCGGCTCGTCCTGCTGCGCGCCCCGGACGGCCCGTTCGAGCATGCCCATCTTGAGGGCGGCCTTGAACGGCGACTTCCACCCCTTGACGATCTGCCAGATCGCCGCACCGAACAGCTCGCCCAGGGGCACCCGGGCCACCCCGCCCAGGTCCACGTACCGGTCCGCGTCCACCCCCACGTCCCGGCGGCACGACGCCACCGCGGCCCGATACCCGTCCGGGGACAGGCCGGGGGGGAGCACCCACCAGACCGGCAGCTTTCCGGCCAGGTGCACCGCGGTGCGGTAGAACTCCTCCTTGAGCAGCGACCCCATGGCCGACCCGCACCCTTCCACGTCGGTCTCCCCGAAGTCGTCGTCCCGGATCCGTTCGGTCGCCTGGAGGAACAGGTGCACCTCGACCCCGGCGTGGTCATTGGCCCACGCCTCCACCGCCTGGACCTTGCGCCGGTAGGCGGCCAGGCCGGCCGCCGAAAGGGGCGCGTGGCACACCCACACGTCCAGGTCCGAGCCCCGGGTGAACCCCACGGTGCCGGCGCTGCCCATGACCGCCACCACGTCGACGGCCGGCCGCAGCACCCCGGCGCGCCGCACCCGGGCCTCCGGGAACGACCGGCGTGCCAGGGCCAGGACGGCGGCGGACGGGGCGTAGTCAGCGATTCCCGCCGGGCACCCCGGGTCGGCCACGTACCCGGGCAGCCCGGGGCGGTTGACGTGGAGCAGGAACGGCAGCAAGCTGAGGGCCTCCCCGACCCGGGGCTCGGTCTGGTCGTCGATCCGGGCGCGACGGTACGCCAGGTAGCGCCGCGCAGCCCGGTCCCGGCCGCGCCACGGCGCTCCGGGGTCGGGGGACGGGCTGGAAGAGGGGCCGGGCTCGCCGGTGCGGCCGAACCACGGTGTGAACAGCTTGGCCACGGGGGTCTCCATCGAGATGGGGTCCCTCTTGGATCGGCACCCGGGCCGCCCGGGATGAGCGGGTTCCGGGCGAAACGGTGACGTTCCCGCGCGTGGCGCATCCAATCATCGACCGAGATGGTCACCGATGGTCGGGACCGTCCCCGGAAAGGGAGGATCACACATGGACCGCGCTTGGACCTGGTGGGTGGCGGCGGCGCTCGTTCTGGTCGCGGCCGGTGGGTGGGCGATGGGGAGCGCGCCCGGGCCCCTGGCGGACCGTTCCCCCCTCGAACTGATCGCCGAGGCCCGGGAGGCCGGCACCCTGGACCCGGACACCGCCGTGCTCTACCAGGTGTACGCGGTGAAGGACCGGGACAAGCTGCCCCTTGAGTTTCGGGGCGAGCGGCCGATTCGGGACGGGACGCCCGTGCTCCGGGCCGCGCGTGAACGCTACGACGGACTGCGGCCCGAGATCCGGGAGGCGCTCCGGCCGTACCTGTTTCCGGAAGGAAGACCATGACCCAGCCCCGAGACGTCCGGCCGGCCACGGCGGCCACGGCCGAAGCGGCGCGGTTCCGGCGAAACACGTGGGTGCTCGCCTGGGCGGCAACGGTGGGAATCGCGCTGGCACTGGCGGCGGGAAGCGCCCGGGCCGGGGTCGGGGCGGCGCCGGGGTTCGGCGCCCGCCTGGCCGAGATGGTCCGGAGCGGCCGCATCACCCGGCCCGAGGCCGACCTGTACCGGCTGTACGCGGTCAAGGCGGCCGAGCGGCTGCCGCCGGGGCTTCGGGCGGGCAGCACCCCGGCCCGTCTCCGTGGCCCGGCCGTTGCACCGGCGGACCCGGTCGAGATCCTCCGGTGCGGCACCCCCGCGCTCCGGGCTGCGCGCGCGGCCCTGGCCGGGCTGCCCCCAGCCCTGCGGGCCGAGGCCGAGGACCTGCTGGGGCCCACCGGCGACGACCGCGCCGCGGGCCGGGCCGCCGCCCAACTGTCGAACGGCTGGGCCACCGACAACTTCACGTTCGAGTGGGGCCCCGACCTCACCGACGAGGACGGGTCCAGCCCGCCCCGGGACGACGACGCCGACGGCGTGCCCGACGTGGTGGAACTGTGGGCCGACTACTTCGAGACGAGTTACGCCGAGGAGATCGGGGCCATGGGGTACGGCCACCCGGACCTGGACGCGAACCGGATCACGGTGTACCTGGGCAACTCCGACCCGTCCACGTCCATCGACAACATCACGTCGGGCACCTACGCGTTCACGGCCAGCGACGAACCCCTGTCGTACATCGTGGTGAACAACGACCTGACGTTCGTGCCGCCCAACGGCGAGGGCGCCTCAGGACTGGCCAAGATCCACGGCGCCATGAAGATCACCGCGGCCCACGAACTGTTCCACGTGGTGCACTTCCTGTACGAGCCGTCGTCGTGGAAGCCGACCGAGGACGACTGGTGGTTCGAGACGAGCGCCACGTGGATGGAGGACGAGGTGTTCGACTCGGTCAACGACTATTACCAGTACTACGGCCCTTCCGGCTGGACCGCGTTCGTGGCCGACGGCCTCGCCGTGCCGTTCGACGACCCCCACTACACGGTCCGGGCGTACGGCGGCGCGATCTTTGCCAAATACCTGTCCGAGCACGTCGGCGGCCGCCAGAGCCTGTTCGACGTGTGGGCCGAGATCCGGCCCGAGACCTCGTCGGCGGCGGGCGGGCGGCGGATCCTGGACGCCCTGGACGCATACGCCGCGGACCAGGGGTTCGCGGGCGGCCTGGGCGGGCTGTTCCTCGGGTTCGCCGCGGCCAACGCGGTGATGGACTACGAGGAGGGCGCGAACTACGGGACCGTGCCCGTTGACGACGAGACCGGAGTGGGCACCGCGTCGTTCGACGACCTGGGCTACCTGGGCGCCCGGTACCGGTCGGAAGTCGTGTCGGGCACGGTGACGTTGACGTACCCGACCCCCACCGACACCGGGTGGGGCGTCGGCACGGCGTACAGGTCCTCGGCCGCGACCTACGCCTACGACGCCGCCCAGGCGGACGCCGGCGAAGTGTCGCTCGAACTGACGCTGCCCACCGCCCGGACCCTGTACGTGGCCGCAGCCCGTATCTCTCCGGATGCGGTTGCCCCCCCCCCCTCCACCGGCGGTGGCGGCGGGGGGGGCGGGTGCTTCCTGCAGGCCCTGGGCCGGCTCTCCGTGCCTTGATTCACAAACCTCCGTTTGGGTAGAGTAGACCGGATCGGCCCCGGGCCGGTCCGGTCCCAGCCCCGCCCTCGCCCGCACGGAGGCCCCATGGTGCGCACCTCGAGACGGTTGCTGCTGGTCGTCGCAGCCGTCGTTGCCTCGTGGACGGGGCCTGCTCCGGCCGCCGAGATCGTCTGGATCTACCCCCCGCCCAACGCCCTGCTCACCGAGAGCCCCGTGCCCCTGCTCGGATACGTGGCGGGCGCGCCGGTGGACCGGCTCGCGGCCAGGGTCGTGCCGGCCAACGCCGACACGGCCACCGCCCGGTTCGAACTGTACCTGTTCAAGGGCAAGGTGTTCTCCGGCTCGATCGAGCTCCCCCAGGGGCGCAGCAACATCGTCGTGGGCGACGCGGTGCTGCCCGTGCTGTACCGCCCCGGCGCCGAGACCGGCGAGGAAGACGGTTTCCGCAAACCCCGCGCCCATGGCGTCGGGGTGGCCTCGTGCAACCCGTGCCACGGGTTCTCCCGGGGGAAACTGGTCCTGAAGGACCGGGTCCCCGGCCTGTGCCTGGGGTGCCACGAAGTGGGCACCCGGTCGCTGCGGGCCGTGACCAAGCAGAACGCGCACACCCGGTCGGTCACCCCGGACTGCCTGGGGTGCCACGAGGCCCACACGTCGTTCGAGCCCGCCCTGCTCCGGGACGGGGGCGCCCCGTGCCGGCGCTGCCACGGCGGCATGACCGGCCAGGGGGGGCATGTCCGCGCGGCCACCCCTGCGTGCGTGACGTGCCACGACCCCCATGCGTCGGCATACCCGGCCCTGCTCAAGGGCGACCCCCTGCCCCTGTGCAAGGGGTGCCACCGCGACGTGGTGTTCCCGGAGCGGTACCCCCGGTCGTTCCACCGGCCCGTGGAGGAGGGCGACTGTTTCGCGTGCCACGCCCCCCACCCGGCAACTCCGATCCCCGGGATCCTGAAACAGCCGATCCCCGGCCTGTGCCGGAACTGCCACCCCGCCCCGGAACGCAGCGTCCACTCCGACCAGTTGGAGGAGTGCCGGCTGTGCCACCAGCCCCACCGGTCGGACCGCCGTCGCCTGCTCACCGGCGACACCACCGACGTGTGTCTCCAGTGCCACGACGACCCGAGCACGGGGATCTACCAGCATCCCGCCCTCAAGGAGGGGTGCATCACCTGCCACGACCCCCACCGGCCCGGCGGGCTCCACCGGGCCGGCCGGGTGTGCGGCCGGTGCCACAACCTGCGCGACCAGGGGTTCCGACGGGTCCACGGGGACCTGCCCATGGACGACGTGGACCAGTGCACGTTCTGCCACGCCCCCCACGGCTCCGACCATCCCACGCTGCTCCGGGGGACGATCCACTACCCGCTGAAGAACGGCGGCTGCAACGCGTGCCACGTGGTCGACGACAACCGGACGGCCCTGAAATACAAGGGCAGCCAGACCTGTACCCGGTGCCACGGCCAGGTCACCGGCACGTCCACGATCGT
Organism: Deferrisomatales bacterium; assembly: GCA_024277875.1. Lineage (GTDB taxonomy): Bacteria > Desulfobacterota > Deferrisomatia > Deferrisomatales > Deferrisomataceae > JAJRUI01. The sequence goes on from JAJRUI010000080.1 coordinate 18,871, forward strand.
GGAGAAGGACAAGGTTCACAAGCCGGTCTACCAGATCGACTGCACCGCGTGCCACAACCCCCACCTGGGCGCCCGGGACAACTTCCTCCTGGAGGAGCCCGACGTCCTGTGTGGCTGGTGCCACGGCCTGCTGCTCAAGGGTGTCGAGAACCGCCACGGCGTGTTCGACGACGGCGGCACCTGCTACACGTGCCACCTGCCCCACATCAGCGACTTCCGCCCCCTGCTCAAACGGCCCGAGGCAGAGCTGTGCACCCGCTGTCACACCGACGTGATCCCCGAGGGGGCCACCGGCCGGGCCCGGCTGCACGGAGCCCTCCGGGAGGGCCGGTGCACCGGCTGCCACAACCCCCACGGCACCAACACCGACGACCTGCTGCGCGACGGAAAGGACGCCCTGTGCGCGGGGTGCCACACGGAGGTCACCCGGGACAAGGAGGGCCGCCCCCTCGCCTACCTGCACGGTCCGGTGGGCGCGGGCAACTGCACCGCGTGTCACCGGCTGGGTCACGAACACCGGCGGCCCGGCGATCGGTTCCTGCTGGCCCGGGGCAGCGCGGTGTGCGCCCGGTGCCACGACACCCGGATCGACCACGTGCCCCGCCGGTTCCGGGCCAAGGCCCGGGAGGTGAGGGGCGACTGCCTGGCGTGCCACCGGCCCCACGGTGCGAACGACCCGTTCATGATGCGGGAGAACCTCTGACCGGGCGCCGGGGCCGTCGCGATCGGCAACGGCGCCAGCATGGGCACGGACGAATTCGGACTGGACTGGGCCACGATCGGGCTGATCGTTCGTTCGACCGAACAGGCCCGCCAGCTCGCGGCAGGCGGCAACATCATGGCGTTCCACTTGGCCGGCGTGGCGGTCACCTGACCCTTCACCCTGGGCATCGCCGGCCTGCTGGGCATGCGGAACTGCATGACTCGGTAGACGCGTTGCTGTCCGGCCGTCGATCGCCGGACGCGATCCCCCCGGTCCGGTCCATTCCCGATATCTATTGGATTTTCAAATACAACAAGAGCAAGATCTCGATCCGAGCCGGCATCCATCCAAAGGAGGGATCCGATGCGCCGATCTCGGATCGACCGCAGGGAGTTCATGAAGGCCTCGCTGGCCGCCGCCCTGTCCGCGGGAGCCGGACCGGTCCTCTCCTACGCCGCAGCCGAGGGACTCCGCACCGGCGAACGGGGGGTGGAGAGGCACGTGACCGGGTGCATGTGGTGCCAAAACGGGTGCAGCCTGATCGTCTCGGTCAAGGACGGCAGGGCCGTGCACGTGACGGGCAACCCCGCAGACCCGGTGACCCGGGGGCGCATGTGCGTGAAACCCCTGGGGAGCCTGGAATTCCTGCATAGCTCCCACCGCCTCACCCATCCCCTGAAGCGGGTCGGCCCCCGGGGGGACGGCGCCGGGTTTCAGCGGATCTCGTGGGGGCAGGCCCTGGACGAGATCTCGGGCAAACTCAAGTCCCTCCGCGACCGGCACGGGGGCCGGGCCCTGGGGATCTGGGCGTCGGGCCGGAGCGCGTCGGACGGCCGCAAGCTCAACGCAGCCTTTGCCAAAATCTACGGCACCCCCAACTACGAGAAGACCGGCCCCTTCTGCAACTACTCCGCAAAGCCCGCCGGCATCTCGGTGGTGGGGTCCCGGCATCCGCCGTGGACGTACACCGACGACGACTTCCTGGCCGCCGACCTGTACGTCTTCGCCGGCAGCAACATGGCTGTCACCCGTCCCGTAATCTACTCCCGGCTCCGGGAGCGGCGGGCCAAAGGCGGGTGCCGGTTCGTGGTCATCGATCCCCGGCACTCGGAGACGGCCCGCGACGCGGACACCTGGCTTCCGATCAAGCCGGGAACCGATCTCGCCCTGACCCTGACCCTGATCCACCACATCATCGCCCAGAATCTGGTGGACCACGCGTTCATCCGGAGCCACACGGTGGGATACGACCGCCTCAAGGCCGAGGTCCTGGAGCGGGGCTGCACCCTCTCCTGGGGGGAGAGGATCACGGGCATCCCCGGGGAGCAGATCCGGGAGCTGGCCGAACTCTACGCCCGGACCCGCAAGGCGATCCTGGTCGGCAACGCAGGCCTCAGCCACCACACCAACGCCGTGCAGACCCACCGCGCGTTCTACATGCTCGCGGCCGTCACCGGGCACTTCGGCGAGAAGGCCATGGGCTACGGCTGTCTGAACAA
>JAJRUI010000081.1 GCA_024277875.1 Deferrisomatales bacterium
CACCGACGCCAGGAGCCGCGGCTCCTCCCCCTCCCGGGCCCGGTACAGGTTGTAGAACGCCGCCCCCTCCACCGCCTCCCACACGAGGTGCACGGAGCGTCCCTCCTGGTAGTGCCCTCCCCACTTGGGCGGCTCCAGGGGTCGGAACCCCTCCAGCTTGCGGATCTCGCTGGACGCCCCGACCACGCCCCCCGGGAGAACGGCCTCCACCCAGTACAGGTACGCCCGGTCGGCCGGGGCCTCCGGGTCGACGGCCTGGGGCTCCCGGACGGTCCACACCTTCTCCCTGCCGACCGCGAGATCCCGCCGGTGGATCCGGTACTGCTGGGCACCCGGCACCGGCGCCCACATCAGGAGCACCTGGTTTCCCGCCCGCATGGGGAACCCCGGCTGCCACGCGATCCGACCCTGTGCCCTGGCATCCAGGCGAAGAGGCGGCAGCGCCAGCACCAGCCCCACGCATAGTGCCGCCAGCAGGCCGACCGGCGTCCCAACGTCCCAACGTCCAAGCATCCCAGCGATCCGTCTCACCAATTGTGGGCGCTCTTGGCGAGCTCCACGTGGCAGTCCACGCACTGCAGCCCGTCAGACAGATCGCCCGGTGTCTCGGGTCCCCGTGACCACGCGACGTCTTTAGGAAACGCCCCGTTCTCATCTGCCGTATAGTCGCTAGAACCGACAGGATGGTGCCAGTTTTTGTCTCCTGTCTGGTCGCCTGGGCCGTGACACTCGTTGCAGATCACGATTTCTCTGGCGGGCCCCCACCGGAGGCACTTCTCCCCCGGCACCCCCCGGTGGGCCCGGTGACAGGTGCGGCACAGCAACTCGCCCCGATCGCCCAGCGGCCACTCGGGCGGTAGGCTCACGAAAAGATCCATGGTCCCCGTGGCCGGGATGTTCGGGTCACCCACGTCCCCGTGGGAGGCGTGGTCGTGCTCATACGGCGGAAGCGCCGACCCGAATACGGGGTGATAATAGGGCGTCGCCCCCGGATTCTCGAGGTTCTGGCCGTCCGTATGGCAGCCAGCGCAAAGAACCTCTTCGGGCGCCCCAGGCACCTCGGCCACGAGGAGATTCGGGGCAGGCAGATGGGCCGAATGGCAGGTCGGGCAGCCCACGCTCCGGTCGGGCCCCAGGAGGTGGCCACCGGTTTCCCAATGAACCAGCGGCGTTCGCAACTCCTCGGGCTCACGGGCAGGCACGTCGAACCGAGGGTCCGGGCCGTGGAAGCTCAACTCCTCATCCCGACCCCGCACGTGGTCTCGGCCACTGTCGGCCACCGGCATCCCCACTGGATGGGCCCAGTTCGCACCCCCCGTGGCATCGACCGTCGTCCAGCGACCCCGCCCGGTCCGACCCTGCCCCGAGTGGCACCGTTGGCAGAGCTCCTTCAGGGGAGCTTTCAAAAACGGGCTGTACTGGTCCGTGTGCGGGTCGTGGCATGCCGTGCAATCGAGGCGTTGCGGGGGATTCGCCGGGTCGTCCACGGGCACGAGCCCGCTCGCGTAGACGGCCTGGGCCGACTCGAGCCCTTCCGAGACCTCCTCGATCTGCGCGATCTCGTACCCGTGGCTCCCAAGCAGCGCCTCGGTGCCCACCGACCCGTCGGGGGCCTCGGTCAGTGCGGTGGGGATCACCGTGCCGTCGTGGCAGGAGTAACAGAAGTTCCCGATCGGCCCGAGCCCCTCCACACCGGCCCCTTCGCGTGCGAACAGCTTCTCGGCGTTTGCGGCGCGATGCGGCACGTGGCAGTAGGCGCACACGCTCTTTTCCTCGGCCAGGTTGTAGATGCGCATGTCGTGGTGGGTGCCCTCCACCCCGGCCCACGCACCCGCCGCCACCACCAGACTCGCCGCCGTCCACCATGCCACCCTCCACCCCAAACAGACCTGTCCTTCTCTCATCGCTGCCCCCCGTAGCCTTGGTGGCAGCCTCCACACAGCTCGCCGTACTCCCCGTACACCTTCCGTAGGGCCCGGTCCCCCACGTCGAACTGCCGCGTGATTCCGTACACGTCCGGCGAACCCGTGGCCGCTTCCGGGTTGAGGGGCCGGCCGGTGCCCGACCGCAGGACGAAGGCCCCGGAGCCCGTCTGGGCGTTGTGGGGCCGATGGCAACTACCACAACGCAATTGCGTCCCTGTCAGAATCTCTCCCCCTGGAAGGGGGCCGTTATAGGTCCCGGCCCCGCTCACATTGCACAGCCCGCGAAACGTTGGGGTCAGCGGAAACGAAAGCTCGACGGGGCGCACTTCCGCTGAGAAGGGTTCATCACACCACCGGGCTGAGAGGAGACGCGTGAAGCCAGGCGCCCACATCACCGAGTCCGCGGTGCCGGGGTCCCCATCCGGGTCGTAGAACTCGGCGGTGACGACATCGCCTTCGAGCAGATGATGTCTGCGGCGTGCCGAGCCGTTGAAGTTGGGGATGTTTCCGTTCGCGTGGAACCCGGCGTAGTCCTCGCGACCCCCGCCCGCCGAGTGGCACCCCACGCACAGCCTGTCGGAATCGCCCCCCCCGGTCTCCGCCCACGGGGCGAGCAGCAGCGACTCCCCCACGTTGCGAAGCACATTGTGGCACGACTCGCAGATCAAATCTGCGTCCTCAACCCGAAAGTCGGCGTTTGTCGGGTCCACGGTGCCCCAGTCCGTGCCCAAACCATACCGAGAATATCCGTCCGTTGGGGCGCTCCCAGCGTCCCAGGCCGTGGTCTTGAGGTATTCCCCTCCATCCCTAGGTTGGGCGCCGTAACCACCCGGGAAGCCGCCCCCGGAATGGGTCGTGCCGAGCGGTGTCGAACTCCCCGTGGCCAGCGTGTTCATCACGAAGTGGGTGCCCCGATGCTCCGCAGATCGGGGATCGATCCCCCCCAAGGCTTCCGCGATCCGGGAGGAGGGGTTCACGCCGTGGCACTCCACGCACATGGCCGAGGCCGGGTTACCGGTCATCTCGGCCACGCCGTAGCCGCGCTCCGCCGTGGTGGTCCACCGGGCCACGAGCCCCGGCGAGAGGGGATTGATTCCCGCCGACGCGGCCGAAGCCAAAACGAACGCCACCGCGATAACGAACGCCGCGTTTCCTTTCATCGTCCCCCAGCCTCCCGTACGGCCCGGGTGGCTTCCCGCTAGTCGTTCAGTTTGTGGCAGGCGTCGCACACCGGATCCCCGTTCGTCACCAACCGCTCCCCTACGGACATGTCACTTTGCCGGTCCACGCCGGTCGTGCTCCGCACCACCACGTCCCCCGGGCTGTACCCCGGTTCCGGCACGTCGGTGTAGTACACGACGTTCACCGGCCTTTCTAACACCCCAGGGATCGTCGTCACCTGGCTCGCCCCCCTGCGCAGGACACGCGCGCCCGTGGCGGTCTGGGCGTCGTGGGCTTTGTGGCACGAAAGGCACGTGACCACGTTGGGCGAAGCGAAGTACCCGACGCCGTCGGTCTTGGCGGGATCGATGGGTGGGTTGCGCACCGAGGCATCGTCGGTGTTGTCCACGTTGCCCAGGGGATGGTGATTCGGCGGCCCCGTGATGTCGGCATGGCATCCCTGGCAGAGGGTAGCGTCTCCGGTTGTCGTGTCGTACGTATCCAAGAGCAACTGGTCCCCCACGTTGATTCCCATGCTGTGGCACGACTCGCAGATCATCTCCCCGGTGGTTCCGTACACCGTGCCCAACGCGGAGGTCCCGTACCCGCTCACCCCGCCTGACCCCCAGGCGTCCGTCTTCTCCCACCCCAACCGGCCCGTGTCGG
>JAJRUI010000082.1 GCA_024277875.1 Deferrisomatales bacterium
CCAAGGGTTCCGAGGCCGAGGCCCGGACCGACCTGCAAACGGCGGCAACACAAGGCGCGGCGACCGGGTGCCGCACTCGCGCCCGGCCGGAACCAGGCCCCCGCCCCGTGCCCTGGCAATACAATTGCAGGTCTTAGTAGTACCAGAATTCTGAAAGACCCCGTCCGTGGGTTTTTCAGCGGCCTGGCAGGCGGGCGGCGGGCAGGGCCGCGCCCGGGGGACGCGCGCACGAAAAAACCCCTCGTTCAGACAGAGGGGTCGGGATCGATGGAGCGGGCGACCGGATTCGAACCGGCGACTCTCAGCTTGGGAAGCTGATACTCTACCAGCTGAGTTACGCCCGCAGACGAGGCGCCATTATAGGGGAGAAGGTGCGGCTGTCAACCGGTTTGTACGGTGGCTGCGCGCCCCCGGGGAGGGAGCCAACCCCCGTGTCCGAGAGCGGTTCGTTCACCCGCCTGCGCCGACTGCCGGGCCGGCTGTACGTTCCCCGGGGGAGCGGCGCGCGCAAGAAGCACCCGTGCGCCGACTGCCTGGCGTGCCAGTGGTGCGCGGACGCCCGGTGCACCCTGTGCCGCAGGGGGCAGAAACGGCCCCGGGACGATCAGGCCACGAACCAGTAGTCCTCTCCCTCCCGCCGGCCGCGCAGGGCCCGGCGGACCCGGTCCCGGGCCCGGGCGCTCCCGAAGCAGAACACCGCGACCCCGTCCCACCCGGGGGGCGGTTGGCCCGGGCGGTACGCCGACGCCTGCACGGGCACCCCCTGCCCGGCCAGGGCCGCGGCCCACGCGTCCAGGCTCCGGCCCGTGCCGAACACCAGGACCGGCCCCCGGCCGGCGAGATCCCCGGCCAGGTGCCGGGCCTTCACCGCCCGGAACGCGCCGGGCCGCATCCGCGCGGACGTGCGGGTCTCCCGTCCGGGCCGCTCCCGCCAGTAGTACAGGACCCCCGGGTGTTTGACGAACCGCACCCCCTGACGGTGCAACCGCAGGAACAGGTCCAGGTCTTCGGGGCCGTCCCCCTCCCACCACCCCCCACACGCCCGGAGGTTCTCGGTGCGCACGGCGACGGACGCGTGGGTCACGGTGCACTCCACGAACCGCTCCCGCCACAGCGCGCCGGGATCGAGGAGCCCGTTCTGCCACGCCAGGTACCGGCCCATGGCCGGGCTCACCCGCCGCGCAGGAAACAGCCGCACCCGGGTCGCGGCAACGCCCGCGCCCGGGTCGTCCGCCAGGAGCCGCCACAACGCGGCCAGCCGGGCCGGGTGGGACAGGTCGTCGGCGTCCATGCGCGCCACCACCGGAGCGGTCGCCTCGTCGAGGCCCCGGTTCAGGGCCGCTGCAACCCCCCGGGCCGGGGCCGAGATCAGGTGCAGGCGGGAGTCCCCCGCAGCCGCCGCGACGAGCCGGCCGGCCGAGCCGTCCCGGCTGCCGTCGTCCACGGCCACCAGCCGCCAGTCCCGGAACCGCTGGCGGCACAGGCTGGCCCAGGCGTCCCCGATCCACGGGGCCGCGTCCCGGAACGGCATCAGGACGTCGATCGCGGCCACGGAAGAACACCCTTCTCTCTGGAGGCTGTTCGGGGTGGGGTCCGTGCGTGCCAGCCAGGCACCGTCGCGCGGCGACCGGGTGCTGCCCGTGCACCCGGCCGGAACCGGACGCCACCCCGGGGCCGTACGGCAACAAGCACCATCCATGCGCCCCCCGGCGCCCGTCACGACAGGTCGAGGCCGTCCACCAAGAGGCTCGGCGCCCCCACCGCCCCCTGGAACCGCAGGTCCGAGCCCACCGCGGCCACCCGGCGGCACAGGTCCAGGAGGTCGCCGGCCACGGCCGCACCGGTCACCGCGTGGACCGGTTCATCCCCTTCCACCCACAAGCCCGAGCACCCGAGGGAGAACTCCCCGGACACCGGGTCCACCGTGTGCAGCCCCAGCACTTCCCGGACCAGGAGTCCGCGCCCCATGGTGCGGACCAGGGCCGCATCGTCCCCGGCGCCGCCGGGCCGCAGGTACAGGTTGGTCACGGCCGGGCCCGGCGGGGCCGTGGGCCCTCCGCCGGCGTTGCCGGTGGAGGCGACCCCGTCCCGGGCGGCGGACGTCACGTCGTGCACCAACCGCTCGAGCACCCCTCCCCGCACCACCTGGGTGGCGCGCCGGGCGACCCCCTCGTCGTCCACGGGCTGGGTATCGAGGCCGCCGGGCAGCCGGCCGTCGTCCACCACGTCCACCGGTTCTGGGAACAGCGCCTCTCCGACCCGTCCGGACAGAAACGTCAGACCCTTCTGGTGATTCTCCGCCACGAACGAGGGGGCCAGGACCTCGAGCAACTCCGCGGCCACCCGGGGCTCAAGCACCACGGGGAACCGGCCCCGGGGGGCTGCCCGGCCGTCCAGGAGTTCCACCGCCCGCCGGGCCGCCTCGCGCCCCTTGGCAACGGGGTCCAGGCGGTCGAAACGGCGCGTTTCTTCCGATGCCCACCCGGTCTCGCCCCCGTCCGCCGGGCCTGCGGCCGCCTCCACCGACAGGTCGGCCCAGGTCTCTTCCCACCGGACCTCGCCGCCCCGCTGGTCCCGGAGCACCCGGACCAGGCGCCCGCTCCCGCAAGCGGGCTTTCGCACCGCCCGAACCCGGGGGTCGTGGGTCCTGGCCGCCTCCTCGGCCGCGGCCGCCACGGCCAGCAGGTCTGCCTCGGAGCGTTCCGGCCCGGCAGGATCCGCGATCTCCAAGCCGGACAGATCCGCCGGGTCCACCCCGTCGGGCAGCCGGCGCCACGGCACCGGGTCGAGAGCCGCGGCCGCGGCCAGCGCCCGCGCCGCCAGGTCCGCCGGGTCGAACCCGGCCGGGCCCACCGGGGACGCTGCAAACCCCACCCGCCCCTGCCCGAGGTCCACCCGGAGGGTGACGTGGGCCGACGACCACCGCTCCACCTGGTGGGCCCTCCCCTCCCGGGCTTCGACCCGCAGCCCGGTCGAGCCCCAGCCCGCCACCTGCCACCGCTCCCCCCGGGCCGCTGCGCACGCGGCGTCCAACGCCGCGGCCAGGTGGGACCCGATCACGGATCCATCTCCCGCATCATCGCCACCTCGTCGCAGTCCGGGAACTTGACGCACTGGATGCACACCTGCCACACCTTGTGGGGCAAGCCGGACTTGGGCACCTCCCGGAACCCCACCTTCGAAAAGAACCCGGGCCGGTACGTCAGGGCGAACAGCCTCCGGAGGCCCAGGTCCCGGGCTTCCGCCAGACAAGCATCCACCAGCCTGCGGCCGGCGCCACGCCCCTGGCGATCCGGCCGCACCGCCAGGGACCGCACCTCCCCCAGGTCGATCCAGCACACGTGCAGCGCGGCCACCCCCACCAACGCATCCCCCTCCCGGGCCACCCAGAAGTCCCGGATGCCCTCGTACAGGTCCAGCCGGGACCGGGCCAGCAGCTGTCCCTCTGCGGCGAAATGGTCGAGGATGCCCTTCATGGCCTCCACGTCCGTCAGGGTGGCCCGTTCGATCCGGATCTCGGTCATGGGGTACGCCCTTCCACCAGTTCCCGGGCGTGGTGCCGGGTCGTTTCGGTCACCCGGCGGCCGCCGAGCATCCGGGCCAGTTCCTCGACCCGGTCCTCTCCCGCCAACGGGATCACGCGGATCACCGTCCGGTCCCCCACGGCCACCTTCTCGACCCGCAGGTGCCGGTGGGCCCGGGACGCGATCTGGGGCAGGTGGGTGATGCACACCACCTGGCACGTCCGGGCGAGGCGCTCGAGCCGTTCGCCCACCGCGTCGGCCACGGCCCCGCCGATGCCCGCGTCCACCTCGTCGAACACCAGGGTGGGCACCGCCCGGTCCCTGAGGGCGTTCTTGACCGCCAGCAGAACCCGGGACAGCTCCCCGCCCGACGCGATCCGCGCCAGGGGTCTCGGCGGCTCCCCCGGGTTGGCCGCCAGGAGGAACCGAACCCTGCCCCCGTCGTCGGGACCGCCGTCCTCCCGGGCGCCGAACGCCACCCGGAACGCGGACCGGCCCAGGGCCAGGGCCTCGAGTTCCCGGTTCACGGCCTCCTCGAGCCGGACCGCAGCCTCCTGCCGCGCCGTCTTCAGGGCCCGGGCTGCTGCGCCCCAGTCGGCACGGGCAGTCTCCAGCCTGCGCCGGGCGTCGGCCAGGGCCAGTTCCACCCCGTCCACCTCGGCCAACTCGGCCTCGATCGCCCCGAGCCGTTCGAGCACCGCCCCGACGCTGCCGCCGTACTTGCGCTCCAGGCGCCGGATCTCGGCCAGGCGGTCTTCGACCGCGTCGAGCCGGCCCGGGTCGGCCTGGAGCGCGGCCTGGCGGTCCCGCAGCCGGGCGGACGCCTCCTCGAGGGCGGCGCCGGCCTCGGCGAGAAGCTCGAGGACCGGCGCCACGCCGGGATCCCGGTCTGCCGCGGCCGTCACCGCCCGCCGGGCCCGGGCGACCCGGTCTACGGCCGCGTCCGGCCCCGAGTACAGCTCGGCCTCGGCGCCGGCGTACGCTTCGAGGAGCTTGCCCGCGTTGGACAGCAGGTCCCGCTCGGCCACCAGTTGCTCGGCCTCCCCGGGTTCGAGCCGGGCCGCGCGGATCTCGTCCGCCTGGAACCGCAGGGACGCGGTCCGGTCGGCACCCTCCCGTTCCAGGCACTCCAGGCGCTCCGCCTCGTGCCGGGCCGCCTGCCACGCCTGGTGGGCCGCGCCTGCTGCGGCCAGGGCGCGCCGGCCCGGGCCGTCCAGGGCTCCGTCCAGCAGGGCCGGGTGGGACTCCTCCCGGAGGAGCCCCTGGTGCTGGTGCTGGCTGGAGACCTCGACCAGCAGGGCGCCCAGGGAGGCCAGCACGCTGCGGGGCACGAGCGCCCCGTTCACGTGCGCCCGGCTCCGGCCGTCTGCGGACACCTGGCGGGCCACCACCAGCGGCTCGTCGTCGTCCCACGGCACCCCGGCGCCCTCCAGCAGGGCGGCCACCCGGCCGCGGCCGGGCCCGGTGGGGTCGAACACGGCCTCCACCCGG
>JAJRUI010000083.1 GCA_024277875.1 Deferrisomatales bacterium
CGATCGAGTTCATCCACAAGAACGTCAAAAGCTCGGTCAGCCAGCGGGAGATCGGGATGGACACCGGCACCTTCAACGAGGCCCTGCGGGCGGCCCTCCGCCAGGATCCGGACATCATCCTGGTGGGGGAGATGCGCGACACCGAGACGATCGACATCGCCCTGAGGGCGGCCGAGACCGGCCACTTGGTGTTCAGCACCGTGCACACCACGGACGCGGCCAAGACCGTGGGCCGGCTGATCAGCGTGTTCCCGTCGGCCGAGCAGAACATGGTCCGGATCCGGCTGGCCGAGAACCTGAAGGCCACCGTGAGCCAGCGGCTTCTCCCGAAGGCCGGGGGCGGCGGGCGGGTCGCCGCCCTGGAGATCCTGCGGATGACCAAGCACATCGAGGAGTGCATCAAGGACCCGCTCAAGACCCACGAGATCAAGGACGTGCTCGAGGCGGGGCGGGACACCTACGGCACCCAGTCGTTCGACCAGCACCTGATGGCGCTGTACCGGAGCGGCACGATCTCGTTCGAGACGGCCCAGTCCGCGGCCACCAACCCGTCGGACTTCGAGCGGGCCGTGATGCTCAGCTCCGGCGGCGAGGTCCCCCGGACCGGGTGACTACCCGCCCCCGAACAGGGCGCGCACCCAGTCCTTCCACCGGCCGTGGGACCCCGGATCGCCGTCGGCCGGGGCCGGGTCGGCCCCCTCCAGCGCGCGCCGCAGGGCGTCGCGCTGCGCCGCGTCCAGCCCCGTGGGGGTCCGAACCCACACCTGGAGGAACAGGTTGCCCCGGACCCCCGGCCGCTGGAGCACGGGCAGCCCCGCCCCCTCCAGCACCTTCACCGTGCCGGACTGGGTGCCGGGCTCCAGGGGCAGTTCCACCGGCTCCCCGTCCGGGCCGTCCAGGGTCACCGTGCCCCCCTCCACCGCGGTCAACAGGTCCACCCGCACCGGCGCGAACAGGTCCGCCCCCCTGCGCTCGTACAGGGGGTGCTCTTCCTCCCGCAGCACCAGGTACAGGTCGCCGGGGGGACCGTCCGGGATCTCCTCGCCTTCGCCGGCCACCCGGAGCTGCTGGCCGTCCTCCACCCCGGGCGGGATGCGCACCTCGATCACCTTTTCGGCGCGCACCAGGCCCGCGCCGTCGCACTCGGGACACGGGTTCGCGATCCGCTGCCCTTCACCCCTGCACGCGGGGCACGGGGTGGTCGTCTGGACGGTGGTAAACCCCTGGCGCACCACCCGCAGCACCGCGCCCCGGCCCCCGCACGCCGGGCACGGGGTCACGTCCCCTGGGCTCGCCGCGCCCGAACCCGAGCACCGGCTGCACGGCGCGGGTTTGTTCACCCGGACCTTCCGGGTCGCTCCCGTGGCGATCTCGGCCAGGGAGACCGTGATCTCGTGGCGCAGATCCCGGCCCCGCCGGGCCCGGCGCCGCGGCCGGCCGCCACCGAACCCGAACCCCAGGTCCCCGAACAGGTCCCCGAACGCCGAAAAGATGTCCTCGAACCCGCCGAACCCGTGGTGCACGCCCCGGGCGTCCAGGCCCTCCTCGCCGTAGGCGTCGTACAGCCGGCGCTTCTCGGGGTCGCCCAGCACCTCGTACGCCTCGGCGCACGCCTTGAACCGCTCCTCGGCGTCCCGGTCCCCGGGGTTCCGGTCGGGGTGGTACTTCAGGGCCTGCTTCCGGTACGCCCGCTTGATCTCGTCCTCGGACGCGTCGCGCGCCACGCCCAGGACCGCGTAAAAGTCTCGTCCCATCGGCCTTCCGGTTCGTGGGGAGAAAAGGATCGCCCTAAATAAAGGCTGGCCCGGCAGGTGTCAAGACACCGGAAGTGGGACCGGGCGCCCCCCGGGGAACGGGTGGGCGGACGAAACAGGGCCCGGATCACCCCGGTTCGGACCACCCCCGCAGCGCGAAGTACTCCCGCCGGAGGCGCTCGAAATCCGGCCGGGACACGGTGGCACCCGTCTCGGGCAGGGCCTCGGTGAAGAACCGCCCGGGCAGGTCCTCGTCCTCCGGCCGGAGGCCGGCCCGGAGGTTGAACCGCCGGGCGTCGTCCGCGATCCGCCGGGCCGCCGCCGCGAGGCCGGCCCGGCCCGGGTCCGTCCCGGTGGCGAGCCGCACGATCTCGGCCAGTTCGTCCCACCCGTACAGGTCGCGGTAGAACCGGCACAGGATCAGGGCGTCGAACAGGTTGAGCCGGTCCTCGTAGTCCACGAACACCGCGGCCTTGCCGTCCAGCCGGTCCGGGGGGCTGATCCCGGCCAGCTCTGGCTTGTAGAACGTGGTGCGCAGGTGGCACGCACCCCGGTCCGAGGTGGCGTACGCCAGGGCCATGCCCGGGAACACCCGGGGGTCGTATCCGGCCGGCTCCAGGCCCTTCACGTGGACGGCCACGTCCTCCAGGCCCCACTGCCGGGCCGCGGCCTTGATACCCCCGGCGAGCACCGCCCCGAGCCCCTCCCGGCGGGCGATCTGGCCGAGCAGGCGCTCGGCCGCGGCCACGTCGCCGTACGGCACCGGCTCGTCCAGGACGCCCCGCTCCGACGCCTCCATGGCGAACGCCACCAGGTTGCCCGCGCTGATCGTGTCGAGGCCGAGCCGGTCGCACCGGTCGTTCAGGTGGGCCACCGCGTCCAGGCCGCCGATCTCGCACAGGCCGCCGAACGCGTAGATCGTCTCGTACTCGGGCCCTTCGATCTCGAGGCCCGCGTACGGGCCCCCGGCGATCCGGGTGAGCTTGCCGCACGCCAGGAAGCACCGGGCGCACGCCTTGGGCCGCACCGCGTGCCGCTCCAGTAGGGCGTCCGCCGACAGGTCGTCGGCGAACCCGGACCGGCCCCGCTGCCAGTACCGGGTGGGGAACGCGCCCACGCCGTTGATGACCGCCACCATCGACGGGGTGCCGTACCGGCGGTAGGTCTCGGCCACCGGCCCGCCCCGGTGCTCGGCCGTGGTCCGGCGGGCGAACGCCCGCACCCCGTCCGGGTCGGACACGGGCCGCCGGGCCCGGCCGTGGAACACCACCCCCTTGACCCGCTTGGCCCCCAGCACCGCGCCGGCGCCCGTGCGGCCAGCGCACCGCCACCGGTCGTTGGCCACGATGGAGAAGACCACGCCGCTCTCCCCGGCCGGCCCGATCACGGCCGCGCCGGCCCGGCCCCGGCCGCCGAACCGGTCCACCAGGTCGGCCTCGGCGTCGAACGTGTCACGCCCCCACAGGTCGGCTGCGTCGTGGAACCGCCCCCCCTCCCCGGACACCTCCAGGAACACCGGCGCGTCGGCCGCGCCCTCGACCACCACCGCGTCCAGCCCCGCGCCGGTGATCCGTTCGGCCAGGGTCCCCCCCGAGTAGGACTCGGCCAGAAACCCGGTCTGGGGGCTCCGGGTGAACACCCCGTACCGGCTCGAGCCGGGCACGGCCGTGCCGGCCACCGGCCCGGCCGCGAACACCACCGGGTTGTCGTCCGACAGGGGGTCGGCCTCTGGCGCGCCCCGCTCCAGGAGCAGGGCCAGCCCCGCGGCCTTGCCGCCCAGGGCGGCTGCCGGGCCGCCGGGGACCCACGCCTCCACCCGGCAGGTCCGCGTGGTCGCATCGGCCAACAGGATCCTCCCGAAGCGTCCGTCCATCGCCGTCTCCTCCTGTACTGGGCGAATCCCACGCCCCGCACCCGCACGCGGTGCCCGGGCCGACAATGTACCCCGTCCGCCTTTACACGCGCCAGCGGTTGGGCTATCAGGGAGGGACACCCCCGACCGGAGGCTCCCCATGGCCCACCCGCCCGTCACCCCCGAGGACGTCCAGCGCCTGAAAACGATGATCGGTCCGGATCACGTATCCACCGGCCCGTCCAACCTGGACCTCCACTCCCGGGACGAGTCGTACCACCCCCCCAGGCGGCCCGACGTGGTCGTGTGGCCCCAGTGCACCGAGCACGTGGTGGCCGCGGTGAGGCTGGCCGCCGACAAGGGCTACGCGGTCACCCCGTGGTGCGCGGGCACGAGCCTCGAGGGCAACCCGATCCCGGTGGCCGGGGGCATCGTGCTGGACTTCACCGAGATGAACCGGGTGCTCGAGATCCGGCCGGACGACCTCCAGGTGGACGTGGAGGTGGGCATCCAGTACCGGGAGCTGAACGACCAACTCCGGCGCCACGGCCTGTTCTTTCCCCCGGACCCGGGCGCGTGGGCGTGCCTGGGGGGGATGATCGGCAACAACGCGTCCGGGGTGCGCACCGTGGCCTACGGCGCCACCCGGGACTGCGTGCTCGGCCTGGAGGTGGTCACGGCCGACGGCCAAGTGCTGCGCCTGGGCAGCCGGGCGATCAAGAGTTCGTCCGGGTACGACCTGGTGCGGCTGCTGGTGGGCAGCGAGGGCACCCTGGGCATCGTGACCCGGGCGACCCTGCGGCTCCGGGGCCTGCCCCCCGAGGTGCTCACCGTGGTGGCCACCTTTCCCACGGTGGCGGCGGCGTGCGCCGCCGTGGGGGACATGATCCGGTACGGTCTGAACCCCGCGGCCCTGGAGCTGATGGACGCGGCCGTGGTGGCCGAGATCAACCGGGACCGGGACATGGGCCTGGACGAAAAACCGATGCTGTTCCTCGAGTTCCACAACGTCAACGACGCCGCCCTGGAGAGCCAGTACGAGATGGTGGCCGGGGTGCTCGACGAGCACGGCGCCGTGCGGGTCGACCGGGGCATCGGCGCCGAAGAGCGCACCCGGCTGTGGGAGGCGCGCCACGGCGCCCTCGAGTCGATCAAGCGCAACCACCCGGGCCGGTCGGTGCTGCTGGTGGACGCGTGCGTGCCGATCAGCCGGTACGCCGACATGGTGGACCGGGCCAAGGCCGCGGTGGCGGCCGAGGGGGTGACCGGGTTCTTCTGGGGCCACGCCGGGGACGGCAACCTCCACCTGGGCCTGCTGTTCGACCCGGCCGATGCGGGCGCCCGGGACGCGGTGCAACGGGTCAACCGGTCCGTGGTGGCGCACGCGATCGCAGCCGGCGGCACGTGCACCGGCGAGCACGGCGTGGGCGTGGGCAAGCTCGGGTTCGTGGAAGCCGAGCACGGGCCGGCCCTGGAGGTGATGCGCCGGATCAAGGCGGCCCTGGACCCCGGCGGCATCCTGAACCCGGGCAAGATGCTGCCCCCCGGCTGAATCGGGTCCACCGCTTCCCGCCCACCCATCGACCGAAAGGGGGCCCGCAGTGGAGATCGCGCTCAAGTACGGCACCGGCGGTCTGGTCGTGGACCTGCCCGACACCCCGGGGTTCCAGGGGGTGCTCGCGCCGGACGAGCCCCCGGCCGTGCCCGACCCGGCCGGGGCCGTGGCCCGGGCGCTGGGCGCCCCGACCGCAGGCCCGGCCCTTGCCGAGATCGCCCCGGGCCGGGGCAGCGCGTGCGTGGTGATCAGCGACATCACCCGGCCCGTTCCCAACGACGTACTGCTGCCCCCGATCCTGGACACCCTGGACCGGGCCGGGGTACCCAGGGACCGCACCGTGATCCTGGTGGCCACGGGCATGCACCGGCGGTCCACACAGGAAGAGCACCGCGGCCTGGTGGGGGACGCGGTGTGGGGCCGCTGCCCGGTGGTGGACCATGTGGCCCGGGATCCGGACGACACCGTGGATGTGGGCCGGATCGCGGGGGACGTGCCGGTACGCATCAACCGGCGGTACCTGGACGCCGACCTCAAGATCCTGACCGGGTTCATCGAACCCCACATGTGGGCCGGCTACTCCGGGGGGCGAAAGGCCCTGCTGCCCGGCCTGTCGGGCGCCGAGACCCTCGAGTACATGCACGGCCCGGCCATGGTGGCCCACCCGGCCACCCGGTACGGGGTGCTCGACGGCAACCCGTTCCACGAGGCCGGGCTGGAGGTGCTGGCCCTGGCCGGGGCGGACTTCGTGGTGAACGTGACCCTGGACACGGACAAACGGATCACCGGGGTATTCGCCGGCCACCCCGTGGACGCCCACCTGGAGGGGTGCGCGTTTCTGGCCCGCCACTGCGTGCGGGAGGTGGACGGCCCCCTGGACTTCGTGGTCACCACCAACGCGGGCGCGCCCCTGGACTGCAACCTGTACCAGACGGTCAAGGGGATCACCGGCGCGGCGCCGGTGGTCCGGACCGGCGGGGACATCGTGGTTGCGAGCCGGTGCGCCGAGGGGGTGGGGAGCCCGGAGTACCGGCGGCTCCTGGAGACCGTGGACACCCCCCGGGGGTTCCTGGACCGGCTGATGGCCGGGACGTTCTTCGTGCCGGACCAGTGGTGCGCCCAGGAGACCTACCAGGTGGTCGCGGACCACCCGGTGTGGGTGCACACCGACGGTATCGAACCGGAGGAACTGGAGCGGTACCACCTGCGGCCGGCGCCGGACCTGCCAGCCACGGTGCGGGCGCTCCTCGACCGCCACGGCCCGGCGGCCCGGTGGGCCGTGGTGCCCGACGGCCCCCTGGTGATCCTACGGCTGGCCGGGGGCTAGAAACCGGCCCACCACCGGCACCACCGGCCGGGCGGCCTACCCGCCGCCCTCCTGGCCGTCGTCCGGGAGCAGGCAGGTCATCTCCGAGCACTCCACCGTGGGCGGCACCCCGGACTCGCCGGCGGGCACCGCCTCCTCCCCGATCGAGCGCTTCTCGTAGATGTACTCGGTCAGGCGCCGGCCCACCTCTGCCGGGTCCGTGTCCACCCGGGACAACCCCGAGCCGTGGGCCGCCCGGGCCACGGCCTCGGCAACCCGGGGCGGCACGGTGAAGTCCATCGCGTCCGGGATGATCCGGTCCGGCGACCGGTCCCGGTCGGACACCGACGCCGCGATCGCCCGGGCCGCCGCGATCTTCATGCCCTCGTCGATCTGGCGGGCCCGCACGTCCAGCGCGCCCCGGAAGATGCCCGGGAACGCCAGGCAGTTGTTCACCTGGTTGGGGAAGTCGCTGCGGCCCGTGGCCACCACGGCGGCCCCGGCCGCCCGCGCCTCGTCGGGCAGGATCTCGGGCACCGGGTTGGCCAGGGCGAAAATCACCGGGTCCGGGGCCATCGACCGCACCCCGCCGCCGTCGAGCGCCCCGGCCACCGAGAGCCCGATGAACACGTCCGCGCCCCGGAGCACGTCGGCCAGGCCGCCCTTCTCCCGGTCGGGGTTGGTGCGGGCCGCCACCTCGGCCTTGTACGGGTTCATGCCCTTGCGCCGGCCCCGGTACAGGGCGCCGGTGCGGTCGCACACCACCACGTTTGCGGCGCCCGCGTCCAGGAGCAGCTTGGTCACGGCCAGGGCGGCCGCGCCCGCGCCGTTGACCACGATCTTCACGTCCTCGAGCCGAGCTCCCCGCAGGGCCAGCGCGTTCAGGAGGCCCGCCAGCACCACCACGGCCGTGCCGTGCTGATCGTCGTGGAACACCGGGATGTCCAGGGCCGCGCGCAGCCGGGCCTCGACCTCGAAACACCGGGGCGCGGCGATGTCCTCCAGGTTGATCCCGCCGAAGGCCGGGGCCAGCACCTCCACCGCCCGGACCAGGTGGTCCACCTCCTGGGTGGCCAGACACAGGGGGTACGCCTCCACCCCCCCGAACGTCTTGAACAGGATCGCCTTGCCCTCCATCACCGGCAGGGCGGCCCACGGGCCGATGTTGCCGAACCCGAGAACGGCCGACCCGTCCGACACCACCCCCACTAGGTTGCCCTTGGCGGTGTAGTCGTACGCCTTGTGGGGGTCGGCGATGATCTCCCGGGCCGGGTCCACGGCCGCCTTGGGCGAATACAGCTCCACGAAGATGTGCTCGTCCCGGATCGGGATCTTGGCCTCCACCTGGACGCACCCGTGGTACTTCCGGTGCAACTCCAGGGATTCCTCCTCCACCCCGGTGCCCCGGTTGATCCGGGCGTGGGGCGACGCCTCGTGCCACGCGCTCTCCCCCTCGTACAGGTACCGGAGCAGCCGGGCGGCCACCGCGCCCTCGGGCGGCGCGGTCCCGGCCCGGCCGGTCTCCACCGCGGCCCGGGCCACGGCCTCGGCCACGGCCGGCCCCACCATCAGGTCCAGGGGCTCGGGCAGGATCCGGTGGGCCGACCGGTGGGCCTCGGGCACCAGGCCGGCCACGGCCCGCACGGCCGCGTTGAGCATCGCGTTGTTGATGTCGGCCGACCGGACGTCGATGCACCCCCGAAGGATGCCCGGGCTCACCGTGGACGACCGGATCTGCACCGGGAACACGCTGGTTCCCGAGGCGTACACCGCGGCGCCCCCGGCGTCGGCCTCGTCCGGACCGATCTCCGGCTCGGGCAGGGCCAGGGCGAACACCACCGGCCGGTCCGCCATGGACCGCACCATGTCCGCCGACACCAACCCCGGGGCGGCCAGCCCGATGAACACGTCCGCACCCCGGAGCACCTCCTCCAGGGAACCGGTCAGGCCCTCGGGGTTGGTGCGCCGGGACAGGAGCTGCTTGGCCCAGTTCATGTTGACCAGGCGGTGGGGGTACAACGCGCCCCGGGTGTCGCACAGCACCAGGTTGCGGGCGCCCAGGTTCAGCAGCCGGCGCGTGGTGCCCGTGGCCGACGCGCCGGCGCCCGCGATCACGATCTTCACGTCTTCGAGCCGCTTGCCCACCACGGCCAGCGCGTTCAGGAGCGCCGCGGCCACCACGATGCCGGTAGCGTGCTGGTCGCTGTCGAGCACCGGGATCGTCAGGGCCCGCCGCAGCCGGTACTCCACCGCGAAGCACGCGGGCGCCTTGATGTCGTCGAGCACCAGCCCCCCGAACGTGGGCGTGACGAGCCGGACCACCTCGGTCAACTCGTCCAGGTCCTCGGTGTCCACGGCCAGGGGAAACGCGTCGATGTTGGCGAACGTCTTGAACGTGACGGCCCGGGCCTCGAGCATGGGCAGGGCGGCCAGGGCCGTCACCCGGCCCATGCCGTACAGGGCCGACGCGTCGGTCACCAGGGCCACGGTGTCGCCCCGGCAGGTGAGTTCCAGGGACTCTTCCTCCCGGTCCGCGATGGCCAGGCAGCACGCGCCCACCCCCGGGGTGTACAGGCGCGACAGCACCGAGGTGTCCCGGATCGGCACCTTGGACCGGACGCCGATCAGTCCGTGGTATTTTTTTCGGTAGTACAGGCTGGGGGGCAGGTTCTGGAACCGGGACACCGGGGGTCCTCCTCTCGCGCTTGAGGCGCGGTTTCTGGCGGGGTACGATCGGGGCTCCCCACCGTTTCGGCCAACCGGGCGAGCCTCTCCAGGGCGCGATCGCACGCCGCACCGATGGCGGACAGGTCGGCGGGCGACAGGTCTGCAGGGTCTCGCAGCTCGTGGAGCAGGCGCCCGCCGGGGAGCCGGTTGACGGCGCGCAGCAGGTCCGACGCGTCCTGAAACGCCCGGCGGCGGCCCGCGGGCACGACCCCGAGCAGCCGGGGGCAGTTGTAGCTGTAGCAGTACACGTACCGGCCGGCCCGCACCTCGCACCCTCGCGGGCCCAGCCCGAACGGGTCCTCACCCGCAGCCGCGGGCAACGGGGCTCCGCCGGCCTCGCTCCGGACGAAAGCGTACCACGGGTTGCGCAGGGTTGCCCGGCAGTACGCGCCCCGGCAGCACGACCGGCCGCACTCCGGGCACGCCTTGCGGGCCCACGGGTCGATCACATCCCTCAGCCGGGCCTCCAGCCGGGCGTACCGCCGGGCCACGGTCCGGGCGCAGGGAGGAAAGGGGGACTCTGGTGAAGCCAACCGTTCGAGCTCCTGCACTGCGGGGCAGCCGCCACCTGCTGGCCGCCGCGGTCTGCCTCTGCCTGTGGTCGTGCGCCGTGAACCCGGTGACCCACGAGCGCGAGTTCGTGCTGATGGACGAGGCCCAGGAGGTCCGGCTCGGGGAGCAGGCGTACCCCGTTTACACCCAACAGTCCGAAGGACTGTTTCCGGACCCCGACCTCCAGTCCTACGTGGACCGGGTGGGCCAGAAGCTGGCCGGCCTGAGCCACCGTCCCAGCCTGGCGTACGCGTTCAACGTGGTCAACGACTCCGAGACCAACGCGTACGCCCTGCCCGGCGGCAAGATCTCGATCACCCGGGGGCTGCTCGTCCGGATGGAGAACGAGGCCCAGCTCGCGTCGGTGCTCGGCCACGAGATCGGCCACGTCACGGCCCGCCACGCAGCGGCCGGGTACACCCGCCAGGTCCTGGCCGGCCTGGCCACCGCCGTGGGCGCCGCAGCGATCCAGGTCAGCGGGGTCCGGGGCGGCGAGTGGCTCCTCCAGGGCGGCGCCCTGGCTGCCAACCTGGTGCTTATGAAATACAGCCGGGACCAGGAGCGCCAGGCCGACCAGCTCGGCATGCTGTACATGACCCGGGCCGGGTACAACCCCGACGGCATGGTCCAGACCATGGAGATCCTCCAGGCCGCCAGCTCCCGGGAGCCGTCCGCGATCGAGGCGATGTTCCAGAGCCACCCCCTCACCTCGGAGCGGGTGGCCACGGCCCGCGCCCTGGCCGCCCGCCAGGCCCCGGAACTCCGAACCGCCCAGCGGCTGCGCGCGGCCCCGTTCCGCCAGGCCACGGCCCGCCTGCGGGCCGTGCAGCCGGCCTACGCCGAGATGGACCGGGGGCTGAAGGCCCTGGCGGACGACCGGGCGGACGAGGCGGCGCGCCTGATGGCCGAGGCCACCCGCCGCGCCCCGGACCAGGCCCTGATCTGGGCGATGCGGGCGCTGGCAGAGTCCCGGGCCGGCCGCAGCGGCGCGGCCCTGGAGGCGGCCGAACGGTCCGCGAAGCTCGATCCCGGCCTGTACCGCGCCCGGCTCACGGCCGGGGTGCTCGCGTTCAAGGCAGACCGGTACCGGGAGAGCCTCGAGCACCTGGACGCGGCCGACAAGCTCGTGCCGGGCCAGCCCACGGTCACCTTCTACCGGGGCCGCGACCACGAGGCCCTGGGCCGCAGGGACGAGGCGGCCCGGGCGTACGCGGCGGTGCTGAAAAAGGTTCGCGAAGGGGAGATGGCCGCGTACTGCTACAAACGGCTCGTGGCGTGGGGGTACATCAAGCCCGCCCGCTGACCCGCCGGGCCGGGATCAGGGCTCCGGGAACCACTCCCCCTCGAACACGGTGGTTGCGGGGCCGGTCATGAACACCCGGCCGGTGGCCTCATCCCACCGGATCTCCAGCTCCCCGCCGTCCAGCACCACGACGGCCGACCGGCCGGCCCGGCCGGTCCACGCCGCCGCCACCACCGCGGCCGACGCGCCCGTGCCGCACGCCGGGGTCAGGCCGGCGCCCCGCTCCCACACCCGCATCCGGAGCCGATCGGGCGCGAGCACCTGGACGAACTCCACGTTGACCCGGTTGGGGAAGAACGGGTGGTGCTCGACACGGGGCCCCAGGCTCTCCACCGGGCTCGCATCGGCGTCGTCCGTGAAGACGACGGCGTGGGGGTTGCCCACGGCCACGCAGGTGACCCGCACCACGCGCTCGTCCACGCTCAGGGGGTGGTCGCGCACCGGGCCGTCCCGGTCCACCGGGATGTCCCGTCCCTCCAGCACCGGGACCCCCAGGTCCACCTCCACCCGGTCCCCCCGGAGCCGGGGCTCCACGACCCCCCCCAGGGTCTCGACCCGCACCCGGTCGCCGGCCCACGCCCCCCGGTCCCGCAGCCAGCGGGCGACGCACCGGATCCCGTTGCCGCACATCTCCACCCGGCCGCCGTCCGCGTTGTAGATGTCCATGCGGAAGTCGGCCCGGTCCGACCGGCCCACCAGCAGCACCTGGTCGCACCCCACCCCCAGCCGGCGGTCGGCCATGCGGGGCGCCAGGGCAGCCCAGTCCCCCCAGGTCCGGTCGCGGCAGTCCACCACGGCGAAGTCGTTGCCCAGACCGTGCATCTTGGTGAACGGGATCCCCACGTCTCCCTCCCTTGCCCGGGTTTCGACCCGGGTGGTACAGTCGCCCGGTACCGTCCCACACCACACCCGGGAGGCCCCCCATGGAAGAGCCGATCCGAGACGCGGACTCCGCCCGGCGGCTGGCTCGGACGATTGTAAGCGACCTGGCCATGTACCACAAAGAAGAGGTGGAACGGGGCATCGCCGAGGACAACCTGTTCCCGGCCCTGGCGGAGCGGATCGAGGAGGGGCGCAACCACTACCGGGAGCGGGTGGACCCGGAACTGCTGCGCGCGGGGCTGTTCGAAAAGGCGCTGGTGGACCTGCTGCTCAAACCGTTCGGACACGTCCGGTCCACGATCTGGTGACCCGGGCGCGGCCGGGGTGGAGGGCCGATGCTCGGAAAGAAACTCAAGGCCGCGCGCAGGGAGCGGGGCTACAGCCTGGAGGAACTCGCCCGGCGAACCGGGCTGTCGAAGAGCTTCCTGTCCCAGGTGGAAAACGGGAAGAACTCCCCGTCGATCTCCGGCCTTACCCGGATCGCCCAGGCCCTGGGCGTTGCGCTCTCCGACGTGTTCGCCGACGAACGGGGGGGGCAGGTGTGCTTCCAGAAGTCCGCCGAGCGGCCCGCGTTCGACGCGGTCCGGGGGCGCCTGCGGCTCGAGTTCGGGGCGTCCCAGGTGCCGAACCGGAAGATGGAACCAATCTTCCTGACCCTGGAACCCGGGGGGGAGAGCCGGGGCACCCACACCCACGACGGCGAGGAGTTCGGCACGGTGCTCGAGGGAACCCTGGTGCTCGACCTGGGCGGCAGGGAGTACATGATGGAGGCCGGGGACTCGATCTACTTCTCGTCCACGATCCCCCACCGGTGGCGCAACCCCGGCCCCGGGGTCATGCGCGCCGTGTGGGTGGTCACCCCCCCAACCTTTTGACGACTGCGGATCCATGGACATCTTCCAGCGCAGCATCCACTCCAACGTGAAACAGGTGGACGACGACCGCCTCCTGGTCAACAGCTCCCTGATCGACCTGGAGCACTCGTTCCACCTGGAGATGACGATCCGCCGATCCGACGGCGGGATCGAGGCGGTGCGGGCGTCCATGAGCAAGAGCCCCCTGACCCGGTGCAGGGCCGGGATCGACCGGGTCGACGCCCTGGTGGGGCTGCGGGTCGGCCGGGGCGTGATCAAGGAGATCCACCGGTTGCTCGGCGGGCCGCGCGGGTGTGCCCACCTGGTGGAACTGATCATCGACGCCGTGCGCCTCGTATCCATGATCCTGATCGGCAGCTCGGCCAACTACTGGGACGACCTCAAGCAGAACCTGACCGAGGAGGAGATCATCGCCCAGGGCAAGGAACGCCTCCGGAACAGCTGCCTCGTGTTCGCGGACGACTGACCGTGGAGACCAAGCTCTACACCCTGCCCGAGGCCATCTCCCTGTTCGTGCGGCCGGGGGACACCGTGGCCATGGGGACCGCCCTGGAGTCCCTGATCCCGTTCGCCGCGGGTCACGAGATCGTGCGCCAGGAGATCGGGGACCTGACCCTGGTGGGCCCGATCTCTGACATGCTGTTCGACCTGCTGATCGGCGCGGGGTGCGTGCGCCGGGTGGTCGCCGCGTGGGTGGGCAACGTGATGATGGGCACGGGGTACAACTTCCGCCGGGCGGTGGAACGGGGCGCGCCCCACCCGATCGAGGTGGTGGAACACACCAACCTGACCCTCCAGGCCGCCCTGAAGGCCGCTGCCCAGGGCCTGCCGTTCCTGCCCACCCGGACCGCCCTGGGCAGCACGATCCTCGAGCGCAACCCCGGTCTCAAAACGTTCCGTTGCCCGTTCACCGGGCAGACCCTGATGGCCGTGTCTGCCCTGGCGCCCGACGTGGCGATCCTCCACGTACAACGGGCTGACGCCCTGGGCAACGCCCACGTGTGGGGCAACCTGGGGGTGACCCAGGAGGCCGCGTTCGCGGCCGAGCGGGTGATCCTGGTGGCCGACGAGGTGGTGGCCCCGTGGGTGATCTCGAGCGACCCGAACCGGACCCTGGTGCCCGGGTTCCGGGTTGCGGCGGTGGCAGAGGCCCGGTGGGGCAGCCACCCGTCCCCGTGCCAGGGCTACACCAACCGGGACGACGGGTTCTACCGGGCATACCACGGCGCCAGCCGCACCCGGGAGGGCTTCGAGGCGTGGCTCGACCGGTACGTGCGCGGTGTGGAGGACCACGGCGCGTACGTGCGGCTCCTGCGGGACGAGGGCCGGCTGGCCGGCGTGGCCGTGCGCGAACACGCGTACACCGTGGCCGCTGACTACGGGTTCTGAGGGCTTCCATGAGCACCCCCTACACCGCAGGCGAGCTGATGATCTTCCGGGCGGCCCGGGAGATCCGGGACCGGGAACTGGTGTTCGTGGGGATGCGCCTGCCCCTGCTCGCGTACCTGCTGGCCCGGTCCACCCACGCGCCCCGGGCGGTGGGCCTGTTCGAGAACGGCGTGCTCCGGGACCAGCCGGCTGCCGAGCCCCTGATCACCATGAGCGACCCCCCGAACCTGCGGGGCGCGCGCATGTGCATGGGCATGGAGACCGCCATGGGCCTCCTCCAGGCCGGACATGTCCAACTGGGGTTCATCGGCGGGGCCGAGATCGACCGGTACGGCAACCTGAACACTACCGAGGTCGGGGTGGACGACGCCGTGGTGCGGCTGCCCGGCAGCGGCGGCGCGTGCGACATCGCGTGCCTGGCCGGCCGGCTGGTGGTGGTGATGAAGCACGAGCGGCGGCGGTTCGTGGAGCGGGTGCGCCACGTCACCAGCCCGGGCTACGGCACCGGCCGGGGCTGGCGGGACGCCCAGGGACTGGGGGGTGGGCCGTCCACGGTGATCACAGACAAGGCCGTGTTCACGTTCCACCCCCGGACCCGAGAGATGGTGGTGTCTTCCCTGCACCCCGGCGTCACCCCGGACGAGGTCCGGGCCCTCACCGGGTGGCCGGTGGTGGTGCCCCCGGATCCGCCCCGGACCGAGGAGCCGTCCGAGACCGACCTGGCCGTGATCCGGCGGTACGACCCGGAGGGGTTCTGGAGCCGGTGAGCCGGTCGGTGCGCCAGGCCCTGGCCGCCCAGCTCCGGGCCGGGCCGGCCACGGTCCGGGACCTGGCCCGGGCGCTGGGCCTGGGGGAGCGGGACGTGGCCGGCCACCTGGACCACGTGCGCCGGTCCGTGGGCCCGGCCGAACGGTTCGTCGTGGACCCGGCCCGGTGCCTCGGGTGCGGGTTACGGTTCGCCAAGCGGGACCGGACGACCCCGCCCGGCCGGTGCCCCCGGTGCCGGGGCGAGCGGATCGCGCCGGCCGCGTTCCGGATCGTCCCCCGCTGACCCGGGAGGCGCCCGTGGGAAACGCCGGCAGTCCTCCTCTCCCCGACGTCAGAGCGCGGATCGGCGACGCGTACCGCCGCCTGCGGGCGTGCGACCTGTGCCCACGCCGGTGCAGCGCAGACCGGGTACGGGGCCGCGAGGGCCGGTGCGGCGTGGGCCTGAGGGCCCGGGTGGCGTCGGCCGGTCCCCACTTCGGGGAGGAGCGGCCCCTGGTGGGCGCCGGCGGGTCGGGCACCGTGTTCCTCGGCGGGTGCAACCTGGGGTGCGCGTTCTGCCAGAACCACGACATCGCCCACCACCCGGTCGGGCCGGAGCGCTCGCCGGCCGCGTTGGCCGAACTGTTCCTCGCCCTCCAGAGCGCCGGGTGCGCCAACGTCAACTGGGTCACCCCGACCCACGTGCTGCCCCAGCTCCTGGCCGGGGCGGCCCGGGCCCGCCGCCGGGGCCTCCGGATCCCCATCGTGTACAACACCAGCGCGTACGACGCGGTGGA
>JAJRUI010000084.1 GCA_024277875.1 Deferrisomatales bacterium
GGCCCTGCACCGGCTGGCGGACAGCGGTTCGATCCGGGTGGTGAGCTGGAACCACGACTCCCCGTTCTTCTACGACGACCTGGCCGCGCGGCTCTCCCACCCGGTGTGGACCGTGCTGCGCGCCCGCAACCCCAACATCCGGTACGTGGTGATCTCGGAGTCGCGCCGGCTCCAGTTCGGGGAGCTGTACGGCGGCGGGCAGCCCCTGGACGTGATCCCCAACGGCATCGACCCGGTCCGGTTCTTCCGGCTCGACCCGAGCACGGTGCGGGTGATCCAGGAGCAGAACCTGTTCGAGGCCGAGTTCCTCCTGGTGCAGCCGTGCCGGCTCCACCCCCGCAAGAACATCGAGCTGTCGATCCGGGTGCTCCGGGCCCTGCGGGACCGGGGGGTGGACGCCCGGCTGCTGCTCACCGGCGCGTACGACCCCCACGAGGAGGGCACGGTGCGCTACGCCCGGAGCCTGGGGGACCTGGCCCGGGAACTGGGGGTGGGCCGGGACATCCTGCTCCTGGCCGAGTACCGGTTCGCCAGCGGGGAGCGGCTGGGGGCCGACCGGGTGACGATCCGCGACCTGTACCTGCTGGCCGACGTGCTGTTCCTGCCGAGCAAGCAGGAGGGGTTCGGGATCCCGCTGCTGGAGGCCGGCATGATCAAGCTGCCGATCCTGTGCTCGGACATCGAGCCGTTCCGCGAGGTCGGCGGCGACCACGTGTGGACGTTCTCCCTGGACGACCCGCCCGAGCGGATCGCGGCGCGCCTGGTCGAGCAGGTGCGGGCCCTGCCGCCCCAGCGCATGTTCCGCCACGTGATCCGGCAGTACGTGTGGGACAACCTGTACCGGCGCAAGTTGCTGCCCCTCCTGACCGAGATGGTCCAGGGCGTCGGCGGGGAGTGATGCGCGAGCGGGGCGCTGGGCCCGTTCCCTGGACGGTCATGGAAGCGCGCCGGTCCCGCGCAGCAGCCGGGCCACGCCCTCGGCCAGCTCGCGGTATCCCTCGGCGTTGGGATGGACCGGGTCGCTCTTCAGGGTTGGCCGGGTGAGGATCTCGGCCACCAGGTCGCCGTCGTAGGGGACCCCCAGGTCGCCGGCCAAGGCGGGGAAGAACGCCGGCACCCGGACCGGCACCGAGGGCCGGGGAACGCCCAGCAGCACGGCGTCCGCGCCGCTCTCCCGGATCCGGGCCACCATCGCCCGCAGGTTGGCCTCGGTTTGGTCGGGGGCCACCCCCCGCAGGAAGTCGTTGCCGCCCTCGCACAGCACCACGAGGGCTGGCCGGTTCTCGGCGAGCACCGAGGCCAGGCGGCGGCGCCCTTCGGCCGTGGTCTCGCCGGGCACCCCTGCGTTCACCACCCGCCGTCCAACCAACTCCCCGAGAACAGAGGGATAGTCGGCCCCTGGCGGCGCACCCGTGCCCCGGGTCAGGCTGTCCCCGAACGCCACGACCACCGCGTCCGGTGCCAGGGGCACGAGGCCGGGCGCCGGACGGGAACACCCGGCCGCGGCCAGGACGGCGAGGACCGCGAGTGCGAGCCGGGCGGGGCGCGACGGGCGGGACACGGCGTTCTCCCGGAGGTGGACGGGGCGGGCCTCTCGGCCCGCCCCGGGGTGTTGTGGAGACCCGCGAACGTTTTGCCGGGTCCCCTTTTCTCTGTCGATGGGATGTTCGGGGTCGTGCAGCAACGCGTTTGAAGATCGCTGTATGGTCTCCTCGAAAACCCGCGCTACTCCACGTCCACCTGGGCGTCCTCGAGGATCAGGGCGTACTTGTACCCGTACCCGAAGTCCTTGTCCGCGACGGCAACGCCCCGCACGAGCACGGTGTCGCCCACGGCGGCCGTGGCCTGGGTGGTCACGGTGAGGTCGTTGGCGCCTTCGGCTCCCGTGCCGTCCCTCAGGTGGATCCAGTTCTTGCCCATGATGCCGCCGTTGAACTTGACTACCCGGCCGCGCACCACCACCTCCTTGCCGGCCAGCTCGGCCTTGCGCTCGAACAGTTCGCCCACGGTGTGCCCGCCCTCGGCCTTGGCGATGCCCGACAGGTCTACCTCGGCGGCCGCCGTGTTCCGGGCCGCGGCGCCGGACGCGCCGGGAGCCGCAGCCGCGGCCTGCTCGGGCCGGGCGCCCGGGGGCGTGATCGCCGGCGAGAAGTACAGCATCTCAAAGGTGCGGTCCAGGGTCTTGCTGTGGTAGCCGGGCATCGGCATCGGGCTGTTCACCACCACCTCATCCCCGACCGCGACCTGGAACTGGGGGGCTGCCGCCCAGATCGGGCCGCTGGCGGCGTCCACCTTCACGTAGGTATAGCCGCCCGAGTCCATGGTCTCGAGCACCTTGCCCGCGTATCCGTCCTGGGTGGCCGGGGCAGCCTGCGAGGCCGGTTCGGCCGCCTGGGGTTCGGGGGCGGGTGCCGGAGCCTCTTCTGCCACCGGCGTGGAGGTCTGGGAGCAGCCGACGGCTGCGAAGGCGAAGGCCGCGGCTGCGAGGGTCGCGATCGTTTTCACGGGTCTCTCCCTGCGGATTTTGGTTGGATCGGAGGGCTGCAACGTTTCCGGCCAGGGTACCACAGGTTGCGTGAGCCGGGGGTGAGAGGGGGGTTAGAATCTTTTTAGAAACCGGCCGGGCAGCCCTTTCCGGGCGGGGCCGGGCCATCCCTGGGTTTGCATAATGGTGTTATATTTTTCTTTGACATATTGCCGACTATGGAATATCTTGCACCGGCGTTGCTCGCGACGGCGCGCTGTTTCGCCATTTTCATGGTCGATTCGCAACAAACCACACACAAACACGGTTCATTTGCCGGTTGGATCGATGGACGCCATCCTGCGGGTCGAAGGGGTTTCCCTGTCGTTCGGGGGGTTGCAGGTTCTCCGGGACGTGGGGTTCGAGGTTCCCGAAGGGCGCATCACGTCGGTGGTGGGCCCGAACGGCGCGGGCAAGACCAGCCTGTTCAACATCATCGGCGGGTTCTACCGCCCGGACGCGGGCCGGGTCCGGTTCGGTGAGACCGACATCACCCGGCTGCCCGCCCACCGGCGCACCCACCTGGGGATCGGCCGGACGTTCCAGAACATCGCCCTGTACAAGGGCCTGAGCGTGCTCGACAACATCAAGCTGGGCGCCCACGCGCGCCTGCGCTCCGGCCTGGTGAGCTGCGGGCTGGCCCTGCCCGCGGCCCGGCGCGAGGAGCTGGCCCTGCGCGAGCGGGTCGAGACCGAGATCGTGGACTTCCTGGAACTGGAGCACATCCGGGCCCTGCCGGTGGGCGCGCTGCCGTACGGGCTCCAGAAACGGGTCGAACTGGCCCGGGCCCTGGCCCTCCAGCCCCGGCTGCTGCTGCTGGACGAACCCGTCGCCGGGATGAACCGGGAGGAGACCGAGGACATGGCCCGGTTCATCCTGGACATCGTGGAGGAGCGGGGCGTGACCGTGCTCCTGGTGGAGCACGACATGGGCATGGTGATGGATCTGTCGGACCACGTGGTGGTGCTCAATTTCGGCGAGGTGCTGACCCAGGGACGGCCCGACGCGGTGGCCGGCCACCCGGAGGTGATCCGGGCGTACCTGGGCACGGGTGCCGGCGGGGGGGAGCGGCCGTGGAGTTCCTGATCCAGCTCCTGATCAGCGGGGTCGTGATCGGCGGCATCTACGCCGTGGTGGCCCTCGGGTTCGTGGTGATCTACAAGGCCACCGGGGTCCTGAACTTCGCCACCGGCGAGTTCATGATGATCGGCGCGTACTTCGCGTACACCTCCCTGGTGGTGTTCAAGCTGCCCCTGGTCCTGGCGGTCGGGGTGGCCCTGGGCGGGCTGGCCCTGGTGGCCTTGCTGCTGGAACGGGCCGTGCTCCGGCCGCTCCTGGGGGAGGCGTCGATCACCGTGGTGATGGTGACCCTGGGCATCTCTAGCATCCTGAAGGGGCTGGCCCAGCTCGTCTGGACCGGGGAGTACAAGAGCTTCCCGCGCCTGTTCCCGCGGCAGCCGATCGACCTGGGGTTCGCGATCGTGCCGAGCCGGTTGTTCTACGGCTTCCTGATGGCCGGGGCCGCGGTGGTGGTGATCGCGGCGTTCTTCCGGTTCACCCGGTCGGGCACGGCCATGCGGGCCACGGCCACCGACCAGGGCGCGGCGTTCTCCCTGGGGGTGGACGTCCGACGGGTGTTCGGCCTGTCCTGGGCCCTCGGGGCCATGGCCGCGGCCGTGGGCGGCATCGTGGTGGGCACGATCGGGGGGATCAGCCCCCAACTGGGCCACGTGGGGCTCAAGGTGTTCCCGGTGGTGATCCTGGGGGGGCTGGACTCGATCGCCGGGGCCGTGGTGGGGGGCATCCTGATCGGGATCCTCGAGAACCTGGCCGGGGGGTACCTGGACCCGTACGTGGTGGGCGGTTCGGTCAAGGAGGTGGTCCCGTTCCTGGTGCTCCTGGCCATCCTGCTGGTCAAGCCGTACGGGCTGTTCGGCACCCGGGAGATCGAGCGGCTGTGAGCGCGGGGAGGGGAAGCCGGTGTGGTGTTGCACGGCAAGGAACGATCGGTTTACTAAGATCTGCAATTGTATTGCCAGGGTACGGGGTGGGCGCCTGGTTCCGGCCGGGCGCGAGTGCGGAACCCGATCGCCGCGCCTTGCGATGCCGCTGTTTGCCGGTCGGTCCGGGCCTCGACCTCGGAGCCCTTGGCGTCCGGAGACGATCCGGACGTTCGAACGGCGCGGCGAGTCAAGGGGCCGCACCCGGCGCTCCACCAGATCCCCACCCCGCACTACCCAACGGGAAGGGTAAGGATCTGGCAATACTTTCGTTGGATTTAGTGTGCGGGGTTCCCGGTTTCTGGTTCCTGAATTCTGACTTCTGTTTCCTGGCTCCCTGACGATGCGGATCGGCGATTTCAAGGAGACCTATGCGGCCGACGAGGCCCTGTGGCGCACCCCGACGGTGCGGGCGTGGATGGGGGTGTTCTTCGCGGCCCTGGCCGTGTTTCCCCTGGTGGCCGGCGACTACCTGATCTACCTGGCCGACCTGGTGGGGATCGCGGTGGTGTCGGCCCTGGGCCTGAACCTGCTCACCGGGTTCACCGGCCAGATCAGCCTGGGCCACGCCGCGTTCATGGGGGTCGGGGCGTACACCGCCGCGATCCTGGCCACCCGGTGGCAGGTGCCGTTCCCCTTGGTCCTGCCGGCCGCGGGCGCGGTGGCCGCCGGGTTCGGGGTGGTTGTGGGTGCGCCCAGCCTGCGGGTCAAGGGCCTGTACCTGGCCATGGCCACCCTGGCGGCCCAGGTGATCGCCGAGTTCGCGTTCGTCAACTTCGAGGGGCTCACCGGCGGGATCCGGGGCATCAACGTGCCCGCGCCGGTGCTGTTCGGGGTGGAACTGGGCACGGACCGGGCCATGTACGTGCCGATCGTTCTGGTGGCGGTGCTGGGCACCTGGTTTGCGGCCAACCTGAAGCGGTCGGCCCCGGGCCGGATGTTCGTGGCGGTGCGGGACCGGGACATCTCGGCCGAGTTGATGGGGATCGACCTGTTCCGGGCCAAGCTCCAGGCGTTCGCCCTGGGCTCGTTCTACGCCGGGGTGGCCGGGGCGCTGTGGGCGTACTTCATGAACGTGGTCACGCCGGAACACTGGCCCCTGAGCCTGTCGATCCACTACCTGGCGATCATCATCGTGGGCGGCATGGGCACGGTGATCGGTTCGATCTACGGCGCGGTGTTCATGACCCTGGTGC
Source organism: Deferrisomatales bacterium (assembly GCA_024277875.1). Classification (GTDB taxonomy): domain Bacteria; phylum Desulfobacterota; class Deferrisomatia; order Deferrisomatales; family Deferrisomataceae; genus JAJRUI01. The sequence goes on from JAJRUI010000084.1 coordinate 5,721, forward strand.
CCGAGGCGCTCCGGGCGGCCATGGGCCTGCTGCGGCCGGTGTACCCCGACGCGATGGCCCTGCTGTCGCCCGTGACCGAGATCCTGTTCGGCGCCCTGATCGTGGGGTTCATCCTGTTCGAACCCCACGGCCTGGCCGAGATGTGGCAACGCACCAAACGGTTTTTCCGGCTGTGGCCGTTCGTGCACTGACCGGGTGAGCGGTATCCCCACGCGGCCCGCACGGGCAAAGGAGGAAGTCATGAAGAGGTTCCGCATCGTCCGCGCCGTCCTCGCACTGGCTCTGGTCTGGCCCTCCGTCGGCCTGGGCGCCGACACGATCAAGGTGGGCGCGGCCCAGCCCCTCACGGGCCGGTTCGCGTTCGCCGGGGTCCAGCTCAATCAGGGGCTGGCCGACTCCCTGGCCCGGGTGAACGAGAAGGGCGGCATCCAGGGCCGGAAGATCGAGTACATCTTCGAGGACTCGGGTTACCAGGTGGACAAGGCCGTGGCCGTGTTCAAGAAGATCATGGCCGAGCACGCCCCGCCCATGTTCTACGGGGAGTCCACCGGCCTGGGCAAGGCGATCGCGCCCGAGATCAACAAGACCTACAAGGTGCTCTACGGTTCCACCTCGTTCAGCTCGGAGCTGGCCGATCCGGCCGCCTACCCGTACACGTTCGTGTCCGGGCCGACCTACAGCGACATGATGGGCGTGCTGCTCGAGTACATCGCCAAGAACCCCAAGGGCGACAAGCCCACCGTGGCGTTCTTCTACAGCGACACCGAGTTCGGCAAGGACCCGATCCCGTACGCCCGGAAGAAGGCCGAGGAACTGGGCGTGGACGTGGTGGCCGAGGTGGTGACCAAGGTGGGGGCGGTGGACGTGACCAGCCAGGTGCTCGCCCTGGTCAAGGCCAAGCCCCAGTACGTGATCTTCCAGGGGTTCGTGCTGTCCCCCATCCCCCAGGTGATCCGGGGCACCCGGGACTACGGCCTGGACATCTCGTTCATGGGGATTTTCTGGTCCATGAGCCAGATGATCATCGACAAGCTGGGTGAGGACGCCGACGGGTACATGGGCGTGAACCCGTACGCGTACTACTACGAGGACGATGTGCCGGCGATCCAGGAGATGCGGGCGTACAACGCCAAGCACCACCCGGACGTCAAGCACCGCCCCAACTCGTACATCCAGGGGTGGTTCACCGGCATGGTGTTCGCCAAGTGCGCCGAGATCTGCGTCGAGAACGGGTGGGACGTGACCGGCGACAACCTGGTCAAGGCCCTGGAGTCGATCAAGGACTGGGACGTGGGCGGCCTGATGCCGCCGGTGACGTTCGTCAACCACAAGATCCCGTCGGGCCGGGTGTACCGGGCCGACGCCAAGAAGGGCCGGTTCGTGCCGGCCTCGGACTGGATCACCCTGAAGTAGCGGCGCCCCGCGGCGGGGAGGGTTTCCTCCCCGCCGCCCCGGCCGCGCGCGAGACCTCCGGGAACGCCCATGCCGGTTCTTCTGTCGGTCAACAACCTCGAGGTGGTGTACAACCACGCCGTGCTGGTCCTGAAGGGCCTGTCCCTGGAGGTGCCCGCGGGCGAGATCGTGGCCCTCCTGGGCACCAACGGCGCGGGCAAGTCCACCGCCCTGAAGGCGATCTCGGGCCTGCTTCCCCTGGAGGACGGCGCGGTCACCGACGGGGACATCCGGTACCAGGACCGGTCGGTCCGGGGGTGGTTGCCCCACCGCCTAGCCCGCGCCGGCCTGGTGCAGGTGCTGGAGGGCCGGCGGATCTTCGAGGACCTCACCGTGGAGGAGAACCTGGCCGTGCCCCTGTACGCCCGCAAGGGCCGGGGGCCGGACGGGCCCGAGGGCCTGGAGGCCGAAGCGGTGTACGCGTACTTCCCCCGGCTCAAGGAGCGCCGGCGCCAGACCGCGGGCTACCTGTCCGGGGGCGAGCAGCAGATGCTCGCGATCGGCCGGGCCCTGGTGGCCGGGCCCCGGCTGCTGCTCCTGGACGAGCCCAGCCTGGGGCTGTCGCCTCTGCTGGTGGAGGAGATCTTCGGGATCCTCCGGAAGATCAACCGGCAGGAGGCCGTGACCATGCTCCTGGTGGAACAGAACGCGGCCATGGCCCTGGAGATCGCGTCCCGGGGGTACATCATGGAGGGCGGCAAGGTGGTGCTGGACGGCCCGAGCGAGGTGTTGTTGCGGGACCGGGACGTGCAGGAGTTCTACCTGGGCGTGCGCTCGGGCCACGCCGCGGGCAGCTACCGGGACGTGAAGCACTACAAGCGGAGGAAGCGGTGGCTGTCGTGAGCCCGGACACCCTGGTGGGCCTGCTGCTCGAACGGGAGCGGGCCGAACCCGGCCGGACCGCCCTCCGGGAGAAGGAGTTCGGGGTCTGGCAGCGGGTGACCTGGGCCGACTACCGGGCGCACGTGGAGCGGGTCGCCCTGGGGCTGGAGACCCTGGGGTTCGCCCCCGGGGACAACCTGGCGATCCTCAGCGAGAACCGGCGCGAGTGGCTGTACGCCGAACTGGGCGCGATCGCGGCCGGCGGCCGGGCCGTGGGCGTGTACCCCACCTCCCCGGCAGCCGAGGTCCAGTACGTGGTGGACCACTCCCAGGCGACCTTCGTGGTGTGCGAGGACCAGGAGCAGACCGACAAGATCCTCGAGGTGGCCGACCGGCTGCCCCGGCTGCGCAAGATCATCGTGGCCGACATGAAGGGGCTGCGCCACTACGACGACCCCCGGATCCTGCCGTTCTCCGAGCTGGAGCGGCTCGGGCGGGACGCCGCGGCCGAGGCGCCGGGCCGGTTCGAGACGCTGGCCGCCCGGGTCCGGCCCGGGGACGTGGCGATCATCATCTACACCTCGGGCACCACCGGCCACCCCAAGGGCGCGATGATCACCCACGCCAACATCATGGCGATGACCCGGGCCATGGTGGAGATCACGGGCATCGGCCCGTCGGACAGCGTGGTGAGCTACCTGCCCCTGTGCCACGTGGCCGAGCAGATCTTCAGCGTGTTCCTGAACCTGATGGTCGGTGTCACGGTGAACTTCGCCGAGTCGATCCGCACGATCCAGAAGGACCTCAGGGAGATCGCGCCCACCGTGTTCCTGGGCGTGCCCCGGATCTGGGAGAAGCTCCAGTCGTCGATCCAGATCGGCCTGAAGGACGCGCCCCGGTGGCGCCAGGCCCTGGTGGGCCGGTGCCTGCGCACCGGGTACCGGCTGGCCGAGAAGCGGCTGGCCGGCGAGCCCCTGGGCGTGGCCGACCGGCTCGCGGAAAGGGTGTGCTACCTGCTGGTGTTCCGGGCGCTCCAGAACTTCGTGGGGCTGCGCAGGGCGTGGCTCGCGTTCTCGGCCGCGTCGGCCATCTCCCCCGAGGTGCTCCGGTTCTTCCACGCGATCGGGCTCCGGGTGAAAGAGGGGTACGGCATGACCGAGGTGTCGGGCCTTTCGTTCATCCACCCGGGGGACGACATCCGCCTGGGCACGGTGGGGGTGGTGGTGCCGGGCCTGGAGTTCCGGATCGCCGAGGACGGGGAGCTGCTCAACCGGGGCGCCCAGGTGTTCGCCGGGTACTTCCGGGACCCGGACGCGACCCGGGCGATCGTGGACGGGGACGGGTGGCTCCACACCGGCGACATCGTGGAGCTGGACGAGGCCGGCCACCTGAAGATCGTGGACCGCAAAAAGGCGATCATCATCACGGCCGGCGGCAAGAACATCGCGCCGAGCGAGGTGGAGAACGCCCTCAAGGTCAGCCCGTACATCAAGGAGGCCGTGGTCCTGGGCGAGGGCGAGCGGTTCGTGGCCGCGTTGCTCCAGATCGACTACGACAACGTGGGCAAGTGGGCCACCGAGCGGCGGATCGCGTACACCAACTTCAAGAACCTGTCCCAGCACCCCGAGGTTCGCGAGCTGATCGCCGGGGAGGTGGCCGCGGCCAACGAGCAACTGGCCCAGGTGAAGCAGGTCCGGGAGTTCCGGCTGCTGGACAAGGAACTCGACCACGATGACGACGAGGTGACGGCCACCATGAAGGTGCGCCGGGCGACGATCTACAAGAAGTACGCCCATGTGATCGAGGACATTTACGGCCGCGCCGGCCGCTCGGCAGGCGCCGGATGACCCGCCCGGACCGGCCGAACCGGAAGGCCGAAAAGGCCCGGGCCACCCGCCGCAAGATCCTGGTGGCCGCGACCCGGCTGTTCGCCCGCCAGGGGTTTCACAAGACCACGGTGCTGGACATCTCGTCCGGGATCGGGATGACGCCCGGCGCGGTGTTCCACCACTTTTCCACCAAGGAGGCGCTCCTCCACGCGGTGGTCGACCGCCTGGGCCGGGGGCTGCGCGCGTACCGGGACACCGTGGAGCAGGGCACGCCGTCGGCCCGCACCGTGGACGCGGTGGTGGCCCTGATGTGCGAGCACTTCAACCGCCAGCCCGAGGCCACCATCTGCCTGGCCGCCCTGGCCACCGAGTTCGCCGGCACCGACGACCCGATCCTGGCCCGGATCCGGCTGGTGTACGACGCGTTCGTGGACGCGTTCGCCGTGCTCCTGGCCGGCCACCCGCGGGTGGGCAACCCCCGGGCTGCCGCGTGTGCGTTCATGGGCGCGGTCCAGGGCATCGCGATCCAAGGGCTGATGCGGGAAGACGAGATGACCATCGAAGAGCTGGCCCGGGGATTCCTGGACACGCTGGGCGACTGGTAGCCGGGAGGAGGCCGTGACAGACGCGACAGGATTGGGTCCGGGGGAGCGGGGCGGGGGGTTCCTGGCCGGGCCTCCGGATCCGGAAGCGGTGTTCACCCCCGAAGACTTCACGCCGGAGCACCGGATGATCGCCCGGACGGCCCGGGAGTTCGTGGCGGGCGAGGTTCTCCCCCACCACGACCGGATCGAGGCCAAGGACCTGCCGTTCACCGTCGGCCTCCTGCGAAAGGCCGGGCAGCTGGGCCTCCTGATGGCCGACATCCCGGCCGCCTACGGCGGGCTCGGCCTGGACAAGGCGGCGTCGGCCCTGGTGGTGGAGAACATCGCGGGCCAGGGGTCGTTCCAGGTGTTCCATCTGGTCCAGACCGGCATCGGCAGCCTGCCGATCGTGTACTACGGCACCGAGGCGCAGAAGCGCCGGTACCTGCCCGGCCTGGCGGACGGCTCGGTGCTGGGGTGTTACGGGCTCACCGAGCCGTCGGCCGGGTCGGACGCCCTGGCGTGCCGGACCCGGGCGACCCTGTCCCAGGACGGACGGCACTACGTGCTGGACGGAACCAAGCAGTTAATCACCAGCGCCCGGATCGCGGACGTGCTGGTCGTGTTCGCCAAGGTGGACGGCGAGCGGTTCACCGCGTTCCTGGTGGACGCGGACACCCCCGGCCTGTCGTTCGGTCCGGACGAGCACAAGATGGGCATCCGGGGCACCACCACCTGCACCGTGATCCTCCAGGAGGCCCGGGTGCCCGTGGACAACGTGCTGGGGGAGGTGGGGCGGGGGCACAAGATCGCGTTCAACATCCTGAACATCGGCCGGTTCAAGCTGGGAGCCCTGGCCGTGGGCATGTGCAAGCGCGCCCTGGAGCACGCCCTGGCCTACTGCCTGGAGCGACGGCAGTTCGGCCGGCGGATCGCCGAGTTCGGCGCGATCCGGGAGAAGCTGGCGGAGATGTACGCCCGCACCTACGCGGCCGAGGCCGCGGTGTACCGCACCGTGGGGCTGATCGACCGCCTGTTGGCCGCGGCCGGGGGCGACCACGGTACGGCCGCCCTGCGGTCGATCGAGGAGTACAGCGTGGAGTGCTCGCTGGTGAAGGTGTTGGGCAGCGAGACCCTGGACTACGTGGTGGACGAGACGGTCCAGTGTTACGGTGGGTACGGGTACTGCGCCGAGTACCCGGCCGAGGCGTTCTACCGGGACAGCCGGATCAACCGGATCTACGAGGGCACCAACGAGATCAACCGGCTGCTGGTGCCCACCATGCTGCTGCGCAAGGCCGGCCGGGGCGAGCTCGGCCTGGTGCCGGCCGGGCCGCCGCCGGTGGGGGCCGGCCCCCTGGCCGGCGAGTTGGACCGGGTGGCGCGCCTGAAGGCCGTGGCGGTGCGGATGCTGGCCCTCGCCCGGGACCGTTGGGGCGACGGGCTCGCCGGGCGCCAGGCCGTGCAGCTCAGGCTGGCCGACCTGGTGCTGCTGGCGTACGCGGCCGAGTCCGCCGTGGTCCGGGCGGCCCGGGACGCGGCCCGCCGGGGGCCCGACCGGGCCGCGCTGGCCGTGGCCGCCGCCCGGATCGCGTGCGAGACCGCTGTGGACCGGGCCGGCAGCCTGGCCCGGCAGGTGCTGGTGGCCGCGGAGGACCGGGACGGGCTGACCGCCCTGGACGGGTGGCTGGGGCGGCAGCCGGTGGACCTGCTGGCCCTGCGCGAGGGCGTGGCCAGTGAGCTGGTGGCCCGGCAGCGGGCGTACTGACGGACGGGCGGTCCGAGCCGGGCCGGCGCCGAGACCGGGGAGTGGACGTGATGGGAGTTCGACGGGACCAGCTGCTGCGGTTGTTCAACGAGATCGCGCCGATCGCCAAGACGTTCGGCATGCGCCTCACCTACACCGACGACGACCGGGCCGTGGTGCACCTGCCGTACAACCCGGGCCTGGACCACGCCCTGCTGGCGATCCACGGCGGGGTGTACGCCACGCTGCTCGACACGGCCGGCTGGTTCACGAGCGCTGTGGCCCGGGACGGGGCGTGCTGGATCGCCACGTCGGAGATGTCGCTCCACTTCCTCAAGCCGGTGCGCGGGAGCGACCTGCGGGCGGAAGGGCGGGTGATCAAGAAGGGCCGGCGCCAGGACATCGTGGAGATGACCCTGTACGACGACGCGGGAGACCTGGTGGGACACGCCACGGGCACGTTCCTCGTGCTGCCCGAGGTGCCGATGGAGCTGGACGCGATCGCGGGGTAGGAGCGAGGTTCAAGGTTCGAGGTTCGAGGTCCGGCGGCGCAGGGCGTCCCAGTCGGGCGGGCCGTACCGCTCCCGCCGCCACCTGAGGCCCGCGTCGCGGATCTCCCCCGGCTTCCGGGCCGCGAACAGGTGTTCCAGCGCCAGGCCGAGCACGGCCAGGTGCTGCTCCCTTTGGCCGGGCTCCCCCAGGGCGTGGCCGAAGGGGAACCGCAGGTACAGCGCCCGGGGGGGCGGGGTCTTCTCGGTGATCTCCCGCACGATGGACAGGGCCACCGTGGGGATGCCCCGGGCCTCGACGGCGCGTGCGACCAGTCCCACGGACCGGTTGCAGATCCCTCAGGCCGGTACCAGGAGCGCGTAGTCCACGCCCCCTGCGGCCAGCCGCTCCGCCACCTCCGGAGCGGTTTTCCGTTTCAGGGTCTCCACGTGTCGGCCGTCGATGTGGCCCATGAAGCTGTACGCCCGGGGGTGGAGCCCGGCCACGACCCCGTGTGCCGTCATCTCCCGGACCCGTTCCACGGGCAGCACCAGGTTCGGGTCGGCCTCGGCGTCCCGGTGGTCGTAGTAGTCGTGGGTGATGGTGAGCGCGTCCCCGGGGGTGTCCACCGGGATCTCCCGGAACGTGGGGTCTCCGTCCGGGTCGGCCATGTCGAACGGCGGCTGGTCCGTGCGGTGGACCCCGCCGGTGGTGATCACGGCCAGCACCGCGTCCCCCAGGGGTTTGCGGGGCTCGGCCCACGGGATCTCGCCGCCCGTGGCCGCCATGGCCTGGCCCCACCGGGCGGCCAGGCCGGGCACGGCGGTGAACACCCGGGCCAGCAGCCGGTTTTTCAGCCGCGACAGGCTCTGGCGTGGTGTCATTTCGGCTCCTCCGGGTGATCGGCGGCTCGAAACGGCCCGCTCACCGCCGGGCCTGTTCGGGGCCGGTGTCGATCGGCAGTCGCGGGTCGTTGGCCCACTCGAGCCACGAGCCGTCGTAGTTGCGTGCGTCGGGGTAGCCCAGGCCCAGCAGCACTAGGGTCGCGAAGGACGACCGGATGCCGGTCTGGCAGTGGGCGAGGACCTCCCGGTCCGGGGTGATCCCCTTGGCCGCCAGCAGGGCCCGCAGGGTGGCCTCGTCCTTGAGCACCTTTGCCCCGCCCGCGCCGGTCAACAGTTCGGTCCAGTTCAGGTGCACCGCGCCCGGGATGTGGCCGCCCCGATCGGCCCGGACCTCGGAGCCGTCGTGCTCGGCCGGCCGGCGGGTGTCCCACACCACCGCCGACGGGTTCCCCAGGTGGGTGAGGACGTCCTCGGCCGTGGCCCGGATGTGGGCGTGGCCGCGCACCGCGTACCCGGTGGTCGGCGCCGGCGCGGTGGGCAGCACCTCCGTGGGCCGGTCCTCCTGGGCCCATTTCTCGTACCCGCCGTCCAGCACGTACGCCCGCTCGTGGCCGTGGTACCGGAGGGTCCACACCAGCCGGGCCGCGTACGGGTTGTCGTCCTCGGCGTAGGCCACCACCGTGGTGTCCGGGGTGATGCCGTACCGGTCCATCAGCGCCTCGAACCCGGCCGCCGTGGGCACCAGGCTCTTCACGCCCCGGCGGGTCTCCAGGAACTCGGCCTTGTCCATGCGCACGGCACCGTCCACGTGCCCCAGGTAGTACTTGGGCGCGACGCGCACGTCAACCACGGCCACCCGGTCCCGGTTGGCCGCGAGCCACGCCGTGTCCACGAAGTAGTCCCCCAGGGCGGCCGGGGACGGGACGGCCGCGGCCAGCACCGCGGCCCCGGCCAGCAGGAGGGGTCGGATCGGACCCATGGCAGCTCCTTTTGCTCTGTTGTTGGCGGTAAACACGGACGGTGGCGAGTTTTGTTTACGACCGTCGTGTAGAGCTTTACAGAACTGCATGCATGATGTCAAGTATAGTTTTTATAAACTACATTATAATATGCGTGTTTGGGCGGGCCGCGGAAACGAAACGGGCCCCGGAGGGTTTTCCGGGGCCCGCAGGAGGAAGGAGGGGGGAGGATCATCTGTGCTCATAGGTGAAGGTGTCCACCAGGGTCTTTTCCCCCACGACCGCTTTGGCCTTGACCGTGTAGGTCCCGGTGGACGGCAGGTCCACGTCCGCCCCGAACCCGCCCTTCATGCCCATGCACATCGTCTTCTGGGTGACGCCGGCGCCCGCCACCTTGAACCCCACCTTGGCGTCGGTGACCGGTTTGCCGTCCGGGCCGGTGAGGAACACCATCAGGTGGTGGGACTTCATCTTGCCGTGGTCCATCCCCTTCATGTCCATGCCCTTCATCATCTCCATCTTCTTCTTCATGTCGATCAGGCGGTAGGTGAACGTGTACCCGTCCACCTCGGAGGTGTGGATCGGCCGGCCCATCATCTCGCCCCCGCCCTTGCCGTGCTCCATCTTCATGCCCTTCATCTTGCCGTGGTCCATGTCGTTGCCCGCCGCGGCCGGCACGGCCAGCGCCACGGCGAGGAAAAGGGTGGTGAGTCCGCGAACGATCGATCGGGTCTTCATGGCTCGTCTCCTCTCGGTGGGAACGGACCGTTCCCAGGGAATGGACGGTTCCAGCGCGGGCGGGTGCCCGCGTTCTCTCACAGTGCGTCGAGGCTCTCGGAGGCGGTGCGGATCTTGACCAGGCGGTTCACGTTCTGGACCGCGATCACACCGTCCCCGGGCTGGCGGGTGCACCCGGTCTCCCGGATGATCTCCACCAGCTTGTTCTCGTCCCGGTCGGGGCAGATCAGCTCGATCTTGATCATCTCCTCGACCCGCCGCCCGAACCGGACGCTGACCCGCTTCGCCTTGGGGTCGATGTTGGGGCCCACCGCCGTGACCTGGGTCAGGGTGGCGTGGAAGATGCCGGCCCGCGCCAGCCCTTCGAGCACGGTGTCCGCCCGGGCGGCGCGAACGTATGCTTTGATCATCTTCATGGGGTCTGCTCCTGTTCGGGTTCGGGATCGGACCGGGGGCCGTGGGTCAGGGCGGACCGCAGCTCCCACCGTTTCCAGATGTCGTACACGGCCGGGATGATCACCAGGGTGAGTACGGTGGACGAGATCAGCCCGCCCACCATGGGCGCCGCGATCCGCTTCATGATCTGGGAGCCGGTCTCGTGGCCCCACATCACGGGCAGCAGCCCGATCAGGGTGGTGGCCACGGTCATCAGCTTCGGGCGCACGCGCTCGGCCGCGCCCTCGATGATCGAGGCGTGCAGGTCCCCGGTGGTGCGCATGTGGCCGTTGATCTTGCGGCGCTCGAACGTCTCGTCCAGGTACACCAGCATCACCACCCCGGTCTCGGCGGCCAGGCCCGCCAGGGCGATGAACCCCACGGTCACCGCCACCGACAGGTTGTAGTCGAGGAGGAACAGGAGCCACACCCCCCCCACCAGGGCAAACGGCAGGCTGGCCATCACGATCGCGGCCTCGGGCACGTTGCGGAAGTGGAGGTACAGGAGTAGGAAGATCACCGCCAGGGTGATCGGCACGATCACGTTCAGGGTCTTGCGGGCCTTTTCCATGTACTCGAACTGGCCCGACCACACCATCGAGTACCCGGTGGGGAACTTCACCTCCCGGGCGACCACTTCCTTGGCCTGCTTCACGTAGGTGCCCACGTCGATCCCCTTGAGGTCCACGTAGATCCACGCGGTCTGGCGGGCGTTCTCGCTCTTGATGCTCGGGGGGCCCTTGCGGATCTTGAGGGTCGTGAGCTGGCCCAGGGGGACCTGCGCGCCGGTGGGCGTGGGCACGAGCACCCGCTTGAGCTGCTCCAGGTCGTCCCGCAGCTCCCGGCTGTACCGGAGGTTGACCGGGTAGCGCTCCAGCCCCTCCACCGTGTAGGTGACGTTCATGCCGCCGATCGCGGTCACGATCACGTCCTGTACGTCCCCCACGGTCAGTCCGTACCGGGCGATGCCCGGCCGGTCGATCTCGAAGTCCACGTAGTTGCCGCCGGTCACCCGTTCGGAGAACGCTGACAGCGTTCCCGGGATGTCCTGGACCACGGCCTCGATCTTGGCCCCCAGGTCCGACAGCACCTGGAGGTCCGGTCCCATCAGCTTGATCCCCACCGGCGTCTTGATCCCGGTGGACAGCATGTCGATCCGGGTCTTGATCGGCATGGTCCACGCGTTGGTCAGGCCCGGGAACTGGACCGCCGCGTTCAGGTCGTCCACCAGTTCTTCGATGGTGAGATAGCGCTCTTCCGGCAACAGCCATGCCAGGGGCGCCTTGAGCCAGCCGGGCCAGTCCGAGAAGAACCGGTCGATCTTCTTCTTGCGCCACTCGTGGAGCACCTTGCCCCGCTCCACTTCGGGCCAGACCAGGGTCAGGGGCTTCTTGAGCCAGCCGGGCCAGCCCGAGAACCATCGCTCGACGGGCACCTGCTCGTACTCCACCTCGGGCCGGAGCATGATGGTGGTCTCCATCATGGACAGGGGTGCGGGGTCGGTGGCGGTCTCGACCCGGCCGATCTTGCCCAGGGTGTGGTGGACCTCGGGGAAGCTCTGGATGATCTTGTCGGTCTGCTGCAGCAACTCCCGGGCCTTGGTGATCGAGATCCCGGGCAGGGTCGTCGGCATGTACAGCAGGTCGCCCTCGTTCAAGGGCGGGATGAACTCGCTCCCGAGCCGGGTCAGGGGGACCCAGGTTACCGCCACCACCACCAGCGCCAGCAGCACGGTGATCTTCCGCCACTTGAGCACCACCCGGATCAGGGGGATGTACAGCCAGGTGAAGAACCGGCTCAGGGGGTTCCGGGCCTCGGGCAGGATTCGCTGGGGCACCAGGAACACCACGCCGAACGCGGACACGGCCAGGGCGGCCAGCAGGCTCCAGTCGGGCAGCGGCAGCCCGGCCACCCCGCCCGCCACCACCAGGGCGGGCGGTCCCGCGATCGCGGCCAGCCAGGTCCAGAGCCGGCGCTTGCGGGTCGTCTCGGGGGAGAACGTCTGCTCCCGGACGAAAAAGGTCATCAGTACCGGGATGATCGTGACGGCCAGCACCGAGCTGGCGGCCATGGCGAACGTCTTGGTGTAGGCCAGGGGTTTGAACATGCGGCCCGACTGCTCGCCCAGGGCGAACACCGGCAGGAACGACACCGTGATGATCAGCAGGCTGTAGAACAGGGCCGGGCCCACCTCCTTGGACGCGTCGATGATGATCTCGAGGTGCGGTTTCTTGCCCCGGTCGCGTTCCAGGTGCTTGTGGGCGTTCTCCACCAGCACCACCGACGCGTCCACCATCACCCCGATCGCGATCGCGATGCCCCCCAGGCTCATGATGTTGGCGTTGATCCCGAACGCCTTCATGACGAGGAACGCCATCAGGATGCCCACGGGCAGGGTGAAGATCGCGACAAACGCCGACCGGAAGTGCAGGAGGAAGAGGATGCAGATCAGGGCGACGACCGTCATCTCCTCGATCAGCTTGCCCTTCAGGGTGTCCACCGCCCGCAGGATCAGGTTCGACCGGTCGTAGGCCGGCTCGATCGTGACCCCCTCCGGGAGGCCCACCGACAGGTCCGCGAGCTTCTTGCGGACGTTGCGGATCACCTCCAGGGCGTTCTCCCCGAACCGCATCACCACGACGCCGCCGACCACCTCGCCCTCGCCGTTCCACTCCAGGATGCCCCGGCGCAGCTCGGGGCCCACCTGCACGTTGGCGATGTTCTTGATCAGGATCGGCGTGCCCTTGGCGTCCACGCCCACGGCGATGTTCTCGATGTCCTCCAGCGACCGGATGTACCCGAGGCCCCGCACCATGAACTCGGTCTCGCCCATCTCGATCAGCTTGCCGCCCACGTCGTTGTTGGACCGCTGGATCGCGCGGCGCACCTTCTGGATCGGCAGGTTGTAGGCCATCAGCTTGTTGGGGTCCACCTCCACCTGGTACTGCTTCACGAAGCCGCCCACGCTGGCCACCTCGCTCACCCCGGGCACTCCGGTGAGTTCATAGCGCAGGTACCAGTCCTGGATGCTCCGCAGCTGCGACAGGTCGTGTTTGCCGCTCTCGTCCTTGAGCACGTACTCGTAGATCCACCCGACCCCGGTGCCGTCGGGACCCAGGCTGGGGTTGACGCCGGGGGGGAGCCGGCCCGACACGAAGTTCAGGTACTCGAGCACCCGGGACCGGGCCCAGTACAGGTCGGTGCCGTCCTCGAAGATGATGTACACGAACGAGAACCCGAAGAACGAGTAGCCCCGGACCACCGTGGCGTACGGCACCGACAGCATGGCCGTGGTCAGGGGATAGGTGACCTGGTCCTCCACCACCTGGGGCGCCTGTCCCGGGTACTCGGTGTAGATGATCACCTGCACGTCCGACAGGTCGGGGAGGGCGTCCAGGGGGGTCGTGCGCATGGCGAGGGCGCCGCCCAGGATCACGAACACCGTGGCCAGGATGACCATGAACTTGTTGTTGATCGACCACTCGATGATTTTTTCGATCATGGGCTTTCGGCCTCTTGGTAAAGGGCTGTCCGCCGCCCGGTCTCGTCCGCCCGGCGCGAGTTCCCGGAGCGGACGGCGGCGGGTCGCTCCCGTGGGGGGGAAACCCTACAGGTCGTCCAGGAAGCCGTCGTCGGCCTTGTCCCCGCCGCCTTCGCTCTTGGCCCGTTTCGCCTCGAGCATCTTCTGGACGGCCTCTTTGAGCTTGGACTCGGAGTCGATCAGGAACTGGCCCGAGGTGACCACCACGTCCCCGGGGGCGAGCCCCGAGAGCACCTGGACGCGGCCGCCGTCCAGCACGAGGCCCAGCTGCACCTGCCGGGGCGCGAACTTGCCGCCGCCCCGGCTCACGATCACCAGGTCGCGCTCTCCCGACCGGATCACCGCCTCGGACGGGATCACCAGGCCCTCGCCCCTGGGCTCGCTGTCCAGCCACACGTCGGCGTACATGTCGGGCTTGAGTTCCAGGTCCGGGTTGTCGAACTCCAGGCGGACCACCACGTCCCGGGTCTTGCGCTGGAGGTACGGGTACACGTACGCCACCTTGCCCACGAACGCCTTGCCGGGCTGGTACGGCAGGCGCATCCGGGCCGGCTGCCCTTCCTGGACCCACGGCAGCTCGTACTCGTAGATGTGGGCCTCCACCCACACCCGGGACAGGTCCGCGACCTTGTAGATTGTGGTGCCGCCCTTGACGAACACCCCTTCCACCGCGTTCTTGTGGGTCACCACCCCGGTGAACGGGGAGCGGATCGTCAGGGTCTTGCGCACCTGGCCGGTCCGCTCGACCTGGCGGATCTCGTCGTCGGGCACGTCCCAGTACTCGAGCCGCCGCCGGGCCGATGCGAGCAGGTCGTCTGCGCTGCCCCCGGCCATGCGGCTCAGGCTGCGGACCGCCACCAGGTACTCCTCCTGGGCGGTCACCAGTTCGGGGGAGTAGATCTCGAACAGGGGCTGGCCCTTCTTGACCATCTGGCCGGTGAAGTCCACGTACAGCTTCTCGATCCAGCCGCTGATCTTGGGGCTCACCTCGGCGGTGCGGGTCTCGTCGTAGGTGATGTGGCCGTAGGTGCGGATCGTCCGGACCAGGGGCGCAACCTCGGCCCGCACCGTGCGGATGCCCATGTTCTGCTGGGTCACCGGGTCGATCTTGACCTCCACGCCGCCCTGGACCTCGTCTTCGTACACGGGCACCAGGTCCATGCCCATGGCGCTCTTTCCCGGCCGGTCGTAGATCTCGGTCGGGTTCATCGGCGCCTTCCAGTACAGGACCTTGCGTTCGGCCTTTGCCGCCGGGGCGCCTGCGCCGGCTCCGCCGTCGTCCTTCTTGGGCTGGAGCTTCATGCCGCAGATCGGGCAGTCTCCCGGCTCTTCGAGCAGGATCCACGGGTGCATGCCGCAGGTGTACAGGGTCTTCTCGACCGTGCCCCCCTTGCCGTCGCTCTCGGTCACGGTGACGGCCCGCATCTCGTGGGGGCCCAGAAAGCCCAGCAGGTACGCTGCGCCGCCGGCCAGTGCCAGGGTGATCGCAGCGGTCGCGATCACCACCTTCACCGGGGAGGGCCTCTTCTTCCGCGTCTCGTCGCTCATGTCGCGCCTTTCTCGTCGTGATTTGGCACCCCTTCCGTGGGATGCGCACAGGCCGCTTTTTCAGCGCCCTGCTACGGTCCGGACAGGGGAGAAACGCCCACTGCCGCTTCCAGTGCCGCCCGGGCGCTGCCCAGGCCGGCCCGCCACCGCTCCAGGGCCAGGTTGGCCTCTAGCCAGGTGGTGTACGAGACGATGACGTCGGCGAACGGGACCTCGCCGGTCTCGTACCCTCGGGTGGACACCTCCAGCGCGGCCTGGGACAGGGCCACCACGCTGTCCCCGTACAGGCGCACCTCGCGCCGGGCCTCGTCCAGGCGGAACCACTTGTTGCGCACGTCCAGGACGGTGGCGTTCTCGGCCGCCCGGAGCCGTTCGCGCAGGGCCTCCAGGTCCTGGCGGGTCTCCCGGAGGTACGCGTCGTTGGCCCCGAACCAGGGCATCCTGGGCAGCCCCGCGCCCGTGGACGCCACGGTTGTGGTGGCGAACGGCTCCCCGGTCCGGAACGTGCCCACGCGGGTCACGGCCTCGGCGTCGTACAGGGACAGGTTCAGGGAGTAGGCCGGGTAGATCCGGGTCTCGGCCATCTCGAGCATCCGCTCCAGCTTGCCCACCTTGGCGCGGAGCCGGCGCAGTTCCTGTCTGCGGTCGAGGGCCGTGGCGTACAGGGTGTCGAGTTCGGGCACCCCGAGGTCCGGCTCCCGGGCCGCCGGGGCTCCCACCGACGCTGCGGGGGGCAGGTCGACGAGGTCGCGGATCCGCGCCTCCAGGTTCCGCTGGCGTTCTGCCAGGGTGTCCAGATCCTTCTCCACGGTCTCACGCCGGATGCGCACCTTGATCACGTCCTGGAAGCTGGTCCTGCCGGTCTCGTACCGGGTCCGGGCCACGGCCTCCAGGCGGTGCAGCAGGGTCAGCATCTCTCCGGTGATCTCCTGGGCACTGCGCACGAAACCCAGGGCCCAGTACGCGTCGCGGCCAGCGGTCACCGCGTCGCGGCGGGCGATCTCGAGGGTCTCCCGGGCGGCCCGCACCTCCTGGTCCACGATCTCCCCCTTGAGGGACAGGATCCCGGGGAACGGGAACCGCAGCGCCACCGGCTCCCGGCCCTTCATCGGGCCCACCCCGGTCATCAACCCCTCGGTGAACGCGGTGTACTGGCGGAGGATCTCGTCGAGGTTGGTCGCCTGGTCGTACGCCTCCAGGGCGGCCCGCGCCTTGCGGGCGGCTGACCGCACCCCGGGGTTCCGGGACAGGATCAGCGCTTCCAGGGCCTCCAGGGAGAACCCGTCCTGCAAGACGGCCTCGGCCTCGGCCGGGTCCTGGCCCGCGCCGACCAGGGCGGCCACGAGCTGGGGGGCGGGGCGAAGGAACGGGGGCGCCTCCGGGTCACCCGTCTCCAGGGCGCGGGTCCACTGCTCCTTCTGCTGGCGAAGCACCGCTTTCTGGGCCTCGAACCCGTCTCGTACGACCTCGGCCGGTTCCGGTTCGGGGCGCGGCCGGGCGTTGGTCTCGTAGAACCCGGTGGGCTCGTACGCGTCCACCTCTTCGGCCAGGTCCCGGTAGCCGGCGGCGCCGGGGCCGGGGACGGCGACGAGCACGGCTACGGCCCACAGGCACAGAGTCTTCCCGTTCATCGCGCACCCTCCTCGGGGACGTCGGCGTCCGGGGCGCCGCCGCGCTCGGTCAGGCTCCGGCCGGCCAGGCGCTCCAGGCGCGCCAGGAACTTGCCGTGGTCCGCCCGGGCCCGGGCCAGGGCGAGCTGGAAGTTGTACCAGACCGATTCGGTCTCCACGAAGTCGGAGAAGCTGCCCTGTCCCTCCCGGAACCAGGTCTCCGCGATCTCCAGGGACCGGGCCGCCTCGGGCACGAGCTGTTCCCCGTACAGCTGGATCAGCCGTCGGGCGTTGTTCAGCCGGAAATACAGCGCGCGGATGCCTGCGTAGGTGTCGTTGACCACGGCGCGGCGGCGGGCCCGGGCCGCCTCGGCCTGGGCCGCGGCCTTTGCGATACGGCCCCGGTTCTTTCCGAACCACAGGGGGATCGTGACCCCGGCCTGGATGCCCAGGGCGTCGTCACCCGCGTCGGCCGGCGGGTTGGACACGTCGGGGTTCCCGATGCCCGCGTAGAACACCCCGATCTTGAAGTCCGGATAGTTCCGGAACCGGGCCAGCTCCACGTCGGTCTCGGCCCGCCGGATCCGGGTGTCGGCGATCCGGATCTCTTCCTGGTTCTGCCGGGCCAGCTCGTAGATCTCGTCCAGGGTGTACGCGAGCGGCCGAACCGGCAGGTTCGGGAGCGGCCCGATCGTCGCGTCGGGCGGCCGGTCCAGGAGCGCGTTGAGCTGCGCGCGTTCAGTCTGCTCCAGTTCCTCGAGTAGCAGCACGTCGTACTGGAGCTGGCCCGACTGGGACTGGGCCTTGACCACGTCCAGCAGGGTCGCCCGGTCGCGGCCGTAAGCGGTCTCCCCCACCTTTCGCAGGTGGTCCAGGAGTTCCTGGTTCTGGGCGGCCACCCGCCGGGCGTCCCGGATGTAGACAAGCTCGTGGACCGACTCGCGGACCTTGACGATCACGTCCCGGACCGCCCGGTCCAGGCTGAGCCGGGCGATCCGGGCGTCGGCCTCCACCAGTTCGCCCGCCCGGGTGAGCCGGCCGGGGAACGGGATCAGCTGGGACAGGGTCGCGTTCCAGTCCTGGGGGCCGAGACGGGTCTCGATGGGGGACGGGAAGTAGGTGAACGACAGCTGGGGGTCGGGGTACGCGGTGGTGACCCGGTACTGCTCGACCACGGCGCGCCACTCCTGGCGGGCCGCCCGGATCTTCGGGTTGCTCTCGTACGCGTACGCCACCAGGTCCGCCACGGACGGGCCGGCCCGGAGGCGGGCTTCCAGCGCCTCGGCCGTCCCCGGCGCCGGGCCGGGGTTTGGGGGGCCGACGTCCCCGGCGCTTGCCCAGGCCGCCGTCGCCAGGAGCAGGAGGCTCCCGAACCAAACAGTTGCTGCCCGTCTCGTCATCGGTTTCGACTCCTTGGGGGGAGGCTTCGCGTGGGGGTCCGGACCCCGTCACTGTACTCGGCCGCCCCGATATGGCGAGGCCCGAGACGCGGCGGGCCCTTGCACCGGGCCTGATTAGCAACCTCCGTGCCCGTTGCCAGAACGACCGGAACCGCGTGGTTTGCGAAGGGATGGGCAGGTGGGGCAGGCGGGGTTGGAGAATAATGAACAACCCGCTGTTTATTATTCTCCACACCTTTTTTCCGGATTCCGGCCTCGCCGGCCGGTGTGCCGGGAAGATCCGGTCAGGACGCGGCCGACCCGGCCACCAGCAGGA
>JAJRUI010000085.1 GCA_024277875.1 Deferrisomatales bacterium
TCGCCGAGCAAAAGCAGGCGCGGGATGCGAGGCATGGGAGCACCTCCGGGCGGGCGCCAAGGACCTGAGCGAAACATGCCACGAAAACCTGGCTCGTCAAGGATTGTTTGCCTGTCCCCTTTTTGTTTGTCCTTTTTGTTTGTGTGCCACGTGTCCGTGGGACACGTCGCCCGCACGCTCGAAGCCGCCGGCCTCGCCACCGTGGCTGTGTACGTGAAAGCGTTTGAGGAAGTGGCCCGGGAGATGCTACTGCCGCGGGTCCTCGTGACCCGGCACCCCGTGGCCGCCCCCTGGGAGCCCCGGGCGACCGGGAAAGACAGACCGCCGTGCTGCGCGCGGCCCTGGAGCTGCTGGAGGGAGCGCCCAGAAACGGAACCGTGCTGGAGTTCGACAAACCGTACCGTACGCGCCCCGGCTAACGCCGGCCACTGGCGGCCGCCACCCGGGCGGCTGGATTCGAAAACCAGATCGGTTTCCATGTCACCAGTCATGTATGTAAAAACTTTCCAAATAAAAGAAGTAGGCTTTATACGGACAAAACCCTTCTGAATACGTAGTGCTTTAGGCCCGCTTGATGCGCCCCGCACAGCTCGCCTCTCCGCCTGCAATCTACCGCTGGGCACAAGCCTTTTTCCCTCCACCCTGCCCGCGCCTGTACGACAAGGGTCGCAGGGCATGAATCTTCGGCATTCTGGCCCGTCGTTTGCAATCGTGGCTGTTCCAGGGCCCAGCCAAAGGGGACACCCTGGCGGGGAGCGCAGCGGATGTCGGCCTACCGACGGACCGCTGTCGTTCCCTGTTCGGCGCGGCTTCAGCCCTAACAGGATGCTGAAAACGACGTCCAGGGGTTTTTCAGCGACGGCCCCTCGGGGGGCGGCCCCGTCGAGGCCTCACAAGTCACTCGGTTTTTCTAGCCTCGTGAGTTGGCACCGCAGGCTGCCTTTTCATCAGCCTGCTAAATCTCTAGCGAAAAGGAGGTCACCCATGACAGACATCCCAACCCAACTTCGGCGGCCTTCCCTGCGCAGAGTGTTCGCCGCAGTTACAATCGCCGTCGGACTCTTGCTGACGCTTGCCGGCTGCGGCGGGGGCGGCGGAGGCGGGGGCGACAGCTCGGACGACACCACCCAGGCAACATCGTTCACCGTGTCTGGCAAGATCCTGTTCGACGACGGTACCCCGGTGACCGGGGCAACGGTCGAGGTGGGCCTTTCCGACGAGGCGGCCCGGGAGGCGGTCCGGGCTGCGAAAAGGGGCGTGTGGGCCGCAGAAGACTACACCCGCAGGGGCGCCAAAACGGCTGCCCGGCCCCAGAAACGCGCTGACCGGATCGCTCTGCGTGTGTTCGGCACCGAAAGCGTGACCACCGACGACCAAGGAGCCTACCAGGTCACCCTGACCTCCTCCGAATTCCCGATCTACGTGCTCGTCCGCGTCCGGTACGAAACGTCGGGATACCCTGTGGTGGACACGTCTCGGTGGGCCGAGGTGTCGTTCGCTGGAGACCTCTCCCTGGACCCCATCACCGTTCCTGACCCCGAGGGTCGAGAAACGGTCCGGAGCGGAGACACGGCGACCACCGCGGACGGAGCCGTCGAACTCGCAGATCTCCCCGAGGAGGTAGACCGGGTGTTCGCGGCCGCGTTCGATCCCGGAGACCAGTCCGGGGACACGCCGGGAGAGCAGGCGTTCCCCGGGGAGTTCGCCGAGATGGGGGACATCCCGCTGGACTCCAGCGCCTACGTGTGGATCGAGGCCCTGGATGCCGACGGCAACCCGGTCGATAATCTGTCCCAGGCGGTCCGGATCCGGGCCAAGGTCCCCAGGACCCAGTGGGGGGACCTGGAGGACATCACGCCGGGGACCGACCGGATCGACCTGCCCATGTACTTTTTCAACGAAGACACCCAGATGTGGGAACAGGGCGACGAACCCGGATGGTTGGAGGCCGAAGACGGGACGGTACTGCCCGAGGACGCCCAGTCCGCGATCCTGGACGGATCCTACGCCCAGGACGTGTTCGCGTCGTTCACCACCAGCCACTTCTCGTGGATGAACGTGGACTATGCGTACATCGGCCCGTGGACCCTGTCCCGGCTGAGCCGCTCCAAGCGCAACAACGACTGCCTGTACAAGGCGGCCCGGCTCGCGGAAAAGATCTTTCGGACGTCCTGGGCCAACACCGCGTACGCGGACGTGAACAAGCCCGGCGCCACTTTGAGCACCGAGGTACCCGACAAGGGTTCCACCGAGTTCAAGGATGCGACCCTGGACGACGACACCTTCGGGGAGACCCGGGAAAGCGACTTCAAGGAACTCCTCTACCTGAACTCAAAGTTGTGGGACAGCTGCGACACGAACAAGAAGGCCACGGTTTTTGCGATGGCCGTAACCATCCTCCACGAGACGGCCCACTGGAAACACGACGCGAAAAAGCACGACGGGACCTATGCCAGCGAGAAAGACGTGGGGGGCGAAGCTGGGCTCAGGATCGAGAAGAACCTGTTCGGCGACTCCATCTGGACGACCGACGGCAAAGTCCCCGTCACGGATCTCAAGACCGGCAGCGGCAAAGAGATCACCGACGCCCAACTCGAGAAGTTGACCGACCCGCAGTGGTGGAGCGACAACGAGGGCAACTTCAGCGAGGCGTTCTGGAGCGGGTTCTGGGGCGGCGGCGCCGGCCGGCTGGTCGCCGACAACGGGTCCGGCAACCTGGAACTCAACCTCTCATTTTCCGCCGAAGCCCAGGTCGACGCCGCCACGATGGATCTCGGTGCGGCAGTACCCGTCTACCTGACCTACACGAACATCGGCAGCACGCCCCTGCGGGTCCTCGACCCCCAGCGGGTACGGCCGGACGGGCTGGTGCTACAGGGTTACCCGGTGTATTTCTCGGTGACCGGAGACGACGGTACCGCAGTGTCGTTTCTTGGGCCCAAGGTGAAATTCGGTGTCGGAGACGACGACTTCGTGGAACTCGCTCCCGGAGAGACGGCCACCAAGACCGTGGACCTCACCTGGGACGCCGTTCGGGACGTGGCACTGTTCAACTTCGTCCACAGCGGCACGTACACCGTCCAGGCCACCTACAGCGAGTTCTTCGGCCTCCCCGAAACCGCTTCCAACACGATCACCCTGACGTTGAGCCCGGGCGGCTCGGTACGCGGCCTGGTGAGCGACGCCGCGACCGGTCAGCCGCTGGCAGGCGCCGAGGTCCGGATCATCCGCCCCTCGGACCAGGCGACCCTGGCCACGGAGACCACCGATACAGACGGGACCTATTCATTTGCGGAACTGCCCGGGGGCACCTACACCGCTGAAGTCCGGGCCACCGGCTACCTGAGAACCGCCTCGGAGATCACGGTGACCGCCGGTGCAGAGACCGAGACCAATTTTTCCCTGTCACCGCTGCTCACGGCCGGCGAAGTCCGTATCGTGCTCACCTGGGGAGAGACTCCGCGCGACCTCGACTCCCACCTGTGGCTGCCGCCCACCCGGCCGTACCACGTGTATTACAGCCGAACGGGCAGCCTGGACGGCTGCCCAGACGCTGCCCTCGACGTGGACGACACCTCCTCCTACGGCCCGGAGACGATCACGGTGGCCCAACAGGTGGCCGGCGGCAACTACGTGTACTACGTCTACAACTACTCCGGTTCCCCTGACCTCGCGGGCTCCGGCGCCAAGGTCGAAGTGTTCGACGCCACAGGGCTGATCGCCGCGTTCGACGCTCCGGAAACCGGCACGGGCCTCTACTGGCACGTCTTCAACATGGACGGGGACACGGGCGCCATCTCCGAGGTCAACGAGATCGTGGACACGGATCCCAGGCCGTACTTGGACAGCGGTGCCGGTTGCACGAGCGAACCACCAGTCGTGTCCTTCATTGCTGCCGAACAGTTCGTGGCCGAAAGCGCTGGCACCGCCGAGGTGGTGGTAACCCTGGACTCGCCGTGGCCGGTGGACGTGACGGTCCCTGTGGCCGTTTCCGGAACGGCCACCGAAGGGAGCGGCCTGGACTACACGATCACCCCCTCGGGCAGCCTGACAATCCCAGCGGGGGACACGACCGCCGCCATCACCGTCACGATCAACGACGACGCCACGGTCGAGGGCGACGAGACCGTGGTCTTCACCCTGGGGAGCCCGGACTACGGAACCCTGGGAACCATGACCCAGCACACCCTCACGATCACGGACAACGACTGACGGCCAGGCAGGTGGAACCAAGCGGCCCCCCGGATCATCCGGGGGGCCGCTTTGCTTTTGACGCCGGCCGCCCGGTCAGGCCGCCGCCGCGGCTGGGAAGAACCGATCCTTCAGTTTCAAGGCCACGGTCACCAGGCCGATCAGCACCGGCACCTCCACCAGGGGGCCGATCACGGCGGCAAACGCTTCGCCCGAGTCGATCCCGAACACGGCCACGGCCACGGCGATGGCCAGTTCGAAGTTGTTCGAGGCCGCGGTGAACGACAGGGTCACGGTCTGGCCGTAGGGGGCCCCCACCCGGCGACTCATCCAGAACGACACGAAGAACATCACGAGGAAGTAGATCGTCAGCGGCACCGCGATGCGCACCACGTCCAGCGGGAGGTCGACGATGTACTCGCCCTTGAGGCTGAACATCACGAGGATCGTGAACAGGAGCGCGACCAGGGTGACGGGACTGATCTTCGGGATGAACCGGGTCTCGTACCACTCGCGGCCCTTGAGCCGAACGCCCACCAGCCGGCTCACCATGCCGGCGATGAACGGGATGCCCAGGTAGATGAACACGCTCTCGGCGATCTGGCCGACCGTGATGTCCACCGAGGCCCCGGAGATGCCGAGCTTCGGGGGCAACCAGGTGATGAAGAACCACGCGTACACCGAGAAGAACAGCACCTGGAAGATCGCGTTGAACGCCACCAGACCGGCGCAGTACTCGGTGTCGCCCCCGGCCAGGTCGTTCCACACGATCACCATGGCGATGCACCGGGCGAGGCCGATCAGGATCAGCCCCACCATGTACGCGTGGTACCCCTGAAGAAAGGTGACGGCCAGCGCGAACATGAGCACCGGGCCCACCACCCAGTTCTGCACCAAGGACAGGGCCAGTACCTTGGTGTTCCGGAACACCCCGGGCAGTTCCTCGTAGCGTACCTTGGCCAGGGGCGGGTACATCATCAGGATCAGCCCGGCCGCGATCGGGATGTTCGTGGTGCCCACCTGGAACGCGTCGATCACGTTTCGGATGCCCGGGAAGAAATAGCCCCAGCCGACCCCCACCCCCATGGCCAGGAAGATCCACAGGGTCAGGTACCGGTCGATGAACGAAAGCTTCTTGGCAACGCCTTGCGACACGTCTAGCACTCCTCCCCCAGCAACGACACCACCCTCTGCCGGATCTCGTCACGCACACGGCGGAAAACCACCAGGACATCTTCCTCGGTGCCCGAGGCGCCGGCCGGGTCGTCCACCGGCCAGTGCCGGCGCTCCCGCACCTGGCCCGCGAACACCGGGCACGACTCCCGGGCGCCGCCGCACACCGTGACCAGAAGGTCGAAATCCCGGTCCAGGTACCGCCCGACCGGGTCGCTCGTGTGGCTGGAGAGGTCCACCCCGGCCTCGGCCATCACCTGGACGGCCAGGGGGTTCACACCCTGGGGCCGGGTGCCGGCCGAGAACACCGCGTACCGGTCGCCCCCCAGCTGGCGGAGCCACCCCTCGGCCATCTGGCTGCGGCACGCGTTCCCGGTACACAGGAACAGGACACGGCGCTTTCCCACGGGATCTCCTTTCAGCCCACGCCAAGCTGCCCGCACAGGGCATCCCGGCAGGAGGCGGCCGCCCTGCGCCGGAGTTCCAGGACCGCCGGATGCCCGGCAGCCGCCTGCCGGACCTGGGCCAGGAGCCCCTGCACGAACGGGGGGGGCTCCGGGTGCAGCCGGTAGTCCTTCCACGCGCCGTTTCGCTCGGACACCACGAACCCGGCGTCCTCGAGCACCTGCATGTGCCGGCTCACCGTGGACTGGGCCAAGCCGAGCACGGCCTGGATCTCGCAGGCGCACAGGGTGCGGCCTTCGAGCATCCAGAGGATCCGCAGACGCGACTCGTCGGCCAGGGCCTTCACCGGAACGAGAACCTCTTCCATCCGGAGCGTCCTCTGTAAATCGTTGTTTGTCGATATCTGCCTTGTGACAGGCTAACACCGACAAAGGCGCTACACAACCACAACGACCAAAAACGGCACACCAGCGTTCCCCTCTTGACTGCGGTGTTTGCATCCATTACTATCTATTCATGTTTACTCGCCCCTTCATCGCCGGGGCGCGACGCCGCTTCGAGGGGAAAACGCGATGCCCATCCGCAAACCGCTCCTGCGCAACCCCACGGCCCGCTCTCTCGTCCTGCGGGCCGCGACCGCGGTACTTTTTCTGGCCGTTCCGGCCGCAGCCGCCCAACCCCGGCTCGTATTCATCACCAAAAGCAACGCGTGCTCGTGCCAGCTGAGCCTGTGCACGAGCGCCGAGCAGGAGGTGGTCAACTTCCTGGCCGACGCGGACGAGCGGTTCCAGCTGGTCCGGATCGATCTGGCCAAGACGCCCGGTGCCGCCCGCACCTACAAGGCGTTCGCCGTTCCGGTGGTGATCCTCGAGGACGGCGACGGCAACCGGGTGGCCCGGTTCGACGCGGTCCTGACCGAGTTGGAACTCAAGGCGGCGTGGGTCGCCCACCAGAAACGAGCCGCCCCTTGACGCGCACGTCCTCCCCCGCGCCTTCGGGAACCTCCCACCAGGGGCGCCCAGCCCCCCTTGCCAGGACCCGATTGTGATCGGCCTGGCAGGCGTTTTTCTGGGGATCGCCATGGCCTTTTCCGCGCTGGGCCAGGGGGGCGGTGCGTTTTACGTCCCGGCGCTCCTGGCGTGGGGCGTGCCGTTTCACCAGGCCGCGGCAGCCAGCCAGGCGGTGATCGTGGCGGTCTCCCTCTCGGCCCTGCTGGTGTTCCACCGGGCGGGGTTCCTGGACTGGCAGCTGGTGCTCCTGGTCGAACCGGCCACGAACCTGGGAGCCGTGGCAGGTGGCTACCTTTCCCAATACGTACCGGCCCACACCGGCAAGGTGGTATTCGCGACAGTCCTGGTGGTGGGGGCGTGGTTCATGTTGAAGCCTGTGAACAACCGGCCCGGCCCGGCCAGAACGGGTTTCTCCTACTGGACCCGCACCCGGGGCGACGACACCTACAGCGTGAACTGGGTCGCGACGATCCCGCTCATGGGGGCAGCCGGCCTGGTGTCGGGGATGCTCGGGGTCGGCGGGGGCCTGCTCAAGGTGCCGCTCATGGTCCTGGTCTGCCGGATCCCCATGAAGATCGCCGTGGGCACGAGTTCCCTCATGGTGGGACTCACCGCCCTGACCGGCCTCGCCGGCCACGCCGCGGCCGGCCACTTCGACCCGGGGTTGGCCCTGCCCCTTGCCGCGGCCGGATTTCTGGGCGCCCAGGTGGGTTCGAGGGTGTCCCTGTCCGTGGACAGGCGCCACCTGAAACGGGCGTTCGGTCTTCTGCTGGTGGTCATCGCAGCCTGGATGGTGGTATCGGTGGCCGCTCCCGGGGGAACGGGATGACCGGGCTCGACGGCCTCCTGGCGAACGCCCGGATCTACATCCAGACGGACCCGTGGCTCGCGTTCGCAGCCGTGTTCGCGGGGGGTGTGCTGACCGCAGCGAGCCCCTGCTTGCTCGCCACGGTCCCGCTCGTGATCGGATTCGTGGGCGGGCACGACGCGCTCGCAGGGTGGAAACGGAGCCTCGGGTTCTCGCTGGTATTCGTGTTCGGGCTAGCCGTGAGTTTCACGATCATGGGCGTGGCCGCGGTTTCGCTCGGGCAGCTCTTCGGGGACGTGGGCGACTTTTGGCCGTGGTTGACCGCGGCGGTGTGCTTCGCCATGGCCGCCCACCTCTGGGACCTCTGGACCTTTTCGGTCCCCCAAAGCCTCGCCCGGTACCGGCCCAGGCACGCCGGGGTGGTCGGTGCGTTCACCCTGGGGCTTTTGTTCGGCTTGGTGTCCGCCCCGTGTGCCGCCCCGATCCTGGTGGTGGTGCTCACCTACATCGCGTCCCAGGGGAATCTGCCCTACGGGCTCGCCCTTCTGTGGACCTACGCCGTGGGTCACTGCATCCTGATCGTGGCAGCCGGCACGAGCATGGGCGTGGCCAAGCAGCTCATCACATCCCGGAGCCTGGGGCGGGCCAATCGGGTGTTCAAGCGGGTGGCCGGCGTGCTGATTGCGGGCGTGGGTGCCGCGATCCTCCACAACGCCCACTGACCCGGTGCCGGGGCCGTCCGGCGCCTTTCCAGGAGGTGATGCCATGAAGATTGAGGTTCTCGGAACCGGGTGCGCCAGGTGCAACAAACTCTACGAGGCGGCCAAGGAGGCCGTGGCCCGGTCGGGCAGGGACGCCAAGGTGGTCAAGGTGGAGGACCTGGCGGAGATCCTGAAGCGGGGGATCATGGTCACCCCGGCCCTGGTCGTGGACGGCCAGGTGAAAGCCGCCGGCAAGGTGCCCAAGCCGTCGGAGATCGTGAAACTGCTGGGCTGACGGCGGTCGCCTACCGGCTGTGAGGATCCGGCTCATCCCCCCGCGGCCCGGGGCCCGTACAGGATGAGCGCCACGCCGGCCAGGCACACCACGGAGCCGAGCGCGTCCCAGCGGTCGGGGCGCACGCCGTCGACGCCCCACCCCCACAGGAGCGACAGCACGACGAACACCCCGCCGTAGGCCGCGTACACCCGGCCGAAGTGGGGGAACCGTTGCAGGGTGGGGATCACGCCGTAGGCCACCAGCACCGCCCCGCCAGCGAGGCCGAGCCAGGCCGAGCAGCCGTTGCGGAGCCACAGCCAGACGAGGTAGCCGCCGCCGATCTCGGCCAGGCCCGCGAGGACGAACAGGGCAGCGGCTCGCAACACGGGCATGGGTTCTCCTCCTGCAGTCCTGTGCTGGAAACGTCCAGGGCACCACCGATTCGTCGTTCGTCCCCCGGGACGCTGCCTTGGCGGGCGCCCCGCAACCCGTAAGGAAGTGCAACATGCAGTTCGAGGAACTGTTCGACATGGCCGTCCGGTTCCACGGCCACCGGTGTCCGGCCATGCCCCTGGGCCTGCGGGCCGGGCTCGCGGCGATGGAAAAGCTGGGGGCAGAACGCGCCCAGGACAAGGAGACCCACGTGATCTCGGAAACCGGCAAGGGCCACGCGGCCGGGTGTTTCCTGGACGGCATCATGGCGGCCACGGGCTGCACCTACGGCAAGGCCAACATCGAGAAGAAGTACTGGAACAAGATGGCATTCACCCTGGTGGACACGAAACGCGGCAAGGCCGTGCGGGTGAGCCTGAAACCCGAGTTCTTCGAAGGAGCCCTCCGGTCACCGTTCGTGCAGCAACGGCGGCGGGGGGTGCCACCCCAGGACGTCCCCGCCGAAGTGCTCGACCCGCTCCTGGAACGGGTGCTCTCCCTGCCTCCGGATCGGTTCCTGGACGTTTCGGAGGTGTTCGACCACCCGTGGCACGGCGGCACGGCCTGTTTCGACACGGTGCGGTGCGCGGTGTGCGGCGAGGCGGTGTTCACCAACGCGGTCGAGGGGAGGGACGGCGAGCCCCTGTGCAAAGGGTGCGCCGGCACGCGTTGACCCGGTCGTGACGGACCGTCACGGACCGTACCGGGCCTCGAACCGGGTCACCACGTCGCGCACCTCTGGCGGGAGGCGGCGCTCCGCCTCCCGCCGCACCGCGCCGGGCACGCCGCCGAAAAACGCCTCGGCGACCGCCCCGGCGATGCACGCCTGGGTGTCGCTGTCCCCGCCCAGGGACACGGCGTTGCGGACCGCGTCCTCCCACCCGTGGGCATCGAGAAACGCGACCAGCGCCTCGGGCACCGAGCCGGCGCAGGTGACGTCGAACCGGTACCCGGGACGGATTTCGTCCACGGTCCGGCCCAGCCGGTACCCGAACGCGCGGCCCAGGTACGCCCGGATCTCGTCCCGGTCTGCGCCGGTGCGCGCCAGGAACACCGCCGCTGCCACGGCCTGGGCGCCCCTGATCCCCTCGGGGTGGTCGTGGGTGACGGCGGCGCTCCGCTCCGCCTCGCGCAGCACCTCGTCGAGGGTGGCGCCCGCCCACCCGACCGGCACCACCCGCATGGCCGAGCCGTTGCCGAGGCTCCCGTACGGCCCGGCGTCGTCCCGGGCCGCCCACCGCCGGAACCGTCCGCCGTAGCCGCGGTGCGGGTAGCGCCGGTACCACCGGCGGTACGCGTCGGCGTAGTCCCCCCCGTCCAACAGCACCTCGGCCGTGGCCACGGTGAGCACCGTGTCGTCCGTGAACCGGCTGCCGTCCTCGAACAGCGGGAAGTCGGTCCGGGTGAGGTGGTGGCGTTCGTACGGGCTCCCGATGATGTCTCCGGCGACGGCTCCGATCACGGCACTCCTCCCGCTCCAGCGTGCCCCGGTTCGACCGGGGACCGAATCCCGCCCGCCGCCCCGGCTGGAGCGGCGGCCCGCGTTTCCTGTGACCCGGACGCCTCCACACGCATCCAACGGGACACGGTAGCAGGGCGGCCGGAACCCCGGTCCCGCCCGTACCCCGAGAACAGACCGAGGAGGTCGAGATGAAGATCGTCGACGCGAAGAGCGCGCCCCCGAACCCCAACCCCCACGGCGTGAAGGCGAGCAAGCTCTACGACACCGAGCACGCCCAGGCGGTGCACATCACCCTGGAACCGGGCCAGTCCCTCAAACGGCACGCGACCCCGGTGGACGTGTTCTTCTACGTGCTCGAGGGCACCGGCGTCGTGGAGGTGGGGGACGAGAAACGCGAGGTGGGGCCGGACACCCTGATCGACAGCCCGGCCAGGATCCCCCACTGCTGGTACAACGAGGGAGACCGGGTGCTACGGGTGCTGGTGGTGAAGATCCCGCGGCCCACCACGGCGACCAAACTGCTGTAGTCTCCTCCCCAACCCCCTGTTCCCCGAGAGGGACGCGAAACAGCCGCGCCCCTCTCGTTTTTCCCTGCCCAGAAAGCCTACCAGGATGCGAAAAAACACCATCCGTGGGTTTTTCCGCATCTTGCTACGGCGCCCGGGGCGGGCTCTGCCCCCCGTCCAGGACCTCCCGGACCTTCGCGGCCAGCACCCCGGGCCGCAGGGGTTTGTCGAGAAAGGCAGCGCTTCCGTCCAGGACCCCCAGGTGCGTGATGACGTCGCTGGTGTACCCGGACATAAACACGACCTTGATCCCGGGCCGCTCCCGCCGGCACGCTTCGGCCAGTTCCTGGCCGTTCATGCCCGGCATGATCACGTCGGTCAGGAGCAGGGCGATCCGTTCATCGGTGCCCCGGCACACGGCCACGGCCTCTTCCGCCCGGGACGCCTCCAGGACCCGGTATCCCAGGGCCCGCAGGGTGTCGGCGATCAGCCGGAGCACTGCGGCATCGTCGTCCACGACCAGCACGGTCTCGGTACCGCCGGCCACGGGCTCCGCCGGGCGGGACGGGGACACGCTTTCACACTCGTCCGTGACGGGAAAGTAGATCCGGAAACTCGTCCCGGCACCGGGTTCGGTGCACACCGAGATGTGGCCGCCGTGCTGTTTGACGATGCCGTATACGGTGGCCAGGCCCAGGCCGGTCCCCTCGCCCAAGCCCTTGGTGGTGAAAAACGGCTCGAACAGGTGCTCGCGCACCTCCTCCCCCATCCCGACCCCCGTGTCGGTCACCGTGAGCGCCACATGTGCTCCGGGCCGCCCCTCGGACCCGGCGGCGACATCCTCTTCCCCGAGCACGACATCCTCGGTCCCAATCTCCAGGCGCCCGCCGCCCGGCATGGCGTCCCGGGCGTTGAGCACCAGGTTCATCACGACCTGTTCGATCTGTCCGGGATCGGCCTTGATCCGGCTCCGGGTGGCGTTGACCCGGAGGGTGAGGTCCACGTCCTCCCCGATCAGGCGCCGGAGGAGCCGGGTCATGTTGCCGATGATGGCGTTCAGGTCCACCACCTTCATCTCCATGACCTGCTTGCGGCTGAACGCCAGGAGCTGCCGGGTCAGGGTCGCCGCCCGCTCCCCCGCCTCGTGGATCGCCCGGACCTGCCGTTCCAGCGAAGAGCCGTCGGGGATGCGGCTGAGGGCCATCTCGCTGTACCCGAGGATCGCCGTGAGCAGGTTGTTGAAATCGTGGGCGATGCCCCCGGACAAACGCCCGATCGCCTCCATCTTCTGGGCCTGTCGCAGGGTTTCCTCGAGCCGCCGCCGTTCGGTCACGTCCCGGACCACCGCGATCACCACGTCCCTGCCCCCGATCCGGGTGGGCTGGAGCACCACCTCGGTCCAGAAGAGCTTCCCGTTCTTCTTGCGGGCCTGCCACGCGAACATCTGGCGCCCTTCCCGGGCCGCCTTCCGCACCAGAGCCCGGGCCTCGTCCGGACCGAACGGCGAACGCCCGGCGCTGGCGTCTTCCGGGGACAGATTCGGGATCTCCTCCCGGCTGAAACCGTACAACTCCGTCACCCGCTGGTTCGCGTCCAGGACCTCACCGGTTCCGGCGTCGTGGATGAAGATCGCGTCGCTCGTGGAGTTGAAGATCTCCCGGTACTTCTCTTCGCCCTCGGCCAACAGCATGTTCGCCCGCGACAGGGCCTCCGTGCGTTCCGCCACGGCCTGCTTCAACCGCTTGTTGAACAGGAACAAGACCGCGGTCCCCACCGCCAGCAGGAGCGAGGACACGAGCGCCGTCCACAGCGCCCGCTGCACCCAGGGGCTCGCGCCGGCCGGACTCGGCTGGTACAGAAACCCCTCCAGCGGGAAGTCGGGGGGGAGCAGCCCGAGCCGGGCGAACGTGTCGGCGATGTGCGACCACCGCCCGGGGTTCATGTGCCCGATCTCGATGAACCGGGGCAGCATCAGCTTGCGGGTCTCGGCGGCCTCGTACCGGAGAAAGGGCCGGGAGAGCCCCGGGTTGTACTCGGCGAGGATGAGGTCGATCACCTCCTCGGGGTGGTCCAGGGCATACGCCCATCCCCGGAGGCTCGCCTGGAGGAACGCGGCCACCCGGTCCGGCCGGTCACGGACCTCCTGCTCGGTCGTGAACAGGACGTCTCCGTAGAAGTCGATCCCGTAGGTGACCGGCCGGATCAGGTTGAAGGCGACCCCCCGCTGCTCCAGGAAGAACGGGCGGTCGGTGATGTAGCCGGAACTCGCGTCCACGGCCCCGGTGATCAACGCGTCCACGCCCCACGAGTGCTTCGCGATCCGGATCGCGTCCAGGCCAACCCCCTCGCTCAGGAGCATGGCCTTGAGTTCGCTGTTCCCGTTCCGGCGCAGCTCCACCCGGCGGCCCACGAGTTGCTGGGGGGTCTCGATCCCGGACGACCGCAGGGTGATCAGGACCTCCGGGGAGTGCTGGAAGATGGCCGCCAGCACCACCACGGGCCTCCCCTCGTAACGATCCAAAAGGAGCACCGGCATCTCGACCCCGTAGTCGGCCCGGCCCGACACCACCTCGTCGGCGAACCGCATCCCGGGGCGGCCCTCGCGCAGCACCACGTCCAAGCCGGCCTCCCGGTAGTACCCCTGGGCCTTGGCCGCGTAGTAGCCGGCGAACTGGAACTGGTGGGTCCACTTGAGCTGAAGGACGATCCGTTCGGGAGGAGGATGGGTCGCCAGGGCAAGCCCGTGCCCCCAGAAAAGGGGGAGCAGGCCGGCCGCCAACAGCCACCGGCGCCGGCCCGGGCGGCCCGGCTGCCGGGTCCGGCGAGGGGGCGGTACGCGTGGAGCCATCGATCACACCGGGGTCGAAAGGGAAAAAAAAGGCGGCCCCCCGTCGCACGCCGTGGGATCGGGACGAACGGCTGCGGAAGAAAACGGCCGCTTCCGGCCGGTCGCAGCGAACTACTTCCTGCGACGACGCCCGCGCCACCCGGCCGCGGCCAGCCCCGTGCCCACGAGCAACAGGGTCCCCGGCTCGGGTACCGGCACAAGGGCCGTGGACGCGGTGTCCGTGTCCGAGGAGAACGCCAGGGCCGTGTCCGTGACACCGGTCTCGAACGCCAGCGTGAGGGTCCGGTACAGGTCGCCCACCGGCGCGTGACCGTGCAGGGCCACGGCGTCGCGGTAGGTGGCCGTCGTGCCGAAAAGATCGTCCATTCCCCAGTACGCGAACGGCGTGCCGCTCTGGGAGCCCGGCGTGCTGGGATACCCCACGGGGTCGGACGCATAGGTCCGGGTGGCGTCGAACACGCTCCACGGTCCCACGTCGATGCTAAGCCACGCCACGGTGACACCGCCATCGACCTCGAAAACCCACGGCCCGAACCCGGCCGCGTTGACATAGGTGGCGCCGTCCACCCCCAGGCGCCACCCGGTGCCGAACGCCCCGCCCGCGTCGCCACTCGAGGCGGCCCACACCGCGGATTGCATCCCCCCCCCCACGAACCCCACCGTGACCGCGGCCCCGGCCAGGGACGCCCCGGTGCTGGACACGCTGGAGATCCCGTCCGTGGCCCACACCGTTCCAGTCTCGTACCGGACCTCGGTCGCGCTACTGGCCGCGGGACCGGCCAGCCCCAACGCCAGGGCGAGAGCCCCCACCCGTTTCATTCTACCGTCCATGGTCGTCTCCCCGTGAGTCGTGTCCGCCACAGAGACATTATAGGCAACTTCATCGGTTTTCAACCAGAGGAACCAAGACCCTTGCGCGCCCACGCCACCAGGGCGGGAAGCGGCAGGACGCCGCTGTGCCGGGCGACCTCCCGGCCGCCCTTGAACAGGACCAGGGTCGGGATCGCCTGGATCCCGTACCGGGCCGCCAGGGACGGATCGTCCTCGGTGTTCACCTTTGCCAGGCGGATCCCGGGCTCCAACTCCCGGGCGGCCTGCTCGAACGCCGGCGCCATCACCTTGCACGGCCCGCACCACGGCGCCCAAAAGTCCACCAGCACCGGGATCCCGCTGCGCCCGACCTGGGCGTCGAACCGCGCGCCGGACAGCGCCACGGGCCGGCCCTGGAACAGCCGTTCCCGGCACCTCCCGCACACCGGCCCGTCCCCCAGGCGGTCGGCCGGCACCCGGTTGGCCGTGTCGCACGCCGGGCACACCACCATCACGGACCCTGCCACGGCACACCTCCTTTCGCATCCGCGCGTCGCGCGCTGTTCTAGGCCTTCCCCGGGTGAGATGCGCGCCCGGGACGGACCGTTCCAGAGTACAGGTGCCGTTTCCGGGTCGACACGCACCGGCACCGACCTACGGCCCTATCCCCGGCGCCTGAACCGCCGCCGGTATTCCCCCGGCCGGAGTCCCGTCTCCCTGGCGAACACCTTTCGGAAGAACCCGCCGTCCCCGTACCCGACCGCCCACGCAATCTCCTCGAACCCCTGGCCGGCCCCCTCCAGGAGGCGTTTGGCGGCCTCGACCCGGACCCGGTGGAGGTAGGCCAGGGGCGTGATCCCAGTAGCGGCCTTGAACCGCCGCTCCAGGGTCCGGGTACCAAGTCCAAACCGACCGGCCAGGTCCGGGTAGCAGGTCTTTTCCGGGTAGTGCGCCTCGAGCCACGCCTGGACCTCCAGCACAACCGCGTCGCCGTGGTTCTTGCGAAACCGGAACACCGAGTAGGGAGACTGGCTGTCCCGGCCGAAGTCGTACACCATGGCCTTGGCGATGCCAAGCGCCACGTCCAGGCCGCAGTAGCGTTCCACCAGGTACAGGGACAGATCGGTAGCCGCCGTGAATCCGGCCGAGCACAAGAACTGTCCCTCGTCCGTAACGATCCGCTCGGGCCTCAGATCCACGGCAGGGTAGCTCTCCCGGAACCGGTCGGCGAACGCCCAGTGGGTGGTGGCGGTCCTCCCGTCCAGCAGGCCGGTGGCCGCCAGCAGGAACGCGCCGGTGCAGACACTGGCGATGTCCGCACCCCGGTCCGCGTGGGCCCGCAGCCACTCCACCGCGCCCGGGTACCGGTCTGGGTTCAGGGATCCCAAGGCCGACACCAACACCAGGTCCGCCCGGGTCGCCTCGGTGATGCCCTGGTGGGGGACGATCCGCATGCCCGTCCGGGTCTCGAACGGCCTGCCGTCGAGACTCACCAACCTCACTTCGAAAAGCGGGGACTCCGCGCCTCCCAGCAGCCGGTCGTAGAGGCGCCCGGCCTGGTGGAACACGTCCAGGGGAGCGGCGAACGGGGACGCCACCGTGTTTTCGAACACCAGGATCAGGACACGTCTCATCTTGGAACGCCCCTTTTTGTCGTGATCAAACGTATATTTGTCGTTTATGCCACTTCAGCCCGACCCCTTCATCGGCTAGCCTGGCTCTGCGCAACCCAGCGCCGCCGACACCACAGGAGAGCAGACCATGGCGAACCCGATGATCACCACCAGCGTGGGAGAACGGGTGGCAACCCTCCGGCTCGACCGGCCCGAGGCGTTGAACGCCCTGTGCGACCGGCTCGTCTCGGAGCTGGACGCAGCCCTGGACGTCCTGGAGCACGACCCGGCCGTTGCCGCCGTGGTCCTGACCGGGGGGCCGGACGCGTTCGCAGCCGGGGCCGATCTGAAGGAGATGGTCGGAAAGACCCTTTCGGACGTGGTCTCCGAGGATTTTTCGGGCTGCAGCCGCCGCCTGGCCTCGTTCGAGTTGCCGGTCGTCGCGGCGGTGGCGGGCTACGCCCTGGGCGGCGGGTGCGAGTTGGTGGAGATGTGCGACATCGTGATCGCGGCCGACACCGCTCGGTTCGGCCACCCCGAGGTGACCGTGGGCACCTTGTCCGGTGCGGGCGGCACCCAGCGGCTTCCCCGGGCGATCGGCAAACACAAGGCCATGGACCTTCTGCTCACGGGCAGGCTCATGGACGCCCGGGAGGCCGAGCGGGCCGGGCTGGTGTCGCGGGTCGTGCCCGAGGACGAACTCCTGGACACCGCCCGGTCCGTCGCCCGGACCGTGGCGTCCCGCTCCCGGCCGGTCCTGAAACTCCTCAAGCAGGCTGCGCTCCGATCCCAGAGCATGCCGCTGGACGACGGGCTCGTCTTCGAGCGCAGGCTATTCCAGTTGTCCTTCGGGCTCCACGACCGCTGGGAAGGGATGGAGGCATTCGTGGAAAAACGCAGGCCGATCTTCCTAGACCGGTAGGCGGCCGGCCCGCACGCGGCTACGCCACCCGAGCCTGCCCCTCCCGGGCGGCGACGGCCCGCTTCCGCCTGACGACCGAGCCGGCAGCTTCGCCGGCCTGGGGTCCTGGAACCCGGTGGGGGGGGCGGGGTCAACCGGTTCCGGGTGTAGCCGCCGTTCAGAGGAGTTCGTAGAACGAGTCCTGGCCCAGGTGGGGCACGAACGCCTCGAGCAACGCGTCCAGGGTGTCCAAACCGCCGATAAAGAGCCAGTCTTCCCCGCTGCCCAGAAAACACCGGCGCTCCGCCACGAACGCCCGCGCGGACTCGTCCACCAGCACGAACCGCATCATCGGGCGGTACGTGCCGTACCTGCGCGCGACATCCTCGGGCCGCTCCTTCCGGCCCACCCGGCCCAACAAGGCGGCCACCGCCGTCATATTCCCGTCCAGGGTGAACACCTCGATGCTGTCCTTCCGGCGCTCCACGATGCACGCGTGCGAGGGCAAGGAGCACCACCGGGCCAACCCGTCCCGGCAGGCCGCCACCTCCTCGTCCCGGATCCGGGACCGCTGGCGCTTGCGCAAGAAGACCTGGGCGTGGGGGTTCTCGTAGATCTCGTACCCGTCCGGGATCTCCGACACCAGGTTCCCCTCGGCCTTCTTCGAAAAGGTGTACCGGGGCTTG
Source organism: Deferrisomatales bacterium (assembly GCA_024277875.1). GTDB lineage: Bacteria > Desulfobacterota > Deferrisomatia > Deferrisomatales > Deferrisomataceae > JAJRUI01. The sequence continues at coordinate 17,824 of JAJRUI010000085.1, forward strand.
CCCGTGCGGGTCCGGCCCACGTGCAGATAATAGGTGTCGCCTTTGCGGTTGGTGTGGGTCACGGGCATCGTGCACTCCTTTGGGGCCGGTCAAAGGGCGGGGGGAAGGCCTTGGCCGGCAGGGACGAATCACAAAGGGCCGGTTGCCGGGGCGTGCCCACCCGCGCCAGCGGGTGGCGGTGCTCCCGACGACGCTGCGAACCAGACAGCCCGGGCAGAAACTACCGGAACGGGAGGCGGTGTTCCAAGCAAAAACGCGGTGCTTCCGCCGCGTCACGGTCCCTGCCGACCGTGCCCGAGACGCGAAAACCGGAGCTGGCGCTGGGGTAGACCGGGGTGCTGCGCGAGGACCGGGCAGGCTGAGCCGAGGGCGGGCTCGGCAGGGTGGACGGCAGGGCTCGTGCGGGCCCGGGAAGCTCAGGGAGGCGCCACCAGGGAGACGCCGGAGCGGCGGGCCGCGGCGGCAAACTCCCCGTCGAAGGTGGCGAGCCGGAGCCCCCGCCGGAGCGCGAGGTCGAGGTAGCCGGCATCGTAGGCGGTGAGCCCGTGCTCCCGTCCGACGGCCCGGCACCGGGCCAGGGTGCCGGCGTGGGGGGGATCGAGGACGATGGGAAGCCGCCGGAGGAGTTCGACGGCCCGCTCGGCATCGGCAGCCGTGATCCGCCCCCGACGCTCCGCAGCGACGAGCACGTTGGACATCTCGAACGCCCAGAGCGCCGGCACCAAGGCCCCTTCCCGGATCACCCGCTCCAGCACCCGCTCCGCAGCCGGGCTGGTCTCGTCCTCGAGACACCAGGCCGCCGTCACGGAACAGTCGACCACGAGGGGGCTCACCGATCCCGCCCTTCGTCGCGCAGCTCCCGAATCGACTCCGGACCGGGGCGAGTGCGGGCACGAAGCGCCGCCAACTCCCGCACCAGATCGTCGCCCTGGGGCTCTGCGGCCGGCTCCGGGGGTACCAGCATGGCGACGGGTTTGCCCCGCCGGGTGATCGTCACCCGCTCCCCGCGCTCCACCGCGGCTAGGAGCCGGGACAGGTGCGTCTTTGCCTCGAACGCGCCCACTTGAATGGTCACCGGACCCCCTCCGATCAAACCAGTTTGCGAAACTAGTTGAAAACTACCGGTACGGGGAGCATTCGTCAAGCGTTCAGGAACCTTCAGCATCCCCCCACATTCCGCTGCGGGGACCGGCTCGCACAACGACCCTCCCGGGGCGTCACCCCTGGCCCGGGCCCCGATGGGATGTACGACGGGGGGGGTGTACCCCTTGACATGGCCGTCGGCCCACGCAAGACTCAGGCGGTAAGAATCTTACCGGAGGATTTTGATGCGGATCACCGGCAAAGGACAAGTGACCATCCCCCAGAGGATTCGCGAGCAGCTCGGGTTTCTGCCCGGCACCGAGGTGGATTTCGTGGTGGAGGGCAGCAGCCTGCGGGTGGTGAAAAGCCCGCGAAGCCCTGGCCGCGGCAAGCGAATCGTCGAGAACATGCGCGGCAGGGCCACGAAAGCCCTCACCACCGACGAGATCCTCGCCCTTACCCGGGGCGAGGAGTGATGGCGTACCTGGTCGACAGCAACGTGCTGCTGGACGTGCTGACAGAGGGCCCCCGGTGGTTCGGGTGGTCGTCCGCCCGACTGGCCGAGCGCGCCGACCGGGGCGTACTCGTCATCAACCCCATCATCTACGCCGAGGTGGGCATCGGGTTCGAACGGATCGAGGACCTGGATGCCTGCCTGTCGCGGGACGCGTTTCGCCGCGATCCCCTTCCCTGGCCCGCGGCGTTTCTGGCCGGAAAGGCCTTCCTCGCGTACCGGAGGCGGGGCGGCTCCCGGACGGCGCCGCTCCCCGACTTCTACATCGGCGCCCACGCGGCCGTGGAGGGGTTCACCCTCGTCACCCGCGACCCCCGCCGGTACCGCACCTACTTCCCCAAACTGCAACTCATCAGCCCCGAGGCGTGACTGCTCGCCCGGATGGCCTGAGAAGGGGGGAGCGGGTCAATCACCCCGAAGACGATATATTGACATTCAAAAGCATTGCCAGGGTATGGGGTGGGCGCATGATTCCGGCCGGGCGCCACCCCGGGGCCATGCGGCAATACTTTTGGTCGAAACCCGGGCGAGCAGCCGTCACTCCACCGTGACGCTCTTGGCGAGGTTCCGGGGTTGGTCCACGTCGGTGCCCTTGAGCACGGCCACGTGGTAGGCGAGCAGTTGGAGCGGCACCGAGGTGATCACGGGCAGGAGTTCTTCGTGGAACGCGGGGACCCTGAGCACGTCGAGGCACGACGGCCCCACGCCGTCGTCACCCTCGGTGGCCACGGCATACACCAGGCCGTCCCGGGCACGCACCTCCTGGATGTTGGACAGCATCTTCTCGTAGGTGCTGCCCCGGGGCGCCAGGGCGATGACCGGGAGGGTCTCGTCGATCAGGGCGATGGGGCCGTGCTTCATCTCGCCGGCGGCGTAGCCCTCGGCGTGGATATAGCTGATCTCCTTGAGTTTCAGGGCGCCCTCCAGGGCGATCGGGTACTGGAGCCCTCGACCCAGGTACAGGGCGCTGGTGGCATCCATGATCTCCTTGGCCACGGCCTCGGTCTCGGGCTCGAGTTCCAGGGCCTGCTCCACGGCGCCGGGCACGGCCCGCAGCCGCTCGATCCGCTCGGCCAGCCCCTCGGGCCCCAGGGTGCCCCGCACCGAGCCCAGGTGCAGGGCCATCAGATACAGGGTGACGAGCTGGGTGGTGAACGCCTTGGTGGACGCCACGCCGATCTCGGGCCCGGCGTGGGTATAGAACACGGCATCGGACGCCCGGGGGATGCTCGATCCCACGGCGTTGCAGATGGACAGGATCGGGGTGCCCTTGTCCCGGCCCTCCTGGAGCGCGGCCAGGGTGTCGGCGGTCTCCCCGGACTGGCTGATCAGCACCAGGCCGGTATTCGGCCCCAGGATCGGGTCCTGGTACCGGAACTCGCTCGCCAGGCTCACCTCCACGGGCACCCGGGCGATCTGCTCGATCCAGTACTTGCCCACCAGGCCCGCGTGCCAGCTGGTGCCGCACGCCACGATATGGAGCCGGGAGATCCGCTTGAGGATCGGGTCGGTCTAGTCCCCGCCGTCCAGGTGCACCGCGCCCTCCACCGACGCGAGCCGGCCCGACAGGGTGTCAGCGATCGCCCGGGGCTGTTCGAAGATCTCCTTCTGCATGAAGTGTTTGTACCCGCCCTTCTCGGCCATGGCCGGGGTCCACTGGACCACCTGGACCGGCCGGTCCACCGGGCGGCCGTCCAGGTCGGTGATCCGCACCCCGGACCGGTCGCACACGGCCACGTCCCCGTCCTCGAGAAAGATGAACCGGCGGGTCTCGCTGAGCAGGGCCGGGATGTCGCTGGCCACGAACGTCTCGCCGTCCCCCAGGCCCACCACCAGGGGGCTCGCCTTGCGGGCCGCCAGCATCCGGTCGGGACGGTCGGCCGAGATCACGGCCAGGGCGTACGAGCCGTCGAGCCGTTTCAGGGTCTCGCGCAGGGCCTCCTCGAGGTCCATCCCCTCCCGCAGGGACCGGTCGAGCAGGTGGGGGACCACCTCGGTGTCGGTCTCGCTGCCGAACGCGTGACCGGCCGCGGACAGCTCGGCCCGGAGGGCCAGGTAGTTCTCGATGATGCCGTTGTGCACCACGACCACGTTGCCCACGGCGTGGGGGTGGGCGTTCTCCTCGCTGGGCCGGCCGTGGGTGGCCCACCGGGTGTGGCCGATGCCCAGGGTGGCCCGCAGTTCGGTGCCCCGGAGCTTCTCTTCCAGGGCCGACAGCTTGCCCACGCTGCGGATCACCCGCACGGCACCCCCCTCCACCGCAGCCAGGCCGGCCGAGTCGTACCCCCGGTACTCCAGCCGTTTCAGGCCCTCGAGCAGGATGGGCGCGCTGGGGCGGCTGCCCACGTGGCCGACGATTCCGCACATTTGGTCTGGCTCCTGTGATTGGTGGTCGGTAATCGGTAAGCGGTGAGTGGCGGCGGGTCAACCGCCGCCCTTTTTCGCCGTCTTCTCGGACCAGCCCTCGACGTTGCGCTGCTTGGCCCGGGCCACGCCCAGGGCGCTGTCGGGAATGTGCTTGGTGATGGTGGAGCCGGCCGCCACGGTGGCCCCGGCGCCCACGGTCACGGGCGCCACCAGGGCGGTGTTGGACCCGATGAACGCGCCCGCGCCGATCACGGTTGCGTGCTTGTTGACGCCGTCGTAGTTGCAGGTGATCGTTCCCGCGCCGATGTTGGCGCCCGGCCCCACGGCCGCGTCGCCCAGGTAGGTCAGGTGGCTCGCCTTGCTGCCCCGGCCGAGCACGGCCTTCTTCATCTCGACGAAGTTGCCCGCCTTGGCGTCGTCCTCGAGCACCGCGCCGGGCCGCAGGTGGGCGAACGGCCCCACCTGGGCGCCGGGCCCCACCCGGGCCTCGCCCACCACGCTGTAGGGCTTGAGCCGGGCGCCCGGCCCGATCTCGCTGTCGGTCACCACGCACCCGGTCTCGATCCGGGCGCCGGCGGCGACCCGGGAGGTCCCGGCCAGCCGGCACGCCGGCCCCACAACCACGTCGGGCTCGAGTTCCACGCCCGGCTCGATCCAGGTGGAGGCCGGGTCCTCCAGGGTGACCCCGGCCTCCATCCACGCCCGGTTGATCCGGTCGCGGAGCACGGCCGACGCCTCGGCCAGGTGCACCCGGGAATTGACGCCCATCACCTCGCCCGGATCGTCGAGGAGCACCGAGCCCGCCCGGCCCTCCCGGGCGGCGGCGGCCACGATGTCGGTCAGGTAGTACTCGCCCTGGCTGTTGTCCGCGGCCAGGCCGGCCACCGCGTCCCACAGCCACGGCACGTCCACGGCGTAGGTGCCGGTGTTCACCTCGCCCACGGCCCGCTGGGCGTCATCGGCGTCCCGCTCCTCCACGATCGCCCGGAGGCGGCCATCGGCGTCCCGCACCAGCCGGCCGTAGCCCGTGGGGTCGGCGGGCGCCATGGACAGCACGGTGACCCGGTCGCCCGACGCCCGGTGCCGGTCGGCCAGGTGAGCGAGGGTCTCGGGCCGCAGCAGCGGCACGTCGCCGCACAGGATCAGGGCGGTGCCGGAAAAATCGTCGAGGGCGTCCCGGGTCACGGCCACGGCGTGGCCGGTGCCCCGCTGCTCGGCCTGGAGCGCAAACGTGAGGTCCGGGGCGGCCAGGGTCTCGCGCACCCGGTCAGCCTGGTGGCCCACCACGGCCACGATGCGGCCCACGCCCGCGTCCCGGCACGCGGCCAGGGGATAGGCCAGCAGGGGACGGCCCAGGAGCGGATGGAGCACCTTGGCCAGGTCCGAGTTCATGCGGGTGCCCTTGCCCGCTGCCAGCACGATGGCGACGACGTCGTTCATGTTTTCCCCGCGAGACGCTGAAGTTCGAAGGACGGCCATTATACGGGCCCGGGCCCTCCCGGCAAGACGGCGCCGGAACCTACCAGGATGCTGAAAAACCCCACCCGTGGGGCGCGTAGCAGGTTGCTTTTTCCGCTACCGGCTACGGCGGGTTCAGCAGCAGGGTGGGACCGTCGGCCTGGATCTCGACCCGGAACGCGCCCAGAAAATCCATGCCCAGGAGTCCGTCGGCGCCGGGCACGGCGTCGTGGATCACCGCCCGCAGGGGACCGGCCGTGCGCCCCCCCACCTCGACCCGGTCCACCTCGGCCCAGCCCGCCGTCACCACCCCACCCGCGGTCTGGACCCGCACCGGCGGGTCGTGGCGCACCGTGAGCCCGGCCTGCCGAGCCACCCGGCGGCTCAGCACGGTGGCCGACGCACCGGTGTCCAGCACCAGCCGGGCCCGGGTCCGGCCGTTGAGCCGCACGTCCACCAGGTATCCGCTGGGGGTCGCCTTCAGGGGGATCCGCGCACGGGGCCGGGCTGGCGGCAGCCGGTCGCTCATCGAGCGCACCCGGTCCCGGTACCGGGGGGGGACCTGCTGGAGGTTGTCGGTGAAGTGGATCGAGCCGGCCTCGTCGACCCACTTGTAGATCGCAGCGGCGGCCGGACCGGCGAGGATCAGCGCCAGTGGCACAGCGAGCACAGCTCGCCGGGCGCGGCGCGCAGCCGGGCGGGAAAGCCGCGATCGGACGCGTGCGGGTCGTGGCAGGTCGGGCATGTGACCTCTCCCCCGGGCCCCAGGGGCAGGGACGGGTCCACCTGGATCTTGTCGGTCGGCACCCGGATATGATCGGCATTCACCGGGTGGGGCTTTACGTCGTGGCACCGCAGGCACACGAACCGGGGAATGGCCACGAGGCCGGTGCGGGCCTCGGTGACCCCGGGAACGGGCGTCCGCAGGTGGCACACGGTGCACCGGTCCATCCGGTCCACATGGGGCGTGGTGGCCGTCAGGGCGCTCCGGTCGTGGCACGCGCCGCACAGGTCCGACCGGGACGCCGCCCGGTCGTAGTACCGCTCGGTCATCCCCATGCGGCCGGCGGCGCACCCGTTGTCGTGGCAGGTGTAGCACGTGATCTCCCCGTTGGCGCCCAGGGGCAAGCCAAGGTCCGACCGGTCCATCTGCCGCCGGATCGCCGGGGGGGGCTTGAGGCCGGTGGGATGGTGGCTCCGGTCGGTCACGTGGCAGCTGATGCACAGCACGTTCACGTCGCCCCGGTAGCGCAGCTTGTAGTCCGGGGCGGTGATCTCGTCGGCGAGGGACGAGGTGTGGCACGCCTTGCACGCGAAGTACTCGTCCCGGTGGGGGTTCTCCTCGAGGCCCCGTTCCAGGTGGCGCGCCAGCTCGGACCGCAGCAGGTGGGTGGTGTCCGTGGTGCCGTGGGGGTCGTGGCAGGTGTAGCACGACCACGCGCCGCCGGCCTGCAGGGGAAGGCCGTCCGGGATCTCCAGGGACGGGTCCACGTTGCGGGGATGTCCCTTGGCGAGCACGTCGTGGCAGAAGTTGCACAGCCGCTTGATCTCCAGCCGGGCGGTTCCCGGGCCGGTCTGGAGCACCCCTTCCTTGCGCGCATGACAGAACTCGCACCGGCCCGGCCCCCGCCGGGCCTTGTGGGGGTCGGCGTGTTCGAGCCGGCTGCCGTGGCACGACACGCAGAACCCGAGCCGGGTCGCTCCCGCCGGCCCGGCCAGGAACCGGGTGGCCGGGTCGCCGCCGTGGAGCCGGTGGCACGACCGGCACAGCAAGGCACCGTCCGGCCCCAGGGGCACCCAGTCCGGCAAGGGGATCGTGGGCGAGACCCCCACCGGGTGGGGGTTCTCCACCGCCTCGTGGCACTCCCAGCAATCGGTCACCCGGCCGGAGCCGTGGCAGTCGTCGCACGCCAGGTCCGCGTGGGCCCCGGTGACCGGCGGAGGTTCCTCTGGCCGGGCAGGAACCGCCCACCCCAACCCGAGCAGGAGTGCGGCTGCGGCCGCCCACCCGGCCCTCACGGGATCGTCTCCAGCCGCCGGACCAGGGCGTCCAGTTCCCGCTTGGCCTCGGGATCGGGCACCCGGGGAAACCGCTTGCGGTTCTCCATGAGCAGGTCCAGGGCCTCGCCCACCCGGTTGCGGCCGGCCAGCAGCTTGGCCAACTCCAGGCGGGCCGTGTACGAGATCGGGTTGCCCGGCCCCAGGGCCACGATCTCCCTGTACGCGGCCTCGGCCGGGCCGAGTTCGCCCAGTTGCCGGAGCAGATCGGCTTCGAGCTGCCGGCCCGGCAGGTACCGGGGCGCGAACTCCCGGAGCCGCGCGGCCTTGGCCAGGGCGGTGTCCACGTCGGCCGCCCGGGCCGCGGCCACGGCCTCGTTATAGGTGGCCAGACGGGTGTACACGCTGCGCAGGTTGAACCGGGCTTCGGGATAGTCGGGCTTGTCGTCCAACGCCGCCTTGAACGAACTCACCGCCTCGTCGTACTGGTCCTGGTAGTAGTGGGCGATCCCGATCGCGTTGTGCACCTGTTCGGGCGCGTAGAAGTCCGGGAGCAGTTCCTGGAACTCGGTGAGGGACCGGATCGCGGCTGCGTAGTCGCCCCCCTTGAGCAGGAGCAACCCCCGGAAGAAGAACGCCTGGTACAGGGACCGTTCGCCGGCCGATGGGGGATCGATGCGCAGCAGCACGGCCACGCGGTCGTAGGCCTCGACCGCGTCCCGGTAGTAGCGCATCTCCTGGACGAACAGCTGGTGGTAGATCCGCCCCAGGGCGAACGCGGGGTACGGGTAGGTGGGATCGGCATCCTCGGACCGCCGGAACCGGTCGATCGCCTGTTCGATGTTGCCGGCCCGGTACGCGCGAAGTCCCTGTTTGTACAGGGCGCGGTGGTCCCCCGCCGCGCAGACGCCCCGGGGAGCGCCCAGCAGCAGCGCCCCGACCAGGACGACCCAGATTCCCGCCCGGAACAAACGAAAACGTGCCATGACCCCCCAACCCGACTGCGATGTGCCGACATCCTACCCGAACCCGCACCACGGCGTAAACGACGGACCGCCTTGCAGACCGGGGGATGCCGTGTCATGTTTGCACGGACGGGCGGCCGGACCGGCCGACCGCCCCGGTTCCAACGGACAACCCGAGGAGGCAACCATGAAGAAGTACCAGTGCACCATCTGCGGCTACATCTACGACCCGGCCGCCGGAGACCCGGACCAGGGCGTCGAACCCGGCACCGCTTTCGAGGACCTGCCGGACGACTGGACCTGCCCGGATTGCGGCGCCGAGAAGGAGATGTTCGAAGAGACGTGAGCGTTCCGCCCGGCCCGGGGAAAAGCCCGGCCTTCGGCCGGGCTTTTCTTTCATCCGAGAATCGGGTATACACCCCGCCTTTCCCACCACCGGAGGAGCCCGTTGCCCCGTGCCGTCCACGTGCGCGCTCCCGCCAAGGTGAACCTGCGCCTCGAGGTGCTCGGCCGCAGGGCCGACGGCTACCACGACCTGCGCATGCTGATGGCGCCGATCGCGTGGTACGACGAGGTGGTCGTGGAGCCCCTGGAGGGGGACGGCCGGGTGGAACTGGCCGGCCCCGGAGCGGAGGTCGCGCCGGGCGAGGACAACCTGTGTTGCCGGGCGGCACGGTTCTTCCTGGAGCGCACCGGCGTCCGGGGCGGCGTGCGGATCCAGTTGACCAAACGAATCCCGGCCGGCGCGGGCCTGGGCGGCGGCTCCAGCGACGCGGCCGCCACGGTCCACGGCCTGGAGCAACTGTTCGGCCGCCGCCTGTCCGGGCGGGACCGGACCGACACCGCGTTCGCGGTGGGCGCGGACGTGCCGTTCTTTTTCGCCGGCGGCCCCGCGTGGGTCGAGGGGATCGGGGAGCGGGTCACGCCGATCCCGGCCGCCGATCCGGTATGGCTGGTGGTGGTGTGGCCCGGCGTTTTTCTGTCGACGGCGCGCGTGTTTTCGGGCCTGAATCAGGGGTTGACATCCCCTGGACCGGCCCCTAGGATAGCGCAGTTCAATTTTCAGGGGATCGAGGGTCTTTTGCGCAACGACCTGGAATCTCCCGCCCGGGCCGCGGAACCGGCAGTGGGCGCAGCCCTGGACGCGCTGGCCCGCGCCGGCGCGCGGCACCGGCTGATGTCCGGCTCGGGCTCGGCGGTGTTCGGGCTGCTCCGGACCGAGGCCGAAGCCCGGACCGCGGCCGAGTGTTTGGGCGGCTTCCCCGAGGCCGCGGGGTGGCGGGTGCGGGTCGTGCACACGCTGCCCGCGCCGTGACCGGCGCTTTCCGGGCGGTTGGCGCCTTTTGCTGGGGCGTCGACAAGCGGTAAGTCACCGGATTTTGATTCCGGCATTCGGAGGTTCGAATCCTCCCGCCCCAGCCATTCGTTTTGCCCGGGCGGCTGCGGCCGCCCGACGCCGCCAGGGCGGGGCGAGGGTTCGGCAGGGTTGCAACGCGAGGACGGGGCGCCTGGACGCCGTGCCCCGCTCTCCACGTCGGCGCGCGCCAGAAACACACCCAATGCACAACGTTCGGATCTTTACGGGCAACGCCCACCGGCCCCTGGCCGAGGCGATCTGCCGGCACCTGGGACTGCCCCTCGGGCGGGCCACGGTCAAACGGTTCAGCGACGGCGAGATCAGCGTCGACATCGAGGAGAGCGTTCGCGGGTGGGACGTGTTCGTGGTGCAGCCCACGGGTCCGCCGGTGAACGACCACCTGATGGAACTGCTGGTGATGATCGACGCCCTGAAGCGGGCCAGCGCCAACTCGATCTCGGCGGTGGTGCCGTACTACGGGTACGCGCGCCAGGACCGCAAGGTGAACCCCCGGGTCCCGATCACGGCCAAGTTGGTGGCCGATCTGATCACGGTGACCGGGGTGGACCGGATGTTGACGGTGGACCTGCACGCGGGACAGATCCAGGGATTCTTCGACATCCCCGTGGACAACCTGTTCGCCACGCCGGTGCTGCTCGACGAGATCCGCCGCCGGTTCCAGAACGAGAAGCTGGTGGTGGTGAGCCCGGACGCGGGAGGGGTGGAACGGGCGCGCGCGTTCGCCAAACGGCTGGACGCGGGCCTGGCCATCATCGACAAGCGCCGGGAAAAAGCCAACGTGAGCGAGGTGATGCACATCATCGGCGAGGTGGACGGCTGCGACGCCGTCCTGCTCGACGACATGGTGGACACCGCGGGCACCCTCACCAACGCGGCGCGGGCCCTCAAGAAGAACGGGGCACGACGGGTGTACGCGGCGTGCACCCACGCGATCCTGTCCGGGCCCGCCGTGGACCGGATCAAGGAATCCCCCCTGGAGGAGTTGATCACCACCGACACGATCCCCCTGGGCGAGGCGGCCCGGGAGTCGGGCCGGATCCGGGTGCTCAGCGTGGCACCGCTTCTGGCCGAGGCGATCCGCCGGATCACCGAGTGCGGCTCGGTCAGCTCCCTGTTCGTGTAGCACGCACGGGAACAACGACGACTCGACGGAAAGAGAGGTTGCGTCCGATGCACAGCGAAGTGGATCTCAACGTGGAGTACAAGGAGAGCGCGGGCAAGGGCACCGCGCGCAAGCTCCGGGCGGCCGGCAAGACCCCCGGGGTGGTATACGGCCCCGACATGGAGCCCGCGATGGTGACGTTCCGGGAGCAGGACCTGGTCAAGGCCATGTCCACCCCGGCCCAGCGCAACGTGTTCCTGCGCCTGAAATGCTCGGAAGAACGGGTCGACGGCCTGCGCGTGCTGATCAAGGACCTCCAGGTGGACCCGGTCCGGCGCGAGTTCATCCACGCCGACTTCTACAAACTCGACCCCAACCGGATGATCCAGGCCACGGTGCCGATCCGGCTGGAGGGAACGGCGATCGGGGTCAAGATGGGAGGGATCATGCAGGTGGCCCGGCGCCAGCTCCGGGTGGCCTGCCTGCCCGACGACCTGCCCGAAGCGATCGTGGTGGACGTGAGCGAGATGCAGCCCGGCGCCTCGATCCACGTGAGCGACCTCGAGGTGGCCGAGGGCGTCCGGTTCCTCACCAACCCCGAACTGGCCGTGTGTGCCGTGGTGTCCCCGTCGGGCGCCAAGGAAGAGGAAGTCGAGGAAGGGGAGGAGGAGACCGCCGAAGAGGCGCCCCAGGCCGAGGAATAGCCCCTGTTGTCTGTGGCGCGCCCGGGCGAGGGGCACCTGGTGGTGGGCCTCGGCAACCCCGGGCCCCGGTACGCGGCAACCCGGCACAACCTGGGCTTCCGGGTGGTGGAGCGGGTGGCCGACCGGTGGGCAGCCGGGCCGTGGCGCGAGACGTGCCACAGCCTTGTGGCCGACGCCTGCCTGGAAGGGTGCCCCGTGGTGCTGGCCCGGCCACAGACCTACATGAACCGGAGCGGCGAGGCGGTGGCCCGCCTCGTGGATCGCTTCGGACAGGACCTCGACCGGTTGGTGGTGGTCCACGACGACCTAGACCTTTCGTTCGGTCGCCTGCGGATCCGGACCCGCGGTGGCCACGGCGGCCACAACGGGATCCGATCGATCCTGGCCGCCCTGGGGGAGGACGCGTTCGTCCGCCTGAAAATCGGTATCGGCAGACCCGTGGGGACGGTGGGGGTGACCAACCACGTGCTGGGCCCGTTCGACGAGGACGAGGCCGCGCTCGTGCCGGCCGTCCTCGACCGAGCCGCCGACGCCGTGGAGCATATCGTTTGGGAGGGCCCGAACCAGGCCATGAACCGGATGCACGACTAACCTAACTTTTCCGCAAGGGAGGGCAACATGGAGAACCTGTCTACCTGGACCTTGTACGCGCCGTTGTTCGGGGTCGCGGGGTTGATCTGCGCGGCCATGATCTACTCGTGGATCAAGAACCAGCCCGCAGGCTCGGAGAAGATGCAGGAGATCGCCGACGCCATCCACGAGGGCGCGATGGTATTCCTCCAGAGCGAGTACAAGCTGCTCGCGATCTTCATCGCCGTGGTGTTCGGGCTGCTGTTCTGGAAGATCGCGCCGATGACCGCGTGGGCGTTCCTGGGCGGCGCGTCGTGCTCGATGTTCGCCGGGTTCCTCGGCATGAAAGCGGCCACCCGGGCCAACGTGCGCACCTCCGAGGCGGCGCGCGACTCGGGCATGGGCAAGGCCCTGAACATGGCGTTCTCGGGCGGCGCGGTGATGGGGCTGTCCGTGGCCAGCCTCGGCCTGCTCGGCCTGGGCATCCTGTACTACTTCTTCGGCACCCCTGACACGGCCCAGTATCTCAACGGGTTCGCCATGGGCGCCTCCTCGATCGCCCTGTTCGCCCGCGTTGGCGGCGGCATCTACACCAAGGCGGCCGACGTTGGCGCCGACCTGGTGGGCAAGGTCGAGGCCGGCATCCCCGAGGACGATCCGCGCAACCCGGCCACCATCGCCGA